>JARRQD010000021.1:18478-18950 GCA_037382205.1 Candidatus Thiodiazotropha sp.
CCATATCGGCAGTCGCAACATCGTATCGATGCTGGAAGGCACTACGACGGCGCTGGTTATCATCTCGTTAATTCTGCTTGTTGCTCTGAAGTCTCTCAGAATAGGTATCATCAGTCTGGTGCCGAATCTGGTACCCATGGCTATGGCATTTGGGCTTTGGGGACTCACCGTTGGCGAAGTGGGACTCGCTCTCTCAGTCGTTAGCGGCATGACCCTCGGCATCGTGGTTGATGATACCGTTCACTTTCTCAGCAAATACCTGCGCGCTAGACGCGAAAAAAATCTACCTGGAGAAGATGCCATCCGGTATGCTTTCTCAACCGTTGGAACGGCACTCTGGGTAACCTCCCTGGTGTTGATTATCGGCTTTGGCATCCTCGCCTTCTCCCACTTCCAACTCAATGCGGGCATGGGACTGCTAACCGCAATCACCCTGGGACTGGCCCTGGTTGCCGACTTTCTGTTTCTGCCC
>JARRQD010000022.1:0-30030 GCA_037382205.1 Candidatus Thiodiazotropha sp.
GGATGTGCAGGAGCGACCCTTGCCCTGCACCACCACAAGCGCACCCTTCACGCTGTCCAACTGATCTTTTTAGGTTGAATTAACCTTTCTAGACACTCAAGTACCCAGGAGGCGAGTGATGGCTGAACACTACCATGGAAGTTGTCATTGCGGTGCAATTCGATTCTCCTTTACTGGCGAGTCAATCGAAAAAGGCTTACGCTGTAATTGCTCTATCTGTTCTAGGAAGGGGACGATGATGACAAGTCAGGCGGTAGCCCCGGATCAGTTCAGCTATGAGGCAGATGATGAGTTACTTGGTTGCTATCAATTCGGTGCAAAAACAGCGAAACATTACTTTTGTAAACAATGTGGCATCTATACCTTTCATGAAACAGCAAGAATGCCAGGTCACTTTAGAGTCAACCTGGGTTGTATAGAGGGTATCGATCCGTTCTCGCTCGAATCAGAGCTGTTTGATGGAAAAAACCTGCTCTAAATTCAACCTGAATTAGGCACCATTACCAGTTTCAATCATCTCAAAGTGGCTGTTCGAAAAGACAACAATAAAAAAGGGGTTGCCCGTTTGTTTCAGCGATCATTGCGCCTGACCTTGCGAGTGGTTTTTGGTGTTATGTTATTGCTTGTTTCTATCATTGTACTGCTTCGCTTTTTCGACCCGCCTGTCTGGTCTTGGATGATACAGCGAGAACTCAATACGCCGTCGGGCTATCCGGAGCACTCGATACACCAGTGGGTTGATCTGGAGTCGATATCACCCTCGATGCAGCTCGCTGTAGTGGCTGCAGAGGATCAGCGGTTTCCATATCATCATGGTATCGATCCAGAAGCGATTTTTCGTGCATTGCAGGAGGCCAACAGGGGAAAACGCTTGCGTGGCGCCAGCACACTGACTCAACAGACAGCCAAAAACCTGTTTCTTTGGCCGCACAGAAACTTTTTCAGGAAGTTTATTGAGATGGGGTTTGCGCTGTTGCTCGAACTATTTTGGGATAAACAGCGGATTCTAGAGGTCTATCTGAATATCGCTGAGTTTGGTCCGGGGGTCTATGGCGTGGCCGCTGCCAGTGAATACTGGTTTCAGGTACCTGTCGATCATTTGTCGATTAGGCAGGCATCCAGACTCGCCGCTATTTTACCCAATCCCTGGCGTTATCGCGCACATCCACCCAGCCCTTATGTGGCGGAGCGATCCCGCTGGATTGAGCAACAGATGAGGCAATTGGGTTATGTCTGGTTGTCACCTATTTTTTAGTACAGGGACCTAATCGCTCACCTGTGGTTTTCGAACGCATCTGCATGCCCTGGGAGTTGATGTTGATTGTCCCTTCAGCCCGATCTCCATAGTAGGTGATATCTCCCTGGCTGGTGGTTGCCATGCCATTTTGTAGGAGGCGGGTGGCAGCTGCATTGGCATACCGGGCATATCCATAACGGCAGTCCACTGCCACAGTCCTGGATTCATGTTGACGTCAGCTGCTGCAACCGATGAGTGAGTAGCGCCCGTTAGAGATACGATAAGCAGGAGCGATTTAAGCTTCATTAGGTTATTCCATGGTTTATTGTTAGATAGGCTGGGCAACTCGTGAAAAGCTGAGCGAACCGGCAATATACCGCTATTTGAGAATAAATTACATCTACCTGGCTTTGATACTGCTACAGATTCCGCAAAGGGATATTCCAATTGATCAATACATCTCTCCAATTTGGCCTGTTATTTGCACTGCTTAATACCGTGATTATCTGAAAACCGGATACAGATTCTATCGGTTTACCACCCTAGATATCGGGAGAGCTGCGTTGGCTATTTACCTCTGGATCGGACTGCTTTCATTCTCTGTTGTTGTCTCCGTGACTATTCAGTTGATGGCCCCAGGATCTGGGGTGATTGCTATCATTTCCGGGTTGTTTCTGGTGGTTGGGGGGACGCTTCTGACAACCATCATGAGTCACTCTCTGAACGCTGTGCTGGTCATGTGGCAGTTGGTGAGTGACTTTAGAAAGCCAGTTGTGGATCAGGGGGATGAGGAAGAGGAGGCTTTTCGCCGCTTTCTTCAGGCGGCAAACTTTTTCCGCCGCGGTGAAATTCGGCCGGCCGAGGCGGTGACTCAGCAGATATCCGCACCTTTACTGCGACGTGGCACCCAATTGGTACTTGATGGATTTCCTCGGGAGCAGGTCAGTTTGGCGCTGCAGCGGCAGATCGCTGAGGATCGTGATCATCTCCGCAGGCCCGCTGACATTCTTCGCGCCATGGGCGGTTATGCCCCTGCTTTCGGCATGTTGGGGACCTTGTTAGGGCTGGTACAGATGCTGTTTGGTCTCGGCTCTGGAAACCTGGCCTCCATCGGCGCCGCCATGGGGTTCGCCATGCTTACCACCGTCTATGGTCTGGTGCTGGCGAATCTGGTTTTTAAGCCAATGGCAAGCAAATTTGAGTCCTCTGGATAGCATCTCCTGGTACCACTGGGAGAACGATAACAACGATGCAAACTGGTTGTTGACCTATGTGGATGTATTGAGTGTTATCCTGGCTATGCTGGTGGTTTTGCTTGGTCAAATGGCGGTTCAGCAAATGCAGCCAGTCGAGCAGCAGAATCAACTTGTCACAACCTATGTCGAACCTCAGATAGCAAGTCCAGATAAGCCTCCTCAGCAGACTGAAGTGATCGAGGAGTTACCACAACCTACCCAGAGAGAGAGTAGTGCAGAGTCCAGGTTAGTTGCTGCAATCGAGCAACGTTTTGATGATGAAGTAAAAGTGGTTCAACGTGATCTAGGGGTCTCACTTGAGATTGCCGATGTCATCCTCTTTCACTCCGCGAAGGCCGAGTTGTTGCCTGAAGCCCAGCCGGTGCTGTCGCGGCTTGCCATGACCCTGCAAGAGATCGGTGAAGCGGATATTGCTGTGGAAGGACATACCGATGACCGGCCAATCCTCGGCGGTCCTTTTAAATCCAACTGGGAGTTGGCTGCTGCACGGGCCAATGCTGTGACCCGATTTTTATTGGATCAGGGGTTTTCAGCGAAACATCTGCGTTCGGTGAGTTACGCTGATTCTCAACCGGTGGCCGATAACAGTAATGCCAAAGGGCGAGCGGAAAACCGTCGAGTGAATCTTCGGGTCGATTTTCTCTAAGAAACCACTGATTAAGCGCGGTGTGCTCCCGCTTAGTTCTCTCTCCCTCAGGAGGGACGTTGAGAGCCTGGTAAATACAAAAAAGCTCGGCATTTCATGGACAGTGCCAGTATCCAGACCAATTAAATAGAGAGAATCCAGCATTCACCGCAATGGCGATTTAACCCGATATTCCCTTTTGCTTCGAGTTAGACGTAGCACGCTTTTTGGGCTTTCTCTTTTTGGCTTTTTTCTTCTCAGGCCGATTGCTTCGTTTTGCCGGTTTCTCGGCTTTCGCCAGTCGGGAAATCTTCAGCTTTTGTCCGCAAACCCAGGCGTTTCTAAGATCCTGAAAGATCTCATGGGGCATGCCAAGCGGTAGATCCACCAGACAGTAATCCTTTTGAATGTCGATATGGCCAATATGTTCTGCATCCAGCCCAGCCTCATTGGCGATTGCCCCAACAATATTGCCTGGTTGGACATTGTGATCATGGCCAACTTCGATACGGAATCGTTCCATTCCTGAAGGCGGATTGGATGTCTCTGCCTTAGCCTTGCGATCAACACGCTCACGCCTGCTGTTTCTCTCTTTTGCCGGCTCGCCACGCTCTTTGCGGTTCTTTTCCGGCTCCAGCAATAGTGGCTTATCCCCGAGCGACATTTTTGCCAGTGCCGCTGCGATTTCGATGGCTGGTACATCGTGCTCCTGCGGGTCCTGTTCCAGCAGGCCCTGCATAAAGTCGAGTTCCTCAGCGGCAAGAGTATCGGAAATGCGCTGTTTGAATACGGCAATACGCTGGTTGTTGACGGTTTCCGTGCTGGGCAGGGTCAATTGTTCGATTTTCTGTCGAGTGGCCTTCTCAATCGAACCCAGCATACGTCTCTCCCGGGGGGCGACAAACAGGATGGCGTCACCTGTTCTGCCGGCACGCCCGGTTCGCCCGATACGATGCACATAGGATTCGCTATCGTAAGGAATGTCGAAGTTGATGACATGACTGATCCGATCGACATCCAGGCCGCGGGCGGCCACATCAGTTGCTACCAGAATATCCAGCGCACCGCGTTTCAGTCGTTCGACCATCTGTTCCCGCTGTTTCTGCACCATGTCACCATTTAACGCAGCGGCGCTGTAACCTCGAGCAGAGAGTCTCTCCGCCAGTTCTGTGGTTGCGGTCTTGGTGCGTACAAAGATGATAATCGCATCAAAAGGCTCGACTTCAAGAATCCTGGTCAGGGCATCCAGCTTATGCAGCCCTTTGACCAGCCAGTAACGCTGTCTGATGGTCTCGGCTGTCGCCGCTTTGCTTTTAATGGCAATTTCATGGGGCTGATTGAGGTGACGTCGGGCAATATGGCGTATCTCTTTCGGCATGGTGGCGGAGAAGAGGGCGATCTGTCTCTGCGGATTGGTTTGTTCGAGTATCCACTCCACATCGTCAATAAAGCCCATCCGCAACATCTCATCGGCTTCATCCAGCACCAGCGTCTGAATGTTATCCAATTTGAGGGTGCCTTTACGCATGTGGTCCATGACCCGGCCAGGGGTGCCAACGACCACATGAACTCCCCGTTTCAACTGGCGAATCTGCCCCCCATAATCTTGGCCACCGTAGATGGGCAGCACATGAAAATCCTTCAGCTGGGAGGCATAACGCTGAAACGCCTCGGCAACCTGAATGGCCAATTCCCGGGTGGGGGTCAACACCATAACCTGAACATGGCGCTGCTTCAGGTTCAGGCGCGCCAGCAGTGGCAGTGCAAAAGCAGCAGTTTTACCCGTTCCTGTGGGCGCATGACCCAGTAAATCGTCTCCCGCGAGTAGATAGGGGATGGTTTGGGCCTGGATCGGTGAGGGGGTTTCATAGCCTACTTTATCCAGTGCGCTGAGAATCGGTTTTGGCAGATCGAAATCGTTGAAGCTGGTGGCTGCAGGGTCGGCGTGGGACATTAAGGTTCCTGATGGGAGCAGATGAACCGGCCATAGGCATGACCGGGTGGTGAAGTATAATGGTCTGTCTATTGATTACAATAGCCAATATTACAGTCAGTAGGGACTTTTATTAACCCAACGAGTTTAATTCCGGAGCTGAGATGTCACTGCAGAGGATATGGGTCGATGCCGATGCCTGCCCTAAACCGATCAAAGAGATTCTGTTTCGTGCTTCTGACAGAGTCAAAATTCCAGTCCTGCTGGTTGCCAATCAACCCCTCCAGGTCCCCCCCTCTGAGCTGATTCGTTCGATCCAGGTCTCGGCGGGGTTCGATGTGGCGGACGACTATATTGTGCAACAAGCCCAATCCGGTGAACTGGTGATTACCTCAGACATCCCATTGGCTGCGGAAGTCATCGAGAAGGGGTGTCTGGTTCTGACCCCCCGGGGTGAGCGCTACACAACTGACAATATCCGCCAGCGTCTGGCGATGCGGGATTTTCTCGATACCATGCGGGGCAGTGGTATGGATACCGGGGGACCGGCGGCCTTCAGCCATTCCGATCGTCAGGCGTTTGCGGTGCTTCATCAGTGAGCGGCGTCAGGGTAGGCTCAAACAGCTCACAGAAATTGGCTTTCTCTTTATCGAGCACCTGTTCTACGGCTGGCTCTTCACATTGGTTGGGGCGGCCCGGGGCATACCAACGACAGTTGCGGCAGACTCGGGTGGGTTTGCCGCAAGTGAGACAGCTGGTCTCCCGGCCATAGTCTATGGCTTGCAACCCACGGTTACAGTGCCAACACTTCCCTTTTATCAGATCGTTCACACTCATTCACTCTGTTGCGCATGATCACTGATGGCGAGGAAATCATTGGCCATTTTCTGTGGATCATGAGGGGGGCTGAAATAGGCATGATATTGACCTTGCGGGTCGACCAGAATGATCGAGGCAGAGTGGTCTATCACATAGTCCATTGCGCTCTCCTCAGTTTCAACTCGCTGGTAGAGAATGCCCAATGGTTTGGTCAATTGTTGCAGGGCTGACTCTGGGCCGCTGGCACCGATAAACTCGGGATTGAAATAGGTGACATACTCGGCAAGACGTTGCAAAGAGTCTCTCTTTGGATCCACTGAAACAAATGCGATCTTGTAGGGGGCTGTCGCTTGTTTGCTTTTCAGCAGGTCATCCATCTCACTGAACAGGGACATGGTGGTTGGACAGATATCAGGACAAGAGGTATAACCAAAGCTCATGAACGTCCATTGTCCGAGTAGACTCTGATTGTCAAACTTCTCCCCATTGTGGCTGGTGAGGGAGAACGGTTTCAGGGCGCGCAATTCTGGCAGCAGGGTGGCCTGTTCGGTTGACAAGGGTTGGGTCGTGTCAGCAGGCTTTGGTCCATGCAGATAAGACCAAACCACGATTCCACCAAGCAAGGCTGAGATAGCAAGCAAGGCGCTATTTATCCCCAGCTGGGGATTGGAGTGTTCTGACATGAGCTACTCCCGTTGTCTCGACACCCAGATCAGTGTCACCATGATCAATAGCAGAATGGCGGCGCCAGCATTGTGTGCAACTGCAACATTCAAAGGTAGACGGGCTAAAACGTTGGTGATACCGAGGCCGATTTGAACTATTAAGCTTAATGTAAGCAGATAGCCGGTGTTTTGCAATGGACGGGATGAACTCTTATGTATCAGCCAATAGGCTAATGCACCTAAGGTCAGTAAGGTTATGAGGGCGCCAACTCGATGAGTGATGTGGATGGCGCTGCGTGCATCCATCTCCAGAACCCCGAACTCATAATTGATTCCCAACCCTCGCCAAATCACAAAGGCCTCTCTAAAATCCATAGGTGGCCACCATTGACCGGCATAGCAAGTCGGAAAGTCGGTGCATCCCAATGCGGCGTAATTACTGCTTGTCCAGCCGCCAAGCGTGATCTGCAGCAAAACTACAAATAGGGAGAAGAAGATATATCTTCTTAGGGGGAGGGTGGTTTCAACGGTGTGCAAATGGTCTATCGGCCGTAGTCTGAGAAACAGCAGCCACAGCAGGGAAAGGGTTGCGAATCCACCGAGTAGATGGGCGGTTACTATGGCCGGTTTGACCAGCAGGGTTACAGTCCACATTCCCAGCAAGGCCTGAAATATTACCAGCAATAACAGTGTGCCAGGGAGTATTACCGGTTGGCGGGTGTTTTTTCTGTTCATCCAAGCGAGAATCGAGAGGATTATAATCAGTAGACCCAGGGTGCCGGCCATATATCGATGGATCATCTCTTTCCAGGCTTTAGATGGTTCAAATGCCTGTTCTTTTGCGACTGCCTCTGCCGATTCATTGGGTACTATGAGCTGTCCATAGCAGCCTGGCCAGTCTGGACAGCCAAGGCCAGCATCGGAAAGGCGAACATAGGCGCCTAGCAGTACCACACAAAATGCCAACAGACAGGTTATCAGAACCAGGCGGTATTGAATTCTAAACAGCAGGGCTGGGTCTTTCCGCATGATCTCCTCAACTCTAAGGGGCTCTGGTGGTGTGGCCCAAAGGGAGTTCCGCTACTGAGTGTTACTGAGCGGCGGTTCGCTAGCCTAATATGAGTGAAGAAGTTCAGTCAACTTCAGCTTGTTGACTGTCTGCTCAAACCGTAGGCAGATGAGTCGAGGTTCGCTGGGCAGGCTTGAACCTCGGAAGATGGTATATTGACAGGCTAGTGTAGTGTCCTATACAAATCATACATTTAGACGAGGCCTATCATGAAATTGAGCATAAATCCCTTGCCTCGCCCTGCGGCAAGCCACTCAAGCCACGATTGCGGCGTTGCAGCCCTTGGAAAGGGAGCCGCCATTCCCGGCAGGCTGCGCCTTGCACTCGCGGCTTGAGTGGCTTTCTAAATGCACGCTTTTATATAGGACACTACACTAGGTTAGTAGCAACTAACCAGCCTATCTGGGCATTATAAGTTCAGATTTACTTGAGTGGAGACTATTTGCTTGATTTCATTCGAAAGTAGCGGTTTTTCACTACAAACCAGTCGTCTGAGCAGACAAACGCAGGTGCTCAGATGGTTACAATTAGGTGTTTTGGCCTTGGCGCTGGCCGGTTTGTTTGCCATTTTGCTGGTACTATCCAGGATTCCGGGCAGTGAAGCCTTTTTCGGTTGGATCGACTTTTTTAAAACGGCTCTGGTCATCCATGTGGACCAATCCGTACTGATCTGGTTCTTGTCGATGAGCGCACTGATCTGGAGTCTGACAATCCCGCATCGAAGTGGTCTCCAAACCTTGGAGTCGATTGCCTTTCTGTTTGCACTCAGTGGCGCTCTGGGGATTGCCGCCTCCGCATTTATTGGCGATGGCGCACCTTTGATGAATAACTATGTGCCAGTGCTTCAACGGCCGCTGTTTTTTCTTATGTTGGGGCTGTTTGGTATCGGGATTACACTGCAGGCGAGTGTTCGCCTCGTCAGTTTTAAGCCCAAACAGTGGCTAGGCTCATCGCCTGATATCCTCAATTTGGCCAGCTGGACCGTTTCACTCGCTCTCTTAGTCTCATTGCTCGCTTTGCTTGTTGCATGGACTCAGATGCCTGATGATGTGACGGGACAGGCTTACTATGAGTATCTGTTTTGGGGGGCAGGGCACAGTTTACAGTTTGCTTACACCCAGTTGATTATTCTTGTTTGGATTCTACTGGCACTTGGCAGCGGAGTTGTGTTACCTGGTAATCCGCGTTGGTATCTATGGCTATTCGTCATAGGTGTTGCGCCGGTATTGGTTACCCCACTGATCTACATGGTCCATGAAACAGTGACTCTGGCATCAAGATCGGCATTTACCGACTTGATGAAATATGGTGGTGGCCTGGCAGTTATTCCGGTAGGTTTATTAATTGTCATCGGGCTGCTTTGGGCAGATCAAACAACAGCTGAACAAAAACCTTTGCGTGCCGCTCTCTGGATGTCGCTGTTACTGTTCTTTTCTGGTGGCGCATTGGCCTTGTTCATTACAGGTGTCAATACCATGATTCCGGCACACTATCATGGTTCCATTGTCGGGGTGACCCTGGGTTTGATGGGGCTGGGTTATCTCTTGCTACCTAAACTCGGCTACCCAATACCCAAAGGCCGGATGGTCAAACTACAACCTTGGATCTATGGTATAGGCCAACTATTGCATATCAGTGGCTTGGCTGGCTCCGGCCTGATGGGTATTCAGCGCAAAACTGCAGGATCCGCTCAAGGCCTGGAGAGTATCTGGGCAAAAGCCTTTATGGGGGTTATGGGGTTAGGTGGCCTGCTGGCAGTGATCGGTGGAATCCTCTTTGTTTGGATCATGCTACGCACCTTTGTACGGGGTAGGTGAGTTGAGTTAGTTTCTAACCTCGGTGCGCAGGATCGGGTATTTGCTCTTACCGAAGCTGATGGTCATGGTTATCTGTTCTTTTCCATAAAAGGTATGCTCGATATGAAGCGGATGCCTTTTTTCTCCATTAGCAAACAGAGCAACAATATATTGTCTGTCCAGCAGACGCTGGGATGAGGATTGGTTTTGAATGGTCAATGTGGCCCAGCGCTCACCCAGCTGGTTACTCATGAAGAGACTGCTGAGGATTTTGAAGTCGCCAATTTTTGGCTGCAGATCATCGGCATCAGAAAACTCCAGGTAGAGCGATCCAGGAATCGGATCGTCAATCGTCAAAACCTCATTCTCAGGAATGTCGCCTGCATAGGCGCTAAGCGATAACAGCAGCAGAACAATTGATATAACAATAGGCATCGGTAACTTCCTTATCAAAGATTTGCTCATTTATTGATATCTTTGATCATCAGTGTGATCAGTAACTCTTACTGACTTTCGGTTACAAAAAAGTTTCATACAATGTCAAAACTTTGCAAATCCATGGTTCGTCGCTGTTTAATTAGCATCTGAGATAAGAGATGCCCGGATATCTCAAAATGTCGGGGAACACTCGATGAGATATCCAGGCGGGAGAGGTTTTTATTCTAACGAGCCGATATATGATTCAATAGCATGCCAAAGCCAACCGGCATGGTTGAGACCTGGTTATCATTGCCTTGAATGATGCAATCCAGGCCTTTGCCGCCATTCAGGTAGTCAATGCCAGGTCCTCCGACCAGACGATCCCAGCCTTTACCGCCATGAATGACATCGTTACCTGCGCCTCCACGAAGATGGTCATGACCTTTGTTGCCGTTGATGCGATCGTTACCGGTTCCCCCATCGATGTAGTCGTTGCCTTTACCGCCGGAAATGACGTCGTTGCCCCATTGGCCATAGATGGTGTCACTACCTCTGCCACCATGGATTCGATCGTTACCAAAGCCACCAAAGATTTGGTCACGACCTTTATCGCCTTGAATATAGTCATTACCGAAGCCGCCATCGATACGATCATTGCCTTTACCGCCACGGATCGAGTCGTTTCCGAAACCACCATAGATACGATCATTGCCTTTACCACCATGGATAGTATCATTTCCAACACCGCCTAAGATGGTGTCATGGCCTTTGTCACCTTGAATGTAATCATTGCCGTAACCGCCTCTGATGGTGTCATTGCCTTTGCCACCACGGATCGAATCGTTACCATAACCGCCGTCAATCTGGTCACTTCCTTTGCCACCGTGGATCGTATCATTACCGCAACCACCATCAATGACATCGCTGCCTTTACCACCGCTGATCGAGTCGTTGCCACAACCGCCTTTAATGGTGTCATTGCCTTTGCCGCCGACGATTCGGTCGTTACCTGAACCGCCATACAACTTGTCGCTGCCCTTGCCGCCATTGATGTTGTCGTTGCCGCCACCACCATAGATGGTGTCATTGCCTTTACCGCCAATCAGGTTATCGTCACCACAACTACCGTAGATGGTGTCATTACCCTTTCCACCGTCGATCGTGATGTTGGTCTTGGGGCCATACAACTGATGACCTGACATAGTGATGGTGTCATTGCCTTTACCACCTTTAATGACCAGGTTTTTCGCCTGTTCGGCAGTAAAGCAGTGGTCCTTACCATTGACTGTGACTTTTACAGAGCCGTCCATGTTTTGATGGACATGGATTCTGTCATTACCACCTCTGGCATCAAGTACAACTTTACCAGTATTGATCCTTTTACCAAAGATTTTCATCTCGCCCATGTCAACTCTGGTAGAGTTTCTATCTAGACATACATTTGAAAAAAATCCCATAGTGTTACTCCTAATCCCTAGTTGAGATTGTTTGGTCCTTTGAAGAAATTTTGTGCTTGCCCAGATAAATTAAACTATCTTCTAATAAGAAAATGTAGATGGGAATCTCCCTAGCTAGGGTTAACCAGTATAACGGATATTTTTTTAGGAACTTCTAAAAATAGACTAAGCCCGTGAATAACTCACGGGCTTATGAGGTGTGTATAAGTATCGATTAGGCGGCTTGATTCAGGATGTTATTTATAACAACTTGTTTATCCATACGATCTTTGAGTATCTGCAGAATCTCCTCAGGTGAGCCATTTTCGAGAAGAATTCCAAGTTTTTGTGCATCTTTGGCATAGTTTTGTATCTCTGTCATCAGTTGCTGGCTGTTTTGATCAATTGGTTTGTTCAGTAGCTCGCCTGCGGTAGTAATTGCATCGGCAAGGCGGCCATCTTTGAGCGAGTTGATGGCGTTCTCCATCTGTTTGATGTTTTGACTGGCCTCATAGAGTTCGGCTTTGGCTTTTTTGCTGCCAATATAATGCTCAGCCGTCTTCAAGAGTAGCTGAGCGGCCTCGTCATACTGATGCGATTTGATCATCTGGTTTGCCTGATGCAATTGTTGAAAGGTTTGAGTTACCTGAGAGATCTTTTCGCGATCCTCACTCCCAAGGTTGAGATGTGAGCCATACTGTTCAGTCAATAGTGATATAGCGCCGCTGTAGTCTCCCTGATTGACTGCATGGTCGATCGACTGTAGAACTTCAGCGTTTTGTCCGATTTTTTGCAAAATATGATCACCGGATGCTCCGGTGAAATCCTGCAGTAAAGTCGATCCTACACCAATTGCGCTAAGATAGTCGCCACTCTGTACGGCCTGATAGGCCTGGTGAACCTGTCCTGCCTGCTTGATGGTATTGGCGACAGCCGGGTTACCATCAAAGAAATTGCTTGCAAGGTTGGCTGCAGCCATGAGATCTTTCTCAGCGATCGCCTTGTATGCCGCTGAGGCTGTGTTCATATGGCTGGCGAAAGATGTGGCCTTGTTGATGAACCCTGATGAGGCACCCAGGGCTTTACCGAAGGTCGACACACCGTTTGCCACACCGGCCACACCGCCAAGTACCATGCCCCAGCTCTTGTGCTTGACTCCTTGAAAGATATTGTAGGCTGACATGGCCATGTTAAGACCTTTGGCGACTATGGAAACAACTGGAATCGGAATGAACTGGGCAACAGTCAATATGCCTTGCACCAACTTGCTTTGAGCAAGTTTCTGAAAGGCCTTTTTGAGGCCTTTGCCAAGTTTTTTTATACCTTTCTTGATTCCCTGGCCTATTTTTTTAATACCTCGGCCGATACTTTTTATGCCTTTCTTAATGCCTCGGCCGATACTTTTTACGCCTTTTTTAATGCTTCGGCCGATTCGTTTAACCCCTTTCTTAAGTTTTTTCAATCCTCTTGAAAACCAACTATATTCGACCTCGACCTTGTCTCCATCGATTTCAATATAACCACTGTCATTTTCTTGCTTAAGTTCGTTGAGTGTTTCTTCAGAGATTGATTCACCCTGTACCTGTCTGGCAAAGATATCGCCTTCATCACCTGCAGCATCTGATACATTTACTCTGGTATCTATTGCATGCCCTACCTCTTCAGTGAGAGTTTTCTCCGCCTGAGCCATATCGGTTCTTAACAGCTCTTTGCTAAGATATACTGTATCGTTACTCTGACTGTAAGCGCCCAATGCTTTGCCATTTGTCTGGATGCCCGACTGATCCTGGAGCTGTTGACTGTCTACCAGTTCTACACTTGGCATCCAACTGAAGTCGCCTTTCAAGGTCTGCTGGCGTATATTTTCAGCGCTGTTTTTGTCGTATTGGTCGCCAAATGTTTTGCTCATGATGTCATGGAAGGCCGCCTTGTCTGATGCGGTATTGGCGAAGCGCTGTTGGAATTGTTGAGTTATTTGATTGAGTGCCTGCTGATCATTGGCGGCAATGGAGCTGCCCACCAGAGTTGCTTTGCTCAGCTGGTTGTTCTGCGGTGTCTGGGTTTCAGTCACAACTGCAGCTGTTTGTTGATTAAGCTTTGCAGGCTGGCTGTAGTCAAGGATTTTATATGGGGTCTGCTGTAGATTGGTCGGCAATCTTTCTGCGCCACTGTTGTTGGATGCCGGGTTTTGGTTTGTACTGGTGCTCTCTAGCAACTCCGAATTTTCCAGCATAGTACGCCGTTCTTGTGCATTGGATAAATCCCATAATATAGGGTTGATTCTTTTCGGCGCGGACATATTGGTGAGCTGTTCATCACTGACTCCTGCGGTGCTGCTGCTTGACCCCTGTAAAGACTTCGAGTGGGTTTGGTTTTGTTGAAATCGTGCAGAAAAATGAATCATAGCCTACCTCCATGATCTGGTATTTATCTTTTCTTTAGATTACATCACCCCCCTTTATTGACAAGCTGGGGATTACCCTAGTGGCATGGCAGTACACTCTGTAGCACTTAGAGTCTGCTGAGGTTAGGTAAATCCCGAACTTAACAGTAGGCTGAGGAGTTGGCCCTTCCAGTAAAGTAGAACCTACAAAATCAGGTGACTGCTCAAATCTGCTAAATTATTTGTTTTTGTCGAAAAAGTGATCGATAGGCAGACTCACCCACTGGGTGAGTCACGCGAGCGAGTAAATTGCTCGCTTGTCACACTTGCAAGTATTTTTTAATACAAAAGGTTAACTAAATAATTATATTTAAAAAAGAACTGGTATAATCTTAAAGATATTGGCGATTCTAGCGCCTTCCTGAAAATAGAGTCTTTTTTAGTTTTTCTACTGTGAATCGTAGCGGTCAACTACGAAGCCACATGAGCACAGCTATACCCTAGAGGAATAAATTGAAGTATTTATATGCAGGACTTGCTGGTTTATGGGCTTTGTCTCCCTGGTATGCACAAGCAGTAGAATTCGTGATGAGTGCTCCCAACGCTGCAGTCACCCTGCCTATCGAAGGAAGCAAAGGGAGCAGCTTTTACACGGTAGACGGCGACCGTTTCAACGTTATTGTCGCTTTCACTGTTGGTCCAGAAGATAATGAGCAACTCGTCAGGCAGGTCATCCAGTTAATGGATGGGCAGACTTACCGGGTTTCGATCGGTGGGTTTGCTCTTGACACCAAGGCAACAACAATCAGTCTGACTCGAAAAGATCAAGCAATTCTGGCTAAGATTGTCTCATGTGAAAGCCGAGAAACGATGGCAAATTGTCTCTGAGTCTGTCCGGCAGACCCTCCTTATTCATAGGGCTTCAAGGAGCACGCCAATAAAAATCAAGCTGGGTGTGATCAGAGTGACGATTACATTGCGACCGAGACTTGCAATCAATTGATCCCTTTCACAGCTTTGTTGTTTAACGACAACATAAATTTTGTAGACCAGTCCAGCAGTAAGTAAGCCAAGCAGTGTTGTCACGGGTAAAAGGCCAAGCAGTACTCCACAAACAACAGCCAGATATGCAAATAGGCTAAAAATTAAAAACAATTTTGCTCTTCCAGCTGCATTTAGGACAATTGCATAGTTATTTCGTCCGGTACTGCGGTCAGCCTCAATATCGGGGATCTGATTCAGCAATAGCAGATTATTGACCAGGAAAAATGGTGTCAACGAGAGTATTAACGCCGTGGCCGATAGCTGGCCAGTCAACGCATAGTGTGTGCCATTGACCATTAACGGGCCAAAGCAGAAACCGGAAGCGATCAAAACCAGAAAACGGTATCGATTGATCCAGCTGGTATAGCTGATGATGATCAGAATGCCCAGAAGCCCAATCGGTATCAGCCCCCAGCCAACGAGCTGTATTAGATAGAGCCCACAACCCAGGGTAATCAATAGAGAGACAGCGCCGATTACCAGGGCCTGGGGTGCAAGGTGCGGTTGCATCACTAAAGTGCCGCTACCACCGCTAAAGGGGGTACGCTGGGTTTTAGCATCCAATCCTGAATGGAAATCGAAATATTCATTTAAGGCATTGACACTGATATGGGCCATTATGGCACCCAGCAGTACGATGCCAAGAATCCCCCAGGAGATAACATTTCCGGATAGCAGCGCACTCGCCACACCCAAAGAGACACAGACTGGTGTGAGGATCAAAAAGTTAGGCCGAGTTACACCGACTACTGGAAAGGGCATTATCAATTGTCCTGTGTGGTTGGTTTTAGAATAAAAAGATTCGCGCATCAACTGACATCTTATGGTCAAAATAACGTACATCAATAGGGCATTTTGATTGATCATCTATCCGCTTCAGTTTAGATTTATTCTAAAAATACTGGATGGGACGGTTGCAAAATCAAATGTCAAAACAAGCACGATAGCACACCAATAGCAACCATTTGCGGCTGTTCTGCAAAAACAACTTTGAGGATTGGGTTAAATCCCTTAGTTAAAGTAAGGTATATGACCGTGTTTAGTATTTCGAAATCATAACAAAACTATGTAATGTATTGTAATAAAAAATAAAAGCCGTTATGGCATAGATGGTGCTATATGGGTTTTTTAACACTCTATATAAACACTGCCATCGCTGGCCTATTGGACGAAACAGTCGCCCATCCCCCAATTCCACTACTGACTGAATCCGGCCAACATGTGGTGGGCAGCGGACAACCCTACAGCCCGAAAAAGAGCTGTGCCGGCAGTGGTTGCCACGATTATGAAAAGATCACCCACGCCTATCACATACAGCAGGGCAGGGATGAAGCAAGGGACGACTATGGTCGGGATCATGGCCAGCCCCAACTCTTTTCACCCGGTTACTTTGGTGGCTATAACTGCATGGGTGGCAGTAATACAGACATTACGGCAAAAAAGCAGAATGCATCGATTGATAGTTTCGCCGATCTGGGTACCCCAGATCTGGTAATGCGCTGTACCCGCTGCCATTCGGGGGGCGGCTGGATGGAGACCGACCGTAACGGCCGGCGCTATGATGCTGTGGATAGCGCAACCGTGGACTATCTGGATGGGGACTACTACAGTCGTAGCGTCGATGAAGCAGGGCAAGCCGTTGTCGAACTCTGGGATTGGCAGGCCTCTGGTGTGGCTGAAAACGATTGTTTGCTCTGCCATGTCAATCTGGGTGAGATGGTCAGTCATGACAACCAGTTGGATAGCGAAACGACAGCGTTTACCCATGCCACCACGCTGCGCTCGGAGCTGATGCGTTCAGGTAAGTTTCGTTATGCGGCGACCGCCATGCTTGAGTTTTTGGATCTCAATATGGATGAGGAGGGCCAACCTCAACCCCTGGTCAGCTTCACTCGCCAGGATGATGACAGCGACGGTAGCGTCAGTGCTTCAGAGATAGCGCTCGATGACAATGAACTGCCGATTGTCGAATGGAATGCGGATGCCTTTACCGAACAGGGACTGGTGACCATTCCCATGGTTCGCTATCCGGGTAACGACAACTGTATGTATTGTCACTTAACCTCGAATTCACGACGGGGCTTTTACGGTTTCGGTGAGGGTGCCGAGGCGGTATTTGATGAAGATGGCCTGCAGGTTCGTGATTATCAGGACGATGTCCACAAGGGACAGGTATGGAAGGAAGCCAACGGGGAAGAGCGTGACATTGAGAATTGTAATGCCTGCCATAGCCGCAACTACTACAAAAAGAGCTTCGGCTATCAAGCCGACCTGGATGCCAACCACAACTTCCTGAAAGGTAATTCCGATATGGATATTGCCAATGACAAGGATTACAACCCACCGGCGAAATCCTGCGTCTACTGTCACGAACAGGCAGAGACTCCGGCCATCCCTTCAGGTCATGAAGATATGCTGGCGGCCCACCGTGAGCGTTGGAAGCTGGCAGGAGATATGACCGGCTACACAGAAGATTCGCTGGATCGTATCACCCAGACCCATCTGGATGTTCTGGCCTGCGAAGCCTGCCACATCACCGATAAGGCGTCTCGTGGTACACCGATACAGATCATGTACCGCTACTCAGCGACAGAGGATGGCACACTGAAGGTGAGGCCTTATAACGCCCGCTATCGTGCTCAATGGCTCGATAAGACCAGTGGCCATGTACTGACCAAAACGGAACGCAACAGTATTTTCAAGATGGAGATCGATGAACAGGGTAACCGAACCGGTCTGATGATCGATCCGGTCTCTGGTGACACCGTGGGTAACGTCGATGTACAGATGTCCCATGGTAGCTGGCGCTTTTCAGACCCTGAGGATTACGCAGGCATCGTGGCGCAAAAGGGTGCTTACGACAAACTGCTGAGTTCAAAGGGTATGGAGAATCCTGATACGGTACTGAGATGGGGCGCATCCAACTTTTATGTGCTCTCACACAACACCCGGCCTGCTCCTGAGTCGGTTCAGTGTGAGGAGTGTCATGAGAAAAACTCACGGGGGGCTTTCAGTTCGCTGATTTCAACCTCTGGTGTGATGGGTGCTTCTAACAGTAAGACGGTTGTCGAGCTTCCAGACAGACGACTGATCGATGAAGGCATCGTTGAAATGGCCTTTCCTTCCATGAAAGCAGACGATGCAGGCGTGATTACTGAGAATGTGGAGGATCTGCTCTACTACAGCGCCATCAACCCCTCTCTGTCGATCCTGGGTACGGCCAATGCACCGGTATTTGCCGGTTATATGAGTGAGTCAGATGCCGATACCGGCATGGCAGGCTTGGGTCTGCGCAGTGAAGAGATTGCTGTGTTGCGTGAACAGATGCCTTCCTCCAGCACAATCTACCTGTTCAAGCCCCGTTACGGTGATCAGATGGTGAAGGATAGCGCCATCATGACCGACAGAAACGGGCAGGCTGCAACGGTCATGATGACCTATCGCTTCCTAATACGTGTGGAAGCTGGTGAGCCGGTTGATGCGGCAACTCAGGCGGGCCGGATGAATCTCTCCCAAGTCTATAAGATTGAGGCCAAAAACAGCGATGGTGAGTCGGTTAAGCAGTTCCCCGGAACCCCTCTCTTCATCAAGCTTCCATGGACCGGCACCAATCAGCAGGCCTTGACCGTAATTTCTTCGGAAAACGGTGAGAGCTGGAGTGATTTGCAGGCCGATCAGATCGTTGTCGCCAAGCCGGCTACATCAGACCAGGATGGTTATGTCGTCCTCAGAACCGATCATCTGAGCTTTTTTGCCGTCGCAGAGAGAACGGAAACGGACGATACAAACTCTGATAGTGACAACAGCAGTAACGACAGCGGTGGTAATGGAGGCGGTGGCGCCGTGTTGATACTACCTTTGCTGCTGTTGGGTTGGTCACTGCGTAAAAGGCTCATTCAGGATTAGTCGATCAATCTTATGGAATCCAAGATCGATAGCATCAAGAAGATGCTGCCATGGGGTGCCGGCGCCGGATTCGCGACCGGGCATATGATGCTGACGTCACAATGTACCATTGTGACGCTCGGACTATGCACCGGTTGCGCTGGCTGCGCGGTTGCCCTGGTTTCTCTGGTGAGCTGGGGGGCGCTGAAGGATCGCCCCCCCAAGCAACTCAATCATACTGTAGATGAATAGGCCGGCGATTTGTGCGATTGTCAGTCATCTCCTGCTCCTTCCCATCGCTGCTACGGTGAAAGCCGGAGTCTCAGGAGACAGTGAACTCCGACTGCAAGTGGATAACACCCATTTCGGTGAGACTGAGGCCTCGATTGAGCTGTGGAATGACCTCTACTATACGGATCGATCCAGTGGGCTCGATCTGGGGATTCAGTTTGCCATCGAAACTGGTGAGC
The DNA here is from genome assembly GCA_037382205.1 of Candidatus Thiodiazotropha sp. Lineage (GTDB taxonomy): Bacteria > Pseudomonadota > Gammaproteobacteria > Chromatiales > Chromatiaceae > Thiodiazotropha. The sequence continues at coordinate 19,039 of JARRQD010000022.1, forward strand.
CAAATGACACAGGTCGACTCTATCAATGCTTCATTCGCAGCGATGGGGAAGGTTTGGGACCTGACATTACCATTGGTCGATTCGAACATATTGACAGTCGCGGATTCAGCAACCTGGACGGTATCTCATTCGATCAACAGTCAGACCAGATCGGTTGGAGGCTCTATGCCGGTAAACCAAGAAGATTTGAAACTTCTTGGGAAGAAGATGCCAATCTGGTTTTAGGGCTATTTTCAGATCTCAATATTTTGTCTGTTTATCAGACGGATCGATTTAGCAGGCTCTTGCTTAATCTGGGTCTGGAACGACGTTGGAGCAGGAGACGACAGAGCAATCTCCATTTAGGTCTGAGCGGTGAAAGGCCAAAAGTCGATGCCGGTCCGCAATTCAAAGATTTCAATCTGGCGGCAGATTGGGATCTGGATGACCAATACTTCCACAGGATGGTACTTGATGCCCATTATGACCTTAAGGCACAGGGCTTTCTGAGATTAGGCTATCGCTATTTCCGACCTAATGAGGAACCAGAGACTTTTCGTGATCGTTACCATGGCTTCTTCAGCATGGAGCGACAGTCACTACTCAAAGGTGTCTGGCAGTTGCCCGAATATCGAAGATTGCAAACCAATTTCGAGCTCAACGGTAGTCGGCAGGCGCAGGGCAATGGTGGGCTCGGTTTAGCTTCCGAGCTGATCTACACCACCGGATTTGGTGCTGTATGGGATACCCGGCTCGACTATCTGGAATCAGATGACGACTATGCCTTTTCTGGTTATCTGCGATACAAACAACCGATTGATTCCAGTTCGAGAATAGAGCTGGAGAGCGTTTATCAAAAGAAATTCACCCAACTTTCTGGTAATAACCATTTGCTAGGGCTCTCATGCTCCTATTCAAAACGGATTAAATCGGCTTGGCAGGTCGATCTCAGTGGCGAATGGTTGGACCACTCGGAGCGGGACGATGAGTATCGACTGGCCCTCTCGTTGCGCTACGAGTTCTATCAAACCAATGTTGGAGAGTTGCCATGAGAGTGTTTTTGCTGGTCTATCTACTGTTGGCCTGCACTCAAGCCTTCGCTGAAGTGGCGGCAGGTGAGGAGGGTGAGAAAAGTTGGTGGGAGAAGCGTCATGAGAGAGCTGATCTCTACTTTCCCCATAATGCCCACCTGGAAGTTATGCAACAGGGTAAGGATCTCTGTATGGCTTGTCATCCATTTAACAATAACAAGATTACCGATTTGGAGTTGCTGGAGAGTCTGCAAACGATCTACAACGAACCGCTGGAGGAGATCTGTCACTCCTGCCATATGCAGACCCGAACCGCCCCCTTGGCTTGTGAGGTTTGCCATACCGATCCGCAGACCATTCGGCCACCTGATCATCAAGGGGACTACACCTGGTTCCACACAGAAGCGGCAAGGCTCGATGAGAAGGCCTGCCGCAGCTGTCATATCGACTTGAGTTTCTGTACAGACTGCCATTTCAAACGTAATCCCGCCAAGCATATGATGCATCCGCTGGGCTATCGCGACCGGCATGGTCTGGAAGCGAGAGTTAATTCGACCTCTTGTGCTGGCTGTCATCAGTTGGGTTATTGCAGTGAATGCCATGCGGGGAGTGGGAAATGAGTCGTTGGTTCATTGTATTGATCTTATCTACATTAATTGCCTGCGGAGGCGATGATCAATCGTCGCCCGACACAGCCAGGCCAGGTAACTTGTTGCTGGATGAGAGCCACGGAGACAACGGATTGGCTTGGGGATTAGAAAACTGTGATGGTTGCCATGCGATGACGGTGATTCATAAGGATACGACAACAACCATCAGAGAGATGGTTCGGGATAAAGGGTATGAGACCTGCACTGGATGCCATGGTGACAATGGGACCAACGAGCCCCGTGAATGCCTGATCTGCCATAACCCGAATGATCTGCCGTCTGCACCCTACCTCGATGGGCGCCACTCGCACACTTTCCCAACATCGGGCAGTTCTGAGATGAGCGACGAGGATTGCCTGGTCTGTCACCACTACTCCGACATGGATGGCACCTTTGATCTGAATCTCGATTTAACAAGTTTCAATGATGTGGCAGGCCAACCCTCCGCCTACCTGGCTGAAGCGGATTTCTGTTTGCGTTGTCACAACCGGGATCATCAACAGAGTGGTTTTGAGATTGTTGGCGAAAGTTATCTTGACCCATTGATCGCTTTAGAGGATGACTATCAGCACATCGACTACCATGGCTGGCGAGATGGTTCAGGTCAGCGTACTTATAACGGTCTAAGGTCGGCCTACGTTTATCCTCAAGTGGTGGATTGCACGGATTGTCATGCCATGCATGGCACCGAGAATCAGAAATTGATTATTGATACGACCCGTAAAGGTGCGCGTATGCTCAATGAGCCGCCATTTACCTCAGCGGAGTTTCCCATCGAGATAGGTGACCAGGGAGACTATGCGCAACTTTGCGTAATTTGCCATGCCATGCAGTTTGAAGTTGATGAAGGGGGGCAGGATGCCGGAAATGGATTGCGTGGCGTCCATCTCGTTGGTGATGATTGCCGACCTTGCCATACCCATGGTGAGGCCTCACAGGTGGGGTTATGAGTCGATCAATTGTCCTGGTTTTCTGGTTCGCTCTGCTGTTGCTGGCCTCGACAGTTGGCTTTGCCAGAGATGACTACAAATTACCACCACTGCATCACCCGGTGGCGATTCAACTCCCCGCTGAGATGACCATACCGGAGGACTTTTCCCTCGGCGAGCATAGCGAACTGATTTGTGATACCTGCCATGGGATCGAAAACCTGAAAGATATCCCACTTGATGAAGTCGATCCTGATGAAGATAACTTTCTTCACTACGGTCCCTATGAGGATCTGACCGATTTCTGTTACCACTGTCATGAAGAGCAGGGTCAGCAACGATACAACCTTCATGTGATGCTTGATAACGCCGGTGAGATCGATGACTCAGGTTGCACCTATTGTCACGCAGAGATACCGGACCCCGCTGAAGAGATAGCCGTTGATGAGATGGAGTTTCGCCTACCGAAGGAGAAGCTCTGCTATGGCTGCCATTTAAAGACTCCCCATCTGAATGCGCTCACTCATCTGCAGGAGCCGGATGAGAAGATGTTGCAACGCATCGCCCTTGCAGAAGAGCAACAAAAGGTCAAGTTGCCTCTCGACAGTGACGGCAGGGTCACTTGTATAACCTGCCACACCCCCCATCAGTCTGGTGTTATCGATCCGCAAAGGGCGGGGGGCAAAAGTGTCGAAGAGCGTTCAATCGATGATGGCATCCTCTATCGGCGTACGGCCTGGAGCCGACTTTTTGCCGAGGACAAGGCCCTACGACTGAAAGCGCTGAAAGAAGAACATCAAAAACAGTTCGCTAAAACCCATTATCAGCGAGTTGAAAAGGAGATACTGATCAGATTGCCCGCCAAAGACGGAACACTCTGTCTCTCCTGCCATGAATTTGAGGACTAGACGTGTCACTAACCGGTTTTAAAGAACAACTCAAACAGTTCATTCGCAGTCAGTGGTTCCGTTATCTGACCATATCTCTAATGACATTGTTGCTGTTCGCCCCTTTACTGCTCATTCCACAAATTTTTGAGCAGAGCGATCTGTGTGGCGGTATGTGCATGAGACGCTTCTTTCTACTCTTTCCCGGTATCGGCTGGGATGACTTTACCCGGCAGATTGAAACCGCAGCGATTGGCGTGGCGATTCTGCTGACCATCTTAACGGTGACATTTCTATTTGGCCGGCTCTGGTGTGGCTATCTCTGTCCCATGGGCGGCCTGCCAGAACTGGTCAGCAAATTGCTTCATGATCGCTGGAAGATCGACTACCGCTCTCTGCCTCAGGTGCCGATTCGCTATGGCTATTTCATTACCTATCTGATCCTGCTGCCGGCATTGGGGTTCAGTGCCTGTACTCTGTGTAATTTCATTACCCTACCCAGGTTGTTTGAAGCTCTGAGCGGTGATTTGAGGGGGATTGCCTATCTGATATCAACCATTGGTGCAGTGAATCTCGGCTTACTCATACTGCTCGGATTTTTTGCCAAACTTGGCCGGGGATATTGTCAGTTTCTCTGTCCGATAGGCGCAATTGATGGCTTGGTCAATCGGTTAAGCGCCAAGCTGCGTTTTGTACGTCGGGTTCGGGTGGAGCGGAGCCGTTGTACCGGATGCCGGGTCTGTGCGGAGGTCTGTATCTGCGGTGCAGTCCGCATGGTGGACCGGGTTGCGGTGGTCGATCAACTCTCCTGTATGTCCTGTCGGGAGTGTGTGGTGGCTTGTGAGTGGGGGGCCATAGATTGGCTGCCCATGCCTTCAGAAAAGGTGCCCAAGCGCCTCAAGAAAGGTATTGAAGTTGCACCACCCCCAGTTTGGACTGCGGTGACCCCAGAGCAGAATTTACAGCAAAAGAACAACAATCGAAGACGCTGGGTTTTCATCGGTCTGCTCTCCACGATTGCACTGCTGTGGTTCAGCATGGATGATGCCGCGGCCGGCGAGCGACAATCCGATCCGGATGGCTGCTTGGTTTGTCATGCCGCAGAGGGGCTTGCCTATGTGGGTGAGAACGGTGTTATCCGCAATGCCTCAATCGATTCAGAATACTATTTTTCTTCGATACATGGCAATGTGCCCTGCCGGGACTGCCACCGAAAGATCCGTGAGTACCCACACAAAGAAGAGAATGGGGAAGTTGATTGTGCGGCTTCATGCCATCTCGAAGAGCCCTCCCAGGGGGTCGCCTACAGCCATCAGGAGATCGCTGAGGAGTATACAGATTCGATCCATGGTAAAGGGGCTGTTGATGGTTTAACAGCGAACAATCGATGGGATGAGAGTCGCAATGATCAACCACCCTCCTGTCGACGCTGCCACTCGAATACCCTCTACATCCCATTGGATAAAAGAGAAGAGTTCAAAGAGATCTTTGCTCATGAAGAGGAGGTTTGCGGCAACTGTCATCAGGGAGAGGTTTGGAATGGTCAGATGGGTGGGCATATCCTGCGTCGGCTGCTCGGTGTCCGTTGGACAAAGCAAGAGGAGGTGGCCATGTGCAATGACTGCCACCAGGATCATCAAGCAATGACAGAGACCGAACGGGAGGATACTCCGTCTGGTGAGAATAAGCCCAGCGATCCCCACTTCGTCTACGCCTCGGACAGTTACGAGATGACCCTGCATGGGCGACTGGTAAATGAAGAGAACAGCCATGGCGTCTCCTGTAACGAGTGTCATGCGCCTGAGGGATACCATCACGGCATTCTGCCAACCGAGCACCCAAAGTCTGCAGTTAACCCCGAGCAGCTTCCGGAGCTGTGTGGTTCATCCGGGTGTCACGGTTATGTCAATAACCCCTACAACGAAGATTTCCTGCGGAGTGACATGCATGACCTTGATTGGGTGCCTGGGTACTTTGTCAACACCTCCCTGATTGAGGCCTGGCAGACATCAAATTGGCAAAAAGTGCTGATGTTTGTTGTTCCTGTATCAGTGATATTTATTGTCACTGGTGTTTTTTGGTCAATTTTTGCGGGTTCCAGGACGGACTCATTACCCATTCTGGGTGGCAATCGATTTGAGAAGGTCTTCCTGGCCAGAAAGAAGCGTCCTAATAAAAAAGAGAAGAAAACCGATCAGCTGGTTAAGGATAAAGTCTTCCGACATGGAGAGAAAAGAAGGTGGGCATCTAAGTTCAAGCGGTTTCGAAGAAAACAGGACAATCACCAAGAAATCGCTGACTAAAACGTCATTCCAGCGAATCCCGGAATCTCGAAGCTTGATCTGTCCACACCAGACATTCAATACGATACGAATGCAAAACAGAGACGGCCTGAGTAGAAAATAGCTATTGAGCCAAAGCAATGCGAAAAATTTTAAAATTCCTAGTGACCTCTACACTGTTGCTATTCACTGCATTGATCCATGCAGAATCCCTCTATATAAAACAGCTCAAAAATGGGTCATGGGATCAGCAGGCGATGGAGAAAACAGTTGAGTTGTTAGAGGCTCATCAGCCTATCGAGATCGCTGCGCCGCTTAAGCTATCACCTTTTCATAACCAACAATTGCCAGAGCAACAGACAGAGCGGGATTTCTGTATCTCCTGTCATACGATCTACCCCCACTCAAACAGTGAGCGATATCGCAGTTATCTGAATATGCATGTCAGTTATCTCTCCTGCGCCAGTTGCCACTTTGAACCAGAAAATACCGATTTTGACTATCGTTGGTATGAGTGGGCAAGCGTTTCACAAGGAGAGCTATCTAAAACCAGACAGATCATACCTTTCTATCAACAGGGTGCTGAAACCATGTCTCGGAATCATCCGGAGATCAGTGCCTTACTGGATGCCTGGGAGCAGAGTGAATTAACTCAGAAAGCAGAATTGCATTTAAAAATTCACACCCCACTCGAACGGGATGGGCCAAAGTGTAATGTCTGCCATACCGATCAAAATAGTAAGCTTGACTATATAGCACTGGGCTACAGTGTAGAAGAGATCAAAGCGATCCAGGAGAATCGGATCTCGAAATTTCTCAGTGATGAAAAATTTAAGGACAAACCGATCAAGTTGATGGATCTGTTGCAATGAGGTTGATCCAGAGGGTCATGCCCTTATCCTACCGACAACTGATGAGTTTGATGTTGTGCGGCTTTTTGTCCCTGTCGCTGAATGTGGATGCCGCGATGCGTGCAAGTCTGCTGTTTGATCTGCAGGCTGATTTCGAACAGCCCAGCGCTGTCAGAGTCTCTGATCAGGGGGAGGCCTATGTGTTGGATGGGGTGAATGGCCGGGTGGTCAAATTTGACGCCGAAGGCAAATTTATAACCTCAATCTCAGCGCCTGAAGATGAATCCTTGAAGCTGCCGATGGATCTCACGCTCTACCAAAACCAGATTATCATTGCAGATAGTGGTAACCACCGCCTGGTTATTTTTTCCTCTGATGGTGTACTGAAAAAAACCATTCCGCTGGCAAAAGGTGAGCAGAAGTTTGCGCCTGTTCCTATCGGTCTGACTGTGATTGAAGATGTGGTCTATTGGAGTGATCGCGCCAATTCAACACTCTGCTCCACCTCACTGTCTACTGGTAAACCTCTAACATGCTGGGGTGGCTTTGGCTCTCAAGAGGGTGAGTTTCGCTACCCTTTTATGATTTCGACAGATCAGGATGACTACCTCTATGTGGTAGACGTGCTCAACGGCCGAGTGCAGATATTCAATCACCGGGGGCGTTCATTCGGTTCAGTCGCCAGATTTGGGGTGACCGAAAACAGTCTACTGAGACCCAATGGTATCATTTTGGATGAGGATGATCAGATGCTGGTCAGTGATGCCTACACCGGCAGGATTCTGCAGTTCCGTGGTCGAAGTTTTGCAGGGTTGATCGCTGATGAATCGGGAAAAACGCTGATTTTTCAACAACCCGTGGGTATGGCCCGCTGGCAGGATCGTCTCTATGTCGTGGAGATGGACACAGATCGTGTCAGAGTTATGAAGCTAGCGACATCAGTGCCTGATCAGGCAAGTCTTGAAATCGGAGCTCACTTTACTCAACCAACCCGCCAGGATTGTGTTACCTGCCACTTGACATGGTCAGAAGATTATCGACCGGAGACTGGAGAGGCGGAACCTATGCCTCCAGTAGGTACACAAAAAATGTGCATGAGCTGTCATCATGGTGCAGTGGTTGACTCACGGGTAATGCTTGGCACAGGGGCACAGCACCCTGACTACTACCATCCGGATAAACAAAAGAAATTAGCAGAAATTGATGATAGAGACGACCCAATGCCGGAGGAATACCCCTATGTGGAGGAAAATATTCCCTATTGTGGTACCTGTCATACCCCGCACCGATTCAGTGAAGAGGATACCGGTTTAACACAACAGAGTGAGAATCTGTGGTTGCGGGGAGAGAATCAGGATAGTGGAATCTGTCGTCAGTGTCACGAATCCCTGTTCTCTGAGAGCAAGGAAGAGGCGCGGCAGAAGGGCATGCATCCAGTTCTACTCGATCTCGAAGAGGTCGTGGAAATCAATGGCAGAAAGCTTGATCGTCTTAACTGTGAGAGCTGTCATGCTGTCCATGGAGGTGGGGAGGGGAGTGCATCATTGGTCGTCTCAACTGAGGCGATAGGATCCCTGTGTGCAGACTGTCATACCCGACATAACGCAGAGAGTCTGGAGGAGGCGAGAGAGAAGGGAGTGCATCCGGTTAATATTGAGCTTGATGAACCTGTCGAGCTCGATAATCAGGAGATCACAAAACTCGACTGCCTCAGTTGTCACTCTGTACATAAGGGCCACAAGCAAACCGCAAGTCTGAAACTCGATCACTCCAATGGAGAGATCTGCGAAGCCTGTCATGAGTCAGCCATGGCGGTGTTAAAGAGCGATCATGATCTGCGGCTGAGTGCGGTTGATTCGCAGAATCTGCTGCAACAGTCACCTGAAGAAGCGGGTCTCTGCGGCGCCTGCCACAGTATGCACCAGAACAAACAGAAGGAGCCCATGTTAAGCGTGGCGGCCTTACCGCCGGAGGATCTCAAGGCGTCACATATCCATCGGGACAAACTCTGCCAGAATTGCCACCACGACCCAGGGATTGGTAAGCAGCGGGTGGTTGACGACTACACCCACCCCTACCAGGATCTGGTCATGCGCTCTGATCCAAAGTCGATGCCACTATTGGACAGGACCGAGCAAGTGAAAACGTCTGGCGAGATCGCCTGTATAACCTGTCACGACCCTCATCTATGGTCTGCAAGGGAATCAGAAATGACTAAAAAAGAGGCTCACACCGGATCAAAGGATACGCATAAGGATGGTACACTTTTGAATAGTTTTCTGAGAGAAAAAAATATCGGAGAGAGCTTCTGTGTCGAGTGTCATGGCATAGAGACCCGTATAAAGTACAAATACTACCACGACCAGAGAAGCCGCCCGGATCGGGCAGAGTACCTACGCTGATTTGCAAAAATCCACTACCTAAAAACCAGCCTATCAAAAAACATTACCCTCACTGATCAAAGAATGGCTCCCCTCTCCCCTCTGGAGGATGTTGTAAAGGTCTTTTTACACAGTTTTCGTCATCCCCGTTCTCGCACGGTTGTATGGAATAGTTAGGCACTTTGAGCCCTGCACCCCCACAAACGCACCCTTCACGCTGTCCAACTGATCTTTTTAGGTTCAACTCCCCTCATCCTGTGCTTCTCCCGGAAGGAGAAGGGACCCTCCAGTAACCCGCGTTGCGGCGAACTGCTCGGAGTGAGTTCTAAACAGAGTGCGCGCATTTTCAGGGATAACGTCAGTTACCTAAAAAATGCCAACAGAACTGTGAAATGAAATATCGCTTCAAAATCGTTGAAACCGACCCCGTCTACCGTGGATTTCTGAAAATCAACCGCTATCGTCTCAAACACGACCTCTTTGAAGGTGGAGAGAGTGAGAATATCGTGCGTGAACGAATCGAGGATATCGGTGCGGTATCCGTCCTACTCTACGACCCACGTCAAGACAAGGTGGTGCTGGTGGAGCAGTTTCGCATTGGTGCAGTAGGTTACCAGAGCTCCCCATGGATGTTGGAAACTATCGGTGGATTGCAGGAGGGGGATGAAGCCGATGAATCAGTTGCTAGAAGAGAGTCTATTGAAGAGGCAAACTGCGAGATCGGCCGCCTTAAAAGAATCTGTGAATTCATGGTCAGCCCAGGAATATCGGTTGACTGCATCAAACTCTATTGTGGTGAGGTAGACGCAACCCATGCCGCTGGTGTGCATGGCCTGGATCATGAGGGGGAGGATATTCGGGTTGTGGTGCTGGATGCAGATGAGGCGATAGGTGAGCTCTACCAGGGGCGAGCAAATTCAACCAGCATCATCATTGCATTGCAGTGGCTAACTCTGCATCGAGAGTCGCTTAGGAAAGAGTGGGGATGACTCTGCTTGTTGTGAACAAAATCAGACGATTCACGAAATGAACATGTCAATCAAATCCTTAAAATGTACATCGATTAATTAATCTGTGGTGTTTATCAGAGACCTTAAAGGCTGTTTCTGTAGGATGTTTGGGGCGCGTTGAGTAAGATCAGACATTCATCCTATACCTCGCTATTGTCGAATTCTGGTACCCAGTTCAACAACTAGGGTTACTACCTATACCGAACTCCAACAGCCATAGATAAGATTGGTGTCACGCTGTTTATCAGTGCGCTCTCATTTTTAACAATCTATATAGGGATATAATATGAAAATAAGGACGTTAATTCGCTTATCTTTTCTGCTCGTACTCGTACTTGTCTTCGCCCTTCAGGGCTGTGGAGGTGGTGGCGGTAGTAGTGATGACCCTGAAGACCCTGAGATCACTGACCCAGATGATCCGAATGATCCGGATGATCCGAATGATCCGAATGATCCGAATGATCCGAATGATCCAGAGCCTGACAATAACACGACTGAGGCCACTCTTAGCTCAAATATCTGGTTAACCGCGAATTGTTTCAGTAGAGATGGAAGTACCTGGAAGTCGCTTTATGAATTTAACTCTGATGGTGAAGTGCACCTTGGTAACGTGTATTACAGCGATACAAGCTGTACCTCTCCCAATCTCACCATAATGCCTGACAATCTTGTGGCTACCTACCAGGTGCTGGATAGTAGAACATTGCCTGACGGTACATCGGGTTATGGCTTTAGCTATACTCAAGACGGTCAGACATACGAAGGTTTTTTCTCAATGAGTGACAACAACGGACTATGTTTTGGCACAAATCTCTCGTTTTGGTCTGAAGACCAACTCCTGGATCCAAGTGTAACCTCACCTTCAGTCGATTATGAGCATTGTTTGACGGTTCACAGTCAAGCAGATCCAGAACCAAATCCCAACCCCAACCCCAACCCCAACCCCAATCCCAACCCCAATCCCAACCCCAATCCCAACCCCAATCCCAACC
>JARRQD010000022.1:30081-37831 GCA_037382205.1 Candidatus Thiodiazotropha sp.
CAAGAACATGTATACCTATGGATGATGGAACCTATGCATTAGCAGCCTTTCAATTTACTGACGATAATCGCGTGTTAATTGCTACTGCTCCATATCAAGACAGCACATGTCAAGGCAGCAGCAGTACGACGGGTTATTACGAGTATAACCCACCATGGACTTACATCGATCAAGGGCCGGTGACTTTACCGGATGGCACCCAGGGCTATGGTTTGCAGGTCTCTGACGGAAGCGAAACGGTCAATGGATATTTTACTATGGGCTCTCAAAATACTCTGTGTGTCTCTTACATCTTTGGTTTTACGGCTCTTGAGGAATCGGATTCAACCGATATCGATTACAGTAACTGCTTGGCTCCTCTTGGGGCACAATAATACTCGCTTGAGTAATTGCTAATTATCCACTTACCTTTACTCACTTTGAGAGTGGCTGGTATTTTTAATACCAGCCACGTCACTTGCTCAGTGATCACTTGGAAACATCCCAAGCGAGACGATAATCCGTCGGCACAGGCCCACCTAAATAGCGGATCTCCCTCTCTGCGTGGATCCCTGGCTGGAACAAAATTTGACGTACGATCTCTGGGTCATCTGTACGCCAATATGCCTGCCTTAGACGTTGGGCGGCGTTGTCCCTGACGCCCCCCGGAATCGTCGACAGATCTTTAAGATCAAGAATCGAGTGCATGATCGATTTCCCTCGCCAATGCTGCGAGTCTCATCCTGTGACATTCAATAGCTACCCTGTATCGGTGCGTATGAGTGGCCACTTATCAGCATTAGCGGTCGGGTCGATCTGTTCCAGATGGTGAGTCACCGAGTCTTCTCCTTGACAATGTGTTTACGAATATTCAAAACATTTTCAAACCAACCAGTACAACTCCAACCACAGCCGGCAGGCTCTGAATGAAAAAAATCGAGCGTTTTACCGTGTAGCCGCCATAGGCACCAGCAATCACCACGCTTGATAAAAAGAACAACAGCAACTGGTTGCTGAATTCAGGATCGGGATGTACCAATCCCCACAGAAGTCCAACAGCAAGGAAGCCGTTATAGAGTCCCTGGTTTGCTGCCAATACTCGGGTTGCTTTTGCCTTTTCAGTCCTCATACTGAATATTTTCCGTCCGATGGGGTGGTTCCACAGGAACATTTCCAGTACCAGAAAAGCAAAATGTTGGACGGCGACATGATAAGGGTAACTCAAATTTCGGAGCTCAATGCTTATGCACAGTAAACAGGATGGACATTCCTCATTAAAGCCGAAGCTGTTAACAAAAAACGAATGCTTGTTATTAAAACCTAGGCCTGTCATTAAATACACGTTATGACAGACAAAGCCCGTCATTTTGGCATACACACACTACTGTCCGGAATAAATAGACTTGCCTACTCATAGCAGTAGCGCCTCTTGAATCTTGTCAAGACCACGCCGTCGTTTTCGTCGGCGTTGTTCGACAGCTTCTTCGGTGTCAGGACGCTGAAATAAATCTGAATCTTGACCACATTCTCACTAGACCCATGAATTTCTTTATCTTTAGAATTTGCTTTAGCCATTTGAAAATTCATTCGATTTCCCATTGCTGTCGATACAAGTCTGCAATCTCTTCAGCGGAGCGTTCGAAATCATTGGTCGCTAAAATAAGCGGAGTCTTGTTGTCTGGCCGGGCAATGACTAAGATCATATCTGCAGTTCGAAAAGTCATCGAGATACTTGTAATGATTGAAGCGCATGCTCTCACGGCTTTAATAAGCGATCAAAGATGCAACCTGGCTAGCTCCCGATCCGGCACACCATACTCCCAAGCCTCATTGAACTTAGCCTGAAGTCGGCTGACAAAGTGCCGATTGTTGTATCGTGCCATGCCTTTTACATTGGATGCCTGCTGTTTATAGAGATATCCACAATCATCGGCCAGGAGAAAATTCTCCTCTATATCGAGATGCTCATCGGCCGGTTTGCGGATCTCGATGACTGAGGGAAGGCGTTGTGCCAGGTCAACCAGGCGATGACCCTGCTGGACAATTCGGCTGTTGTCCTGAACCAGGATTCGAATCCGGCTGAACTTCGATCTCATGGCAAGCTGCTTAACCGCATCACGAAATGACTCTGTGTCATAGATAGCTGGGTCAAGGTCACAACTGAACAAGCAGAGGTATCGCTTCGCTTGTCTTACCATCGAGGCGGCGTGAATCTGGTGATCTTCAATTCGGTTGAGTTGGAAAAGCTCATCGTTTTCACCCAGAGTGGCCAGTGAAAGGTCATCTTCGTTCGGCTGAAAGGCAAATGAGAAGCGCATCATTCGGTGGGGAATCCCAGCTTCATCGAAGGGCTCTCCCTCAGCGACAAACCCGAATCTGCGATAGAAAGGTTCTGCTGCGGTTTGTGCGTGGAGGAAGAGATTTTCCTGGCCGGTCCGGTTGGCCTGTTGCAGCAGTTCCAGCAGTAGGGCACTCCCGATGCCCTGGTCACGCCATCCCGGCAGGACGGCCATGCGCCCGATCTGACCGTTGCCGAGTAAGCGTGCAGTGCCAATCGGCTGTTGTTGACTGTCCAGCGCCAGCAGGTGGTAGGCGATGATATCCTCATCATCCCACTCCATGTTTTCGGGAACACCCTGTTCCTCAATGAATACAGGTTCTCTTACCTGACGTAATAACTCCCGATCATCAGGCCATATTGCCTGGCGGATTGTAAAGTCGTTGGTCGCCATGGATGATTACTCTTCTCCCATTGGATGACATCCGAATTTTTTGCGGTTGATTCCTGTTGGTTACACTGCTCACTGATCAAACCAAACAGATCGATCTGCTTGTCAGCTGTCATTACTGAACAAGAAATGTCCTTGATTGTAGAGTCTGCAGAGCAGGCTTAGGTATTCAGGTTGCTCCAACCACTCCTGTAGGTAGCCGAAATGCAGCTCACGATAGTGTGTGATGACAGGTAGAAACTCCCCGGATGAACGGGGTAGGCTATAGCTGCAGCCATTGATATAGAGGCTATCCTGATCATCCTTCTCGTAACGGCTGAAGGCCATTCGACTGTGACTGTTGCGATGGATGACGGCCTGTTCCCGAAATCGGTTGAGAAACGCCTTCTCTGTTAGCGGTTGTTCTGCAGCTATTACCTGCAGGTGGGGTTTGGTCTCAGTGACCAGGCGGCCAAACCAGCGTTCATCCTCCTGGTCAAGGCGATCCAGGCAGTTCTGCAGTTTGGCTTTAAAACCGTCGAGTGCTGCTGGTTTGATCTCTGCTGGTGCGATTTGCGGCTTCAGGGTAGGATCGCGATAGCGCTGTTTGGGCAGTTGCTGTTCGATCCAGGATTCAAACCAGGCTGAGGCGATATCCTGCCAGGTCGGTGCACGAAACCCCACCGAACAGGTCATGGCTTCACCCTCTGCGATACCCCAGTGGGCCACATTGGGTGGCAGATAGAGCATGTCTCCCTCTTCTAACAGCCACTCCTGCTCGGCCTCGAAGTGAGGCAGGATGCGTAGATCGAGTCCTGGGATGTAGTCGTTATCATCTACCGGTTTGCTGTGAATCTTCCAGCGTCGGCGGCCCTTAGCTTGTAACAGAAAAACATCATAGTCGTCTGTGTGCGGCCCCACAGAGCCTTGGTCGACGGCGTAGCTGATCATGATGTCGTCCAGACGCCAATCTGGAATGAAGCGAAAATAGTCTAATAGGTCAGCCACTTCAGGGATATATTTATCCACATCCTGAACCAATAGTGTCCAGTGGCTTTCGGGGAGTTCGGCGAACAGTGTTTCGGCGAATGGCCCATAGCGGGCTTCCCAGGGTGTGGTGCCATGCTTTTCCAGCACCAGACGAGACTCAATCTCACTTTCACAAGCCATGCCCGCAAGTTCTTCGGCTTCTATCTGGCATGTAAAGTCGGGCAGTGGTTGACGGAATAGAAGCGGCTTTTTCTGCCAATAGTCAGTCAGAAATTTTTCAGTATTGAGGTTGTTGGGGAAGTTGAGTTGATGCATGTCCTTTAGTGTACCTCATCGTGAGTTCGCTACCATTCGGTGAATCAAGAATGGTGCATGACATACTTTAGTATCACTCAGGGCCCCTCTCCGTGGATGGGAGAGGGGGAGGGGTGAGCGCCAGGCGCCCTAATGGAATGGCGGTATGCGCTTAGCAGGCGGTTGTTAAATCTCAGCGGCCTGCTCTTTGGCATTGCCGACATAACTCATTGGTGTCAGGCGCTTCAATGCCTGTTTCGCCTGATCAGGAATCTCCAGTCCGTCAACAAAGGTCTTTAGCTCTTCTGGCGTAATGCGTTGACCCCGGGTCAGCTCTTTGAGTTTCTCGTAGGGTTTTTTGATACCGTAGCGGCGCATCACGGTCTGGATGGGTTCCGCCAACACTTCCCAGTTCTGATCCAAGTCGGCGAGCATCGCATCGCCGTTGGCCTCAAGTTTGCTCAGGCCTTTGAGCAGGGATTGCAAGGCGATCGAGGTATGGGCAATGCCAACACCGAGATTTCTCAATACCGTCGAATCAGTAAGATCCCGCTGCCAGCGGGAGATCGGCAGTTTCTCAGCCAGATGGCTAAACAGCGCATTGGCGATACCAAGATTGCCTTCTGCATTTTCAAAGTCGATGGGATTGACCTTGTGCGGCATGGTGGATGAGCCGACTTCTCCAGCGACTGTTTTCTGTTTGAAGTAACCTACAGAGATGTAACTCCAGATATCTCGACACAGATCGATCAAGATGGTGTTGAAGCGGGAGAGGGCATGAAACAGTTCAGCGATGTAGTCATGGGGTTCGATCTGGATTGTATAGGGATTCCAGTTGATACCCAGGCTCTCGACAAACTGTTTGGCGAATGCGGGCCAGTCGATCTCCGGATAGGCGGCAAGGTGGGCATTGTAGTTTCCGACCGCGCCATTGATTTTGCCCATCAATTGCACAGCGGCGATCTGATCCCTTTGGCGCTGCAGACGGTAGACCACATTGGCCATCTCCTTACCCATAGTGCTGGGTGAGGCCGGTTGGCCGTGGGTGCGGCTCAGGACGGGGTGGTCGGCCAGTTGCTGTGCCAGATATTTAACGCCATCGATGACTTCATCCACATAGGGTAGCAGTACCTGGCCACGACCCTCCCTGAGCATCAGGGCGTGGGAAAGGTTGTTGATGTCTTCCGAGGTACAGGCAAAATGGATGAACTCACTGATCCCCTCGAGCTCTTCATTGCCGGCAATCTTCTCCTTCAAAAAGTACTCCACCGCCTTAACATCGTGATTGGTGGTGCGTTCGATGTTCTTTACTCGTTGGGCATCTTCTTCGCAGAAATTGTCGACGATGCCGTTGAGAATGTTGTTGGCATGTTCGCTCAGGGTAGGGATTTCGAGTATGTCATTGTGGCTGGCCAGTGCCTGTAACCAGCGGATCTCAACATTGACTCGGTGACGGATTAGACCGAATTCACTGAAAATGGCTCGCAAGTCTTCGCTTTTACTGCCATACCGGCCGTCAACCGGGGAGACTGCTGTGAGTGAGGAGAGTTGCATAGTGTTACTTACCGCGAAATCTTATGAAAGGCGGGGATTATACCCGCTGCGCTGTTAGGGGTTAAGTCGAGTTGGAAGATAGATTTAAATAGTACATAAAAACAACAATATGCAATAACAAATTAATAGATCAATTTAATATTAGTCTATTGCTTAAGATATCTGCTTGATTTGCTCTATTATGTCATGAATCGAGGTGGATTAAATTGCTCTTAAATAGGTTGACTGGGTTGGTGCCCAGTCTATGATGGTGCCAGCGATCGCATCGACCACCACCGGAGGCGGTGAGGCTTGTTCATTTCAATGGGCAACTATCCAGTCAAAACATCAGAGTTTACCGAGAAGCAGTCTGCAGTTGTCTATATAGCGGCTACGATTGAATAGCAATTGTCTTCGACGTCCGCCGGTCTGGCGCCATAACATGGCCGACCGAATGCCCGATAGTAGTAAGGCTCGAATGCGATTGACGTTGTCACTGTTCTGCAAGTAGACCGTCTCACCATTCACCATGACCCTGGGTTTTAGGGTGCTGATGTTTTCTGCATAGATATCAGCCAGTGCGCCGAGGATATTGCTGTGGGTGGCGGGAAAGTGAATCAGACGGGCGGCGGTTTCTGTGATGCCGCTTCTGATCTTCTCCAGTCTCTGTCGATGTTTGCTCAGCTTTCGCTCTAATTGGATCAAACTCAGCACGTAACGGGTCAATTCATCATCACGGCTTTCGGCTGCACTGAGTTGCTTATAGGCCAGCCTGAGCCCTGGGGCGATATCGTTAAGACTCCCATAGACATCAATCACGCTGTTTGCATCGAGCTGGAAAAGAGTGTTGATGCTGGCAGAAATCTTTTCAGTGCTGATCAATCCTTTACGGGCGACTTCCTGCACCAAGCTGGCGGCCTGATAAACACCCGACAAGGCGATGACGCGATCACTATCCTCAAACTTCATGTTTTTCCTGTTCGGTTAATCTGGAAAGTCAGTATATCGTTTTCACACTTAGTGTGCCTGTTGCCGATTGTGCACGAGTTCGGGTTGCAGGGCTGGCTGATCAAGGCACGGGAGCATCCGTTGATTCGATAATGCCACCTCCCAGGCAGACTTGATCGTCATACAGAACCAGGGATTGGCCTGGTGTTGCCGCGCGTTGAGGTGACTCGAATATCACCTCACAATGCCCATTCTCGATAGGTTGTACAAGGCATGGCTCGAGTGGTTGGCGATGTCTGATCCGGGCCATCGATCGAAACGGGGTGGCAGGCGGGCTGCCTGAAACCCAATGGAGTTGCCCACAGGCCAGCTTATGGCTCATCAACAGGGGGTGTTGATGACCTTGAACCGCAATCAACACATTGCGATCAAGATCTTTTTCGGCAACAAACCAGGGTGCTTCCGCGGCATCCTTACGGCCGCCGATACCCAAGCCCTGGCGTTGACCTAGGGTGTAGTACATCAGTCCCTGGTGTTTTCCTAACAGATTACCCTGTGGGTCCTCGATTGCTCCAGGCTTGGCCGGTAGAAAGCGTTGCAGAAAGTCACGAAATTTCCGTTCGCCGATGAAACAGATGCCGGTACTGTCCTTCTTTTTGTGGTTGGGGAAACCGGCCTGTTCGGCAATCATTCTGACCTCTGTCTTTGTCAACCCGCCGAGGGGAAACAGACTCTTGGACAACGCCTGCTGGCCCAACATATAGAGGAAATAGGTCTGATCCTTGCCTTCATCCTGGGCGCGAATCAGGCGAAATACTTCGCCATCCCGAGCGACGGATGCGTAGTGGCCGGTGGCTATGGCTGTTGCGTTCAGCTGATCCGTAGCAAAATCGAGAAATGCTTTGAATTTTATCTCCCGGTTGCATAGAACATCTGGGTTGGGGGTTCTACCGGCTTCGTATTCTGCTAAGAAATAGGCAAACACCCGATCCCAATATTCACCCGAAAAGTTGATGGTATGCAGTGGAATCTTCAGTCGGTCGGCTACAGCTTGGGCGTCCGCCAGATCGATGGCTGCAGAACAATAGTCTTCATCGTCATCCTCTTCCCAGTTTTTCATGAAGAGTCCTTCAACCTGGTAACCCTGCTGTTGCAGTAGTAGAGCTGCGACCGATGAGTCGACACCACCGGAAAGACCGACAATTACTTTATCCCGCATGCTTCACCCGGTCGCTTATAAAACTGAATAAGTTGTAGATAGACATGACATTTCTGGAAAATGAATAAAATGCAAAGTA
>JARRQD010000022.1:37856-71719 GCA_037382205.1 Candidatus Thiodiazotropha sp.
CAGGCCAACGTTGAACGCGCCAACGCACTCGCAGCTTGAGTGGCTTTCTAAATGCAGGTTTTATATAGGACACTACACTAGCTTTTTCTGACATCTCTCTGTTTTGTTCGTTGAGCCTTGGGTTTTGCCGGTTTGCTGTCCAGCATGACCCATTCGCCGGGTTGTAACTGTTTTAATCGCCATTTACCGATGGCGCTGCGAACCAGTCTCAAGGTTGGATGGCCTACATTGGCCGTCATTCGGCGTACCTGACGGTTTCTTCCCTCCTGCAGCGCTATTTCAAGCCATTGGGTGGGTATTTTGGCGCGAAACCGCACAGCAGGCTCTCTTGGCCAGAGTCTGGGTTCGATGATTTTTTTAACCTTTGCTGGCAGGGTGGGGCCGTCTTTCACGATCACGCCCTGTTTCAACTGTTGGATACTCTGTTCACTCGGAATGCCTTCAACCTGTACCCAATAGGTTTTCCTGTGCTTTTTGCCTGGGTGGGTGATCTGTTGCTGCAGTTTGCCATCATCAGTCAGCAGCACCAGTCCTTCACTATCCCGATCCAGTCGACCGGCTGCATAGACCCCTTTGGTGTTGATGTAATCGGCCAACGTAGGGCGCCCCAGGTCATCTGTGAACTGGGTTAGAACACCATAGGGTTTGTTAAGCAGAATCAACATGCTGGGGGGCTTGGGTGAGCAGTAACCATTGAAAAAGCGTAGGGTATCGATTGCGGCCCGATCTGGGAACTCTCTGTGGCTGTTTAGAGCAATGCGCTATTCATTGGAGTTTGATGGGACAGGCATAAAAAAGCCGGGATAGCGAGGCTATACCAGCTTTTTAATCAGGAAAACTGTAACAGTGATAGATGCTTAGGATTGATCACCACTGGCTGCAACTTTCTGGATATTGGTTGCATGCAGGCCTTTTGGCCCCTGGCTTATATCGAACTGGACCTTCTGGCCCTCTTTTAGTGTTTTGTATCCATCCATATCAATTGATGAGAAATGGACAAAAACATCTTGGTCTCCATCTTCTGGGGTTACGAAACCGTAGCCCTTGGCGTTGTTAAACCATTTTACGACTCCAGTCGCCATAGTTAATACTCCTCAACTATATACATAGGCCCAGGTTTGGTGGATCGCTAATCGTGCGTTGCCAGATTCAACTGAATTCTGATCGGTTCGACACACAACGTTGTTATATTTAACAGAGAGGTAAAAAACTACTCTGTCCACCAGCCTAAGCATCAACCTTTGGAAAAAATGCTTAGACCGTCAAATCAACGGCCAAAATTACCAGTGCCAGACCCTCTAAAGTGGAATCGTTCTCAACACTGTTGTTATGAAGTATAGTGTGCTGAATTTTTGGGTCAACAAATATCTGACTTTTAACAGTAAGTTGGTTTTTTTATAGGTAATTTCCCTAATCTTTTTAACCGTCATATTGACACATACCCTAAGGGTTCTAGGGAGTGCATCCGGGTACCTTTTTAGATCCTATCGGATCGAATGAAGTCTGGCCTCTGTTGAGTTGCCAACCTCATGATCAATTCAGCAGGGTAATATTTTTTTATTTTTTACTTGAATAGACGATAAGTGGACACAATATAGGATAGTTAAGTGACCTCCAGCACAGAGGTTCCTCATCGATTTCCTGTGGCATGGACAGATGTGTACCCTAGTGATCTATCTGTCAGCCTAACAGAAGTAACTTATTCTTTAACGACATAGCCAATACATGGGATAAACCAGGGATATAATTGGATACAAAAAGCACGCAATAAGCGTAAATTGGCAGGCGTATGAAGATTCCAACCTCTATGGAAAAAGGAAATTATCTCTCTCACAACATTGGAGATTGGGTTCGTATGAAAGGATAGTAGGGTCAGGATGAGGCAATAATCCGTAAAATAATTCCACTTTTCAGGCTCGTCAGGCCTGCTAGAATCACCCAATATGAGCGATCGAGAACAAATATCACATGACGATGGTCTAGCATTAGAGGAGGCAACTCCCAAAGTTAAAAGACCACCACTGTATAAGGTCATTATCCTCAACGACGACTATACCCCTATGGAGTTCGTGGTTCAGGTTTTGGAAACCTTCTTTAATATGGACCGGGAGAAGGCAACCCGAGTAATGCTGCATGTACATACCCGAGGTGTGGGCGTCTGTGGCGTATTCACCAAAGACATAGCCGAGACCAAAGTCTCACAGGTAAACGACTACTCACGTAGCAACCAGCATCCGCTGATGTGCACCATGGAAGAGACCTGAGCGGTACTGACGGAGTTTTGAGATGTTGAACAAAGAGCTGGAATTTACGTTAAATCAAGCTTTTAAAAGCGCCAAAGAGCGGCAGCATGAGTTCATGACTGTGGATCATCTGCTACTCGCTTTGCTGGATAATCCTTCAGCAGTCACAGTACTACGCGCCTGCGGTGCTGATATCGAAAAGATGCGGCAGAAAATCCGTAGCTTTGTCGATGAGACGACGCCATTGATTCCCGATGGCGATGAGCGGGAGATTCAACCAACCCTAGGTTTTCAGCGGGTTTTGCAGCGTGCTGTATTTCATGTTCAATCCTCAGGCAAGAATGAAGTGACTGGCGCCAATGTGTTGGTGGCAATCTTTAACGAACAGGATTCCCAGGCGGTGTTTTTCCTGAACGAACAAAAAGTAAGTCGATTGGATGTGGTCAACTACATTTCTCACGGCATATCCAAACTGGATGAAGTTGGCCATGAAGAGACTCCAGTGGATCTGTCCAATGAGAACAAGAGTGAAGAGCAGGCAAGTGCTCTCGACAACTATGCGACCAACCTGAATAAACTGGCGGAGCAGGGCAAGATTGACCCACTGATCGGCAGGCACCATGAGATCGAACGCACTATCCAGATTCTCTGTCGGCGGCGTAAGAACAATCCGCTGCTGGTGGGTGAAGCCGGCGTCGGTAAGACCGCAATCGCTGAAGGTCTGGCAAAAAAGATTGTCGACTCTGAGGTGCCGGATATTCTGGCGAGTGCCACGATCTACGCCTTGGATCTCGGTACCCTGGTCGCCGGTACCAAATATCGGGGCGACTTTGAAAAACGACTCAAAGCTGTTCTGGCAGAGCTCAAACAGAAAAAAGATGTGGTACTGTTCATCGATGAGATCCATACCATCATTGGTGCTGGTGCGGCGTCTGGTGGGGTGATGGATGCCTCGAATCTGATCAAGCCGGTGTTGGCTTCTGGTGAACTGCGCTGCATCGGTTCAACCACCTACCAGGAGTTTCGCGGGATTTTTGAGAAAGACCGGGCGCTGGCTCGCCGTTTTCAGAAGATCGATGTGGAAGAGCCCACGGTTGAGGAGACCATTGAGATACTGAAAGGTCTCAAATCCCGTTTCGAGGAGCACCACAACATTGAATACACTCAGGATGCGTTGAGCAGCGCGGCTGAATTGTCTGATAAATATATCAACGATCGTCATCTCCCCGACAAGGCGATTGATGTGATTGATGAAGCGGGTGCGAATGTCCAGCTGCAGCCGGAGGAAGAGCGCCGGAAAATTATTGGTGTCGATGAAGTGGAGGCAATTGTTGCAAAAATTGCACGAATTCCGCCGAAAAAGGTCTCTATGTCTGATACAGAGTCCCTTCGTAATCTGACCAGAGACCTGAAGATGGTGGTGTTTGGGCAGGATCCGGCAATCGAGGCACTGACCGCTGCAATCCGCATGAATCGATCCGGCCTGGTCAACGAAGGGCGTCCGGTTGGTTCGTTTCTCTTTACCGGGCCCACTGGCGTGGGTAAAACTGAAATCACCCGTCAGCTTGCCAGAATCCTCAGCATGGAGTTGATTCGATTCGATATGTCCGAATATATGGAGCGGCATACGGTTTCGCGGCTGATCGGTGCGCCTCCAGGCTATGTGGGGTTTGATCAGGGGGGACTGCTCACTGAAGAGATCGCCAAACACCCCCACTGTGTGCTGTTACTCGATGAAATCGAGAAGGCCCATCCGGATGTCTTCAATCTGCTTCTGCAGGTGATGGATCATGGCACTCTGACCGATAACAACGGGCGCAAGGCTGATTTCAGAAATGTGGTGATTGTGATGACCACCAATGCCGGGGCCCAGGAGATGAGTCGTTCATCCATCGGTTTCAGCAAGCAGGACCATACCACTGATGGTATGGAAGTGATCAAGAAGATGTTCACGCCTGAGTTCAGGAATCGACTCGATGCGATCATTCAGTTCTCAGGCCTGACGCCGGAACATATCGCTAAGGTGGTCGATAAGTTTGTCTTTGAGCTGGAGGGCCAGCTGCAGGAGAAGCAGGTTAATCTGATCGTAGAGGCTGAAGCAAGAGTCTGGCTGGCGGAACATGGATATGACCCGCAAATGGGCGCGCGCCCCATGGCCCGCCTGATTCAGGATGAGATAAAGAAACCCCTTGCTGAAGAGTTGCTGTTCGGTAAACTGGCTACGGGTGGGGCCGTCAAAGTGGATGTCGCAGAAGACAAGCTGATATTCGATATCGAGGGCGAGCAGCAGGTTGCCGATACCTCAATCGATGAAAGCTGATCGGCCTCAGCGAGCACGATAGGTGATGCGGCCCTTGGTTAGGTCATATGGGGTCAGCTGCACAGTGACTTTGTCGCCGGTAAGAATGCGTATGTAGTGTTTACGCATTTTACCGGAAATATGGGCTGTGACCACATGGCCGTTTTCCAATTCAACTCGGAACATGGTGTTGGGCAGTGTCTCGACAACAGTGCCTTCCATTTCGATAAAATCTTCTTTCGCCATACTATCTCTATACTCAATGTTGTGTAGGCCCCTTGAGCGGGCTCTCAAAACGGGCGGATTATAGCACAGGGTCCGCAACTGAAGTGCGCCATTATCAGTATATTTGCGCATATGGCAAGTGATTCTGCATCATTCTTCCGCAACTTGTTGGTGAAAGGCCGTATTAAACCTCAACATGATGCTGTTTTTATGGCGTTTACCTAAGTTGAACGGTGATTCTGTGGGGTTTTTAACCTGGCGATCATAGCGTTGCCTTTCAGTCGCCATGAGTCTGCAGGCTGGCACGCTTCGGCCTGACCTTATTATTATATTCAATCTGTTAGGGGCGACTGAATAGATGGGCCACATCAGATCGAGCTATGCACAGCGTCAGCCCTGGCTAAGAAGCGTTCCTAAATCAATTACTGCAGCGTTCGCTCTGGAGATGTAAGACGCCATCACCAGTGAGTAGTTGGCGAATAGCCATAAAAGCAAAAGTACAAGGACCAAGAGCAATACCAAAAATCAAGCCCAGTAAAAAAGCGGCAAAATACCCTCTTCGGTTGACACCAACTTTTCCCGGAGCATTTAATGGCTCCACCGCCTGTAGGAAGTGAATCAACGCCCAGGTCGATCCCCTCGCTTCATAGAATACATCATCGATCTCAAGCCAAGGGGTCTGCACCCTCATCTGGTCGTTGGTGGATGTGGATTGGGAGGCTGATGGGTCTCCCGCTAGATCGGTATTGACTCGCTCTTGTCCAACACTGGCGCTGAGACGCTGTGACAGACTGCCGAGTCTCTTCTCCACCACAGCCAGCCAATCCCTCAGGTTGTCAGCCCTGGCGTAGAATTGCGTGCTTTGATTTTTATCGGCAGAGAGTCCTTTCAGATAGCGCTCCAGTGCTTTGATGCCCTGAGTATATTCACCTTCGGTGGATGGAAATATCCAAGAGTCATTGCTGTAGTTGAATTGTGGTTCTGCAATCGCCAAGTCTTTGTTTTCCAAGGATTGGGATTGGGAGCGGCTCATATCGTTTCTCAATGAACGGGCCAGGTCTCTAACTTGGGTCAGTACACCAAATTCCCAATTTGGCATGTTATCGAGGAATACACTGGGCGGTGTAACATCATTACTCAGATAGCCACCTGGTTTATTCAGCAGGGTTTTGATTGCGGTCAACAGGGTTGTGGTGGTGTATGAGCCGGTAACAGGCTTCAACTCCATTTCTGCAAGCAGATCCTCACTGTTGCTCCGTACATCAAAGGGGGCAGGCATCATGCTCCAATAGATTCCGATGAAAAACAGAATAACGATCAATGTGATACTCGCCAATCCACTCGCCCAGAGCAAGCCTTTCTCGCGGAGGTTGCTGGGGTGGTAAAGGGCTAAGAGTCTATTCAGTGTGGCTGTCGTTTGACGGGTAATTCTGGCGAATATGTCCTTCACTAATTTCCTTCCTTTACAAGAGGATTCTACTGCAGATTAAAGCACTCGGAGGTTTAGTACAATCCGCAGGAACCAAGCTGACTGATTTACTGGCATATTACTCCTTATATGGTCTCTCAGCATTGGAATTTCGAGCTCAGCTCATGGCGCCTCAGATCATTCTGACGTAGTGATCCGTCAGTAGCAGGGTAAACAGCAGGCTCAAATAGAGGATCGAGTAGCCAAAGGTTTTCATTGCATGGTTACGTCCTGGACTCTGCAGCAGTTTGATGGCGTGATAGATAAAACCGAGACCAAGCGCAATAGCGCCACACAGATAGAGATATCCGCTCATATCAACCACAAAGGGTAGCAGGGTGACCGCCAGCAACATGATGCTATAGATCAGAATCTGTTGCTTAGTAAAGTCGATACCATGGGTTACCGGCAACATGGGGATCTCCGCCTTGGCATAGTCGTCTCGGCGGTGGATGGCCAGTGGCCAGAAGTGGGGTGGAGTCCAGACGAAAATGATCAACATCAACAAAAACGCCTCGATGGTCACTTCACCGGTGATCGCGGCCCAACCCAGGAGAGGTGGTGCGGCGCCGGCCAAGCCACCCCAGACAATGTTTTGCGGTGTGTTGCGTTTCAGATAGCGGGTATAGATCAGTGCATAGCCGATCAGTGCAAAAAATGTCAGCAGGGCAGTCAGTGGATTGACTAGAAAATAGAGCATTGAGATCGAAACCATGCCCAGTAGCAAGGCAAAACTACCCGCATGTTGGCTGTCCATATGGCCACTGGGAATCGGCCGACGCTGGGTGCGATCCATCATTTTATCGATTCGTTGATCAACAATATGGTTGATCACAGCCCCACAGGCAGCAGCCAGTGAGATTCCCAGCAGACCGAACAGCATCGGCTGCCAGGGTACGACTCCCTGGGTAGAGAGTAACATGCCGACCAATGCGGTGAAGGCGATCAATAACACCACCTTGGGTTTGGTCAGTTCATAGTAGTGTTGCCAGGCATAACTTACAGATTGTCGTGCTGTGAGATCACTGGTGGCCATATTGACCTCCTTTGGACCAGGTTTGTGAGGCCTTGAGCAGGCGTTCGAGATCTTTAAGAATCTGTTTGGATGTGACCTGATGGGTGTCGTATCGCATCATCAAGTCACCTCTGGGATCGATCATGAAGATTGCGACACTGTCTTCGAATTCAGCCGCTGGAAAGAGGCGCTTAACGGTACTCTGTTGGCCGGCGTCGGCAATCAGTAAATGGGTGCCTTCAAGTCCATTCAGGGAGGGTATTTCAACCTCTCCTTCAACATCGGGTTGAAGGATCAGTGCGCGGGCTATTCGATGCCTGTTGGTCGCGGTGGCTTTGCGAATCTGGCGGACTTTGATGAGTGTTTCCAGGCAGGCTGCATCACAACTTCGTTCGCTCATTACGACGAGAGTCCACATGCCTTCAATCGCCTGCCAATCAAAATTCAATTGGTCTTCCGTTTTTAGGGCTAATGACTCCACGGGTCTTGGAGGATCAATTAATACCCCATGGTGTGTTCTGCCTGATGGGAGCCATTGTGGGTTGAGAAAAAATAACCAAGCAGCGATCAACGGCAACGCGGTAATGGCAATCAGAATCCACAACGAGGTCAGATTGTTTGAAGCCGGAGGTTGTTGGGCCAGACTGTTCATGGAGAATCGTTTCCCATCTTTTGAAAAGAGAGACGCAGCCAGACAAGCAGTGCGATGATGGCAAATGCGAACCACTGAATCGCATAGCCAATATGCATCAGATCACTGACTTTGGGCGTGGGCCATTGACGGATCAAAGCCAGATCATCTTCTGATGACTGCAAAACCAGAAATGGTAAAATCTCCAGGCCGGACCATTGGCGATATCGATCCAGAGTCAGGTAGGGCCAGTGTGGAATTAAACCCCGGTTGTCGTCGGATGGGGTTAACTCAATGGCCGGGGCTTGGGGAATTCTGATCTCTCCGGCTATGGTCAATGGTTCTGCCCCCATTTTCAGTACCGAACTGTCCGTTGAAGGGGCTGCCTTGAGCCACCCCCGGTTGACTAATACCACACCGTCGTTGTTAGAAAGACGTAATGGCGTCACCACATGAAATCCGGTTTTTCCCAGATATTTTCGATTCGCAATCAAGATCGTCTTCTCCGCAATAAATCGGCCTTGCAGTAGTACATTTCGATATCGAAGTTGATCCACTTCAATAGGTGTAGAATTGGTCAATGTAATAGGGGGCAGATTACGGCGCATCTCCAAGGAAGCCGCCTGGGTGCGTTTTTGTTCGGCACGATCCAGTTGCCAGAATCCGAGCATGCAAAGTAGTGGGATAACGATTACCATAACAACTGTAGGGATTGTTTGAGCGCGAAATTGTCGGGTACTACCTGTCATAACAACTATATTTGGATCATCCTTACACAAAATAATACTGAAAATCGGAATTTCATTGGTACCTCAGAAAAGGGTGTTAACGTGGACATAATCTATAAATTACCTGTTCTTCTAGTGCTGTTGTTCATACTGATCTCCCTTTTTCAAGGGATGTACTACATGGCGAAGAATGATGGCAAAAACAGTAGCACCCGTGTGGTACGCGCCTTGACCGTTCGAGTGGCACTCTCATTGCTGCTGTTTGTCATTCTGATGGCCGGCTACTTTTTCGGCCTGCTCACTCCGCATGGCTTGACGCCTTAGAGTCATCTTGGTTAATGGCATGGTTTAGTGCCTCACAACCAATAGACGAAGACAAACAGACCAAGCCAAACCACATCCACAAAGTGCCAGTACCAGGCCACAGCCTCAAACGCAAAGTGGTTATGCGAGCTGAAGTGGCTTTTCATGCTTCGGCCAAGTATCGCCATCAGCATCACGGCGCCCATGGTGACATGAAAACCATGAAATCCGGTTAGCATATAAAAGGTCGAACCATAGGCACCTGATTCAAGCGTCAGATTTAGCTCATGATAGGCGTGACCATATTCATAAGCCTGAAGGATGACAAATAAAACGCCCAGGGTGATGGTCGCGATCAGTCCGTTGACCAACTGTTTCTGATTGTCGAGTTTTAAGCCCCAATGGGCCCAAGTGATGGTCGCGCCGCTGCTCAGTAGTATCAGTGTATTGATCGCTGGAATCCCCCAGGCGCTCATCGGTTTGAAATCGCCACCCAGCTCTCCCGGCCCATGGGATGGCCATGCATTTTCAAAACCCTGATAGAGGATTTCATTGGTGACCCCAAGATATCCATTGCCACCCAGCCAGGGCAGGGCAATCGTCCGTATATAGAAGAGAGCGCCAAAAAAACTTAGGAAGAAGAACACTTCCGAGGCGATGAACCAGAACATGCCCATCCGAAAAGAGCTATCGACCTGGCGATTATAACAATCGCTTAAATTCTCCTTGATGACATCACGAAACCAACTGTAGAGCAGGTAGAAGAACATCAGCAGCCCAGCGCTCACCACAAAACCGCCGAGGGAAAACCCATTCATCGCCAGGGCACCACCGAACAGAGTAGTCAACAGTGAAAGCATGCCGATGATTGGCCAGGGACTTGGGTCGGGTATGAAGTAATTCCCACTAGGCTCCTTTACTGACATAGCAATTCTCTCCCCGATATGGTTTTGGTAACAGTGGTTTTCATCGGTTATCTGATTTCAGTGGTTTTCTGCATGGCAATTTGTGGCAGCAGCTTCGACAGATCAGTTTTGCTATTTGAGGCCTTTAAACGCATGAAGCTGTAGGACAAGGTCAGTGATTGAATCGCTTCCGGCAGCTCAGTGGAGACCATGAAGCGTAATGGCATGTCTCTCTGTTGATTACCCGCCAGAGTCTGTTTGTTGAAACAGAAACACTCCAATTTGCTGAAATAGGGGGTTGCCTGCCAGGGGGCGATACTGGGGATAGCCTGCCCAGTCGCTACATCACCACTGCGGTTATGGGCGACAAAGTTAACTTCATAAGTTTTTCCCGGATGCACCTTCAAACTGCGGGTTACCGCCTGAAAATCCCAGGGAAGATTCGGATTCACCGTGGCATCGAATTTCACCGTTACCCATCTTTTGCTATCAATCTGTTTTATCGTTTGATGGTCGGCTTGATTGATTTTTCTTTGTGATAGAGATTGGGTGCCTGTGATTTCGCAAAACAGGTTATAGAGTGGCACCAGAGCAAAGCCAAAACCAAACATGCCTACCACCAGACTGCTCAATAGTAAAGTAGTGCGACGGTTTTTATTGTCTCTGGTGGTTGCATTGCTCATGGCATTTCCTGAGTACCTACGATTCGAAACAGACCCGTCCAAAATGGAAACGAGGTGACTAGAAAGAAAATCGCCATGCCTCCGAGTACCCAGGCGAGGCGGACGTTTCTATTTCTCAGTTCCGCTGTTTGATGTCTCGGTATTCTCATCTCTCCTCCTGGCGTCTCTATTTGATTTGTGGAGCCACGGTCCAAGTGTGAAAAGCAGGTGGTGAGTCCAGTTCCCATTCAAGGCCTTTGGCGCCTTCCCAGGCTCTACTTTCGGCCTTTTTTCCACCACGAATGGTTTTAATAACAATATAGAGCAACAACAGATGGCTGAGGCCGAAAATCATTGCGCCGATACTTGAGACGACATTGAACTCGGTAAACATCATGTTGTAGTCAACGATCCTTCGCGGCATGCCCGCCAGGCCGAGAAAGTGCTGTGGGAAAAAGGTGATGTTGAAACCGATGACATTGGTCCAGAAAAAGATTTTGCCCAAGGTTTCGTCATACATATGTCCTGTCCACTTGGGGAGCCAGTAGAAAATACCGGCAAACAGCCCGAACACAGCGCCAGGCATCAAGACATAATGGAAATGAGCGACCACAAACATACTGTCGTGATACTGCATATCGGCGGGAACAACCGCTAGCATCACGCCACTCAGACCACCAAAGGTGAACATCAGCACGATTGCCACAGCAAATAACATTGGAGTCTCAAATGTCATCGCACCGCGCCACATGGTGGCAATGAAGTTGAAAATCATCAGACCCACCGGAATGGAGATCAGTATGGTGCCGATCATGAAGTAGGTTACCGCACCCAAAGACATGCCAATAGTATATTGATGGTGCGCCCACACCACCATGCCAATGGTGGCTACCGTCAACATCGCGCCGACCATCGACTTATAACCAAACAGGGGTTTGCGGGAGAACGCAGGAATCACGTGGGCGAGGACACCAAACGCAAGATGTAGACTTCAGGGTGGCCAAAGAACCAGAACAGGTGTTGAAACAGTACTGGGTCACCACCACCGGCCGCATCAAAAAAGCTGGTGCCGAAGTGTCGGTCGAACAGCAGCATGGTGACACCACCTGCCAGTACCGGTACAACCAGAATCAGCAGGAAGGCTGTGACCAGCCAGGTCCAGCAGAACATCGGCATCTTCATCAATGTCATACCCGGTGCGCGCATGTTCAGTAGGGTGACTATGATGTTGATCGAGGCCAATACAGAGGAGATACCCAACAGGTGGATGGCGAAGATCAGGAAATCCATCGACATGCCAACCTGAATCGAAAGCGGTGGATAGAGGGTCCATCCAGTATTGATCTGTGTGCCACCGCCCGGAAAGAAGGGCACCACGAAAGAGAGAATCAACATGGTTGCCGCGGCGGGCAGAATCCAGAAACTGAGATTGTTCATCCTTGGCAGGGCCATATCTGGCGCACCGATCATCATTGGAATCATCCAGTTTGCCAGTCCTGCAGCCGCTGGCATTACAGCGCCGAATATCATGATCAAGGCGTGGTTAGTGACCAGATTGTTGTAGAGATCCGGATCGAGCAACTGGATGCCGGGTTGGAACAACTCCAGACGGATCAACATGGCACTGGCGCCGCCTAGAAACAGCATCGTCAGAGCAAACAGCAGGTAGAGGGTGCCTATGTCCTTATGGTTGGTGCTGAACAGCCAACGCCGCCAACCTGTCGGCCTTTCGTGATGATGCGCTTCATCATGGTCAAAGGTGGTTGTAGTCATGTTGAAACTCTCCTCTATCTCGCCTGCTTCACATCGGAAGGTTGCACCACATCGCCGGTATTGTTGTCCCAGGCATTTCGCTCATAAGTCACGATTGCTGCAATTTCCAAATCGTTGAGTGATCCCCAAGGTTGCATTGCGGTACCCTGTTTTCCATTAATGACAATCTCCAGATGGGCCTCGATTGGCCCGGTGGCGACTGGTGAAGCGTTTAGAGCCGGGAATGCGGGGGGCAGACCAAGCCCGGTAACCTGATGGCAAGCAGCACATTTCGTTTCATATAAGGTTTTGCCCTTAGCCAGCAACTCGTCCTTGCCCCAGCTCTTGTCGGCACTGGCTTCAGCGGCAGCGGCGACCTTGATCGCTTGTTGGTCATCAACCCAGGCAGCAAACTGATGTGGTGAGACAGATTCAACCACGATGGGCATGCGGGAGTGCCAGGTGCCACAAAGCTCGGCACATTGGCCGCGGAATATACCCTCACGGTTGAGTTCTGCCCAGGTTTCAGTGACATAACCGGGGATGGCGTCCTTCTTTACTGCCAATTCAGGTACCCAAAAAGCATGCAGAACATCAGCCGAGGTATGTAAAAAGCGTATTCTCTGTCCAGTGGGTAACACCAGTCGGTTATCCACCTCTCTCAGGTAGAGATCTCCCGAATCTTTTTCCGGCACATAACGGCTTTCCACCTTGATGCCATGATCCAGATAGTCGAACTCCCACCACCATTGGTGGCCGGTGACTTTAACATCCAGAATGTTCTCCTCTTTGGGTACTTCCCAGACTTTTTTCAATACCGCATCCGCTTTGCCGGCAATCGTCAGATCCACACCCAGCACCATCACAGGCACCACCACCCAGGACCAGTTGCCAAACCAGGAGTTGTGAAAATTCTGATCAGCCTGATATCCGCGGCTTTTGCGATGGTGATAGAGGGAGTAGAAGACGAAGCCGAAGACAATCACCAACAGTATGGTTGTGATCTGCATCGTCAACATATGGATGTCATAGATCTCCTGTGCGATATCCGCAGCCGGAGGCGGGAAGTTGAGGCCATACTCCGCTTTGCATTTGTCGGCAACTACCAACCCAGCAGCTGCAATACCAGTGAGTAAGGTGAATTTAAGCTTGAAGGATGGATGATTGGTCAGTTGAGCTTTTACCGACATGGGATGGTTATCCTGTCGTTTAAAATTTTTTTACCGATCAGTAGACGGCTTGGATACCAGCCTCGGGGGTCACGGTTTCTGATGATTCTCAACCAGGCTTTGTGAAAACATTTTTCCGATTTGATTTGGCCGTTATTGATGATACGGACGTGGTCACTCTCTATTTTGATGATCTGTTGGCAGTATGCGCAGCAGTTTTGACAATAAATGGCTCCACCGATCAGCAGGATTTCCAGGCCGGCAAAAGGCATAACCAACCAAGCACCAATCGAGACGAAATAGACAGCAACCGCTGAGCAGCAAAAGGCAAAGAAGAGGAACAACCACTTGGACTGTTGCCAAGTCAGGTTTCGATTTGGATTTATGATGAGAACTGCTTCATCAGAATCACTGTTTTGACTATCCCTTAGGATCATCTGCTATTCCGCACATCAGTGACGGCCGGATTCTGCTAGGCGTCGTTTTTAATAAGCCCCGGTTAAAGAATAAGTCAAAAACCAACTAAAACGCAATAACAAAGTTAATTTGTCGAGTATTAATAAGGCATTGATTAATAATTAGAATAACTGAATATACTGCTAATGCTGCGGGGGGCTGCCAGAATGAGGCTAAGTCGTCAGGGCCGCTCAGCTCTGGGTAGGTTTATTGAGTTTTGTGTAACACACTGTAGTTCATGTCTTTTCCAGTTATAAACCCCACTTTTATCGTGAATCCTGTTGAATTCCCACCCAATCACAATGGTGATTCGAATGTTTATTATAATTGGTAAGTGGCGTCATGAATTTTGATTTCTTCCTACAATTGCTTGCGAAGTAATAAATGTAGATAGAGATGATCAGGCAATCGAGTGTGGCCTGTTGAGTACGTCTAGTAATGATGGAATCGAGGTTCCAGCCGCTATTTGCACGCAAATCTTGTGGGTTTGTCGACCAGAAGTAGAAGAGAGAGTGCTCATGTTTAGTGATATAGGGTGGAACAGCCTAGCATTATTGTGTGTTTTGCTTGTCATCATCACGCTTTACAGAGTTTTCAAACAGACCAACAACCAACAATCGGCTCAACAGGAAGATTTGTTGCTGCTCGAAGATCACTGGCATGCTGCTGAGCCTGAGGCGTTATTTGATCGATTACAGTCAGTTGAATCTGGATTAACCAGTGAACAGGCGAATACATACTATGAACGATATGGGGCTAATCGACTTCCAGAGCCGGAGCCTGTACCTGCATGGAAACGTTTTCTCTACCAATTCCATAATTTACTGATCTATGTATTGATTGTCGCAGGCGTAGTTACCGCGCTGCTGCAGCATTGGCTCGATGCCACGGTGATTTTCGCAGTCGTTGTGATCAATGCGCTGATTGGCTATCTTCAGGAAGGTAAGGCTGAAAATGCACTGAATGCGATTCGCCAAATGTTATCACCCCATGCCATTGTGCTACGTGATGATATGCAGCTGACCCTTGATGCTGAACAACTGGTTGTTGGGGATGTAGTGCTGCTGCAATCAGGTGATCGTGTGCCAGCCGATCTGAGACTGTTCAGGGTCAAAGGACTTCAACTTCAAGAGTCTGTACTTACTGGTGAGTCGATGGCTGTAGAAAAGACAGTACAGACACTTAAACAGGACACGCCACTTGGTGACCGAACAAATATGGCCTATTCAGGAACCCTTGTCACCCATGGACAGGGTAGAGGCATTGTCGTTGCTACTGGCGTGAATACAGAAATCGGTCGTATCGGTTCATTGGTCGCCGAAGTGAAGTCGACAACAACCCCCTTGTTAAGACAGATGAATCAGTTTGGTGGTTGGCTTACTTACGGTATTCTGGCTTTAGCCCTGACCACATTCCTGTTTGGTATTCTGTTTCAGGGGTACCATGCGTCAGAGATGTTTCTTGCTTCAGTCAGTCTTGCTGTTGCCGCCATTCCTGAAGGATTACCGGCGATCATGACCATCACCCTTGCCATCGGTGTTCAGCGCATGGCGCAGCGTAATGCCATCATCAGAAAGTTGCCTGCTGTGGAGACTTTGGGGGCGGTGATGGTCATCTGCTCGGACAAGACTGGTACACTGACACGCAATGTAATGGCAGTGCGCACCATTGTGACCTGCCGGCACAGTTTCTCAGTCAGCGGTGATGGATATGACCCCCATGGTTCGCTTAATTTGAATGGCCAAACCGTACAGCTTGAGGATCAACCGCAGCTGGGTGAGGTGGTGAGGGCTGGCGTGTTGTGCAGCATTACTGGTTGTCGGTGTGAAGGCCGGTATCGATTCAACAGTCGCCAATAAACAGCACCCGCGTTCCGACCTGATACCCTTTGAATCGGAACATCGCTTTATGGCAACACTTCATCACAGCCACAGCGGTGGGGCTTTTATCATACTAAAGGGAGCTCCAGAAAAACTTCTGGAACTGTGTCGGCTACAGAGGAGCATGCAGGGTGATGAGCCATTAGATCGACAGCGCTGGTTGAATCAGATCGATGAGATGGCTAGAGAAGGGCAGCGTGTATTGGCAATTGCCATCAAACCAACTCCGATCGATAAGATTGAATTGGATTTTCAGGATGTGCAGCAGGGTATGATCTTACTGGGCATGTTTGGCCTGATCGATCCGCCTCGGAGTGAATCCATCAAAGCAATAAATCAGTGTCATCAGGCAGGCATCAGAGTCAAAATGATTACTGGCGATCATAGTGCTACAGCGCTGGCGATTGCTCAGCAATTACATCTGAGCAACAGTTCTGATGCGCTGACCGGACAGGAACTCGAATTGATGGATGATCAACAGCTGAGTGATCGTGTTTTGAGCGTCGATGTTTTTGCCCGGGTAAGTCCTGAGCATAAATTGCGGCTTGTCTCCCTATTACAAGGACAGCATCAGGTGGTTGCTATGACCGGTGATGGTATTAATGACGCACCAGCTTTGAAGCGCGCGGATGTGGGAATTGCCATGGGAAAGAATGGTACAGAAGCGGCAAAAGAGGCTTCTGAGATGGTACTTGCCGATGACAACTTTGCCTCGATTCTCTCGGCTGTTGAGGAGGGGAGAACCGTATACGACAATTTGCAGAAGGCGATCCTCTTCATTTTGCCGACAAATGGTGGAGAAGCCTTGATCATACTGGCTGCAATCGTACTGGGTTTCAATCAACTGCCGTTGACGCCTGTGCAGATACTATGGGTGAATATGATTACTGCTGTGACCCTGGCGTTGGCACTGGCTATGGAGCCATCCGAACCTGGGGGCATGCAACGTAAGCCGAGAAAGGCTGAAGAGCCACTGCTAACCTCGTTTTTGCTTTGGCGTATCCTCTTTGTGGCAACAATTCTAACCTGTGGAACATTTGGTCTTTTTTTCATGGCAAGAGAGCAAGGTATGTCCATAGAGACGTCAAGAACCATTGCGGTCAACACTCTGGTTATGTTCGAGATCTTCTATCTCTTTAATTCACGCTACTTGACAGCCTCCATATTGAACTGGGGCGGTCTGATTGGTAATCGATATCTACTTTTTGCTATTGGATTGCTGGTGGTGTTTCAGTTGGGTTTTACCTACCTGCCTCAACTTCAATATCTCTTCGGTACAGCACCTATCAGTGCTGTTATGTGGCTGCTGATTGTTTTGGTCGCATCAAGTGTGTTGTTTCTGGTGGAGTTGGAGAAACTGATCTACCGCAAAGCCCATGGCAGCAAACCGTCTCATCACCGCCGTGGTTCAGATAAGAATCAGAATCCTGACAAGGCGCCGTAGCGAACAGCTTGTGGTAGGAATGCGACAACCAAGTGTAGAGCGTGCTAGCAACTATTTAACAGCTCACGAATCGGCGTAAATACTCGCCAACACAAGGTCAGATATCAGTTGATCGCTCCATTCTGCTATTCATTGGTTGTTTTTATAGAAAAAGTAGTGGTTAATTTATTTATTAGACACTAGGTAGCGTTAGCCAGAATAGAGAAAAGTAGACCGGCAAGAGTTTTGTTAGGGCTTTGGCGCTCAGGTTGAGCGAGAATTATGAGAAAGGTTTTGGAGTTGGGGAGGGATTCACTGTCCTGGGCAGACCAAGACAGTGAATTCAATTCTTCATGAATCGCCAGCTTACTCGGCAGTGGCAGCCACTTTTTTCTTGGTTCTACGACGCCTGCGGCGTTGCGAATCTACAGCCTTTTCGAGAGATTTTGCGCTCTTCTCAAAGTCTTTGACCATCTTCGCCTGTGCAGATTGCATGGCTTTGTAAAGCCCTTTTGCCAGACGAACCGCTTTACTCTGCTCACTGACCAGTGCGCTCCGCTCGGCCTTAACCTGCTTCAGTTTGTCTTGAGCCGCACTCAGGCGCTCTTTCGCCTTAGCTTTACTGGCAGCGGTTTTTGCACTGCTTACTGCGCTCCGAGCTTTTTCGACGCGATCGCTGTTGGCCGCAAGCAACTTGTCTTGACGCTCGAGTGCTGTCTCAGCTTTAGATAATCTGGCCAATGCTCGTTTATTGGCAGCAGATAGATTGATGTCGGCTTGTAAAGCTTCAGTAATTGTTTCCATCGAAACAACTTTTCTTTTTGCTCTACGACGTTTCTTTACGGTTTTCTTAAGTGCCATTGGTACTCCTATATGATTGAATAGACTTGCATAATATAGTTCGAGATGAGCTTAAGGACAACACCTAGAGACAATTTATTATAAAAAATTCGAGTTTTTTTGATGAATACAACGAATTTTTGCCAATAAATCGCGTTAAATTGTAAATATGCTTTCGTCCGATCGTATTTTTTCTTAAGTAATTAACAAATTGAAAATCACAAATAATTAACCTCAAAAACTTATTTTTTACCGTTATAAATAAAATCCAATGACCATGTGGTCAAAGTTTGAGCAAAATTTCAGATCAAGCAAAGCGGAACTTAAGAAAACTTACGCAAAAAAATAGACGATTCTCAGCGTCCCACATAAAAAAACTTATCTGTTCACTTAAATTCAGATAGATGGTGAGACTGACTTCTATCGTGATCTCAAATTTAACGCATCTTCACCCAGGTATTAAGCAGGTTTGTATTGAGAAATATGTAGAGGGACTTGTTTCAAAATTCTAAGTCATCTTGTGTTAACTCTGAAATGGATACTGTCAGAATGAGTTTTGTGGGATCACGGCTGCCTCACTGAGCACCTTCTCCCTGAGAGAAAAGGATTCCCTAGGTCTTGGTAGATACAAAAGAGCCCAGCAATTTATGAACGAGGCTTGCCGAGTTAAATAAGTGGGCGCGATTATGTGGGATACAAATTCAGTGGATTATTCTCAACCGGGTAGTGAACAAAACCACACACTGACTCATGCACAGTGATGGATCACACTTTGTTGTGCACGCTGAGCAAAAATAGTGCACAGAAGATGGATCTACAACATTACCTCGTCATGCAACACATTGAAAATAAAAGAAATAAAGAGTTGGCCTGCTTGCTGCTTATAGTTTAGTGTTTCGAGCTTAACACGCTTTGAACATTGTGATCCTCCACATTATCCCGGCGTCTGCCGGGATTTTTTTGCCTAATCATAAAACAGCTATACTGGCGTTATCACCATTGATATCCATTCCTGGTTTTTATCGCTTGTCGCATTTTTAGGCATTTTTTTCTAGGCTGACCTTTATTAAGCATGGAAAACAGAGAAAAATGATGGAGAACGGATTGCTCAATGCTCATATGATTGCTGTGCTGTTGCTGACAGGATTGGCATTAGTACTTTTCAGCCGGGAGAAAATCCCCTTGGAGAGTTCAGCATTGGTGATATTGACACTGCTTACGCTCGGATTTGAGTTGTTTCCTTACCAAGGGGCAGCAGGCAGCATTCACTCAGTGGATTTTTTCAAAGGATTTGGCCATGAGGCTTTGATCGCTGTCTGTGCTTTGATGGTGGCGG
The DNA here is from genome assembly GCA_037382205.1 of Candidatus Thiodiazotropha sp. Lineage (GTDB taxonomy): Bacteria > Pseudomonadota > Gammaproteobacteria > Chromatiales > Chromatiaceae > Thiodiazotropha. Next base: position 57,192 of record JARRQD010000022.1, read on the forward strand.
GACATGGTCTCGTTCGATCTGGTGCTTTAGAACCAATTGGGCGTACCCTGGCAAATTTGTGGCGGGTCAGTCCATCGATTTCATTCCTCCTGACTCTATTGATGGCCGGGGTGATGAGTGCATTCATAAACAATACCCCCATTGTGGTTCTCTTGTTGCCGATTCTGGTCAGTGTAGCCCTGCAGACCAAAACTGATGCCTCAGCCTTATTGATGCCGATGGGATTTGCCACATTGATTGGCGGAATGAGCACAACAATCGGTACCTCAACCAATCTTCTGGTCATTGGTGTTGCAGCGGATATGGGTTTGCAGCGGATCGATATGTTCGACTTTATCCTACCCGCGCTGATAGCCAACTCGATCGCTTTGATCTACTTATGGCTGATTGCGCCGCGTATTCTGCCAAGCAGAGAACTGGTGTTGGCAGATGTTTCACCCCGAGTTTTCACGGCTCATCTGGTTATAAAAGAGGATAGTACAGTTGCCGGTATGAGCCTTTCGGAGGCCATCGCGCTAACCCTTGATCGTCTTCAGGTAGAGGGTATTCGACGTAGTGAGACAACCTATATCATGCCATTGCCAGATGCTCAGCTTAATCCTGGCGATCGCCTATTGGTACACGATACGCCGGCCAATCTGAAAGCTTTTGAACAGCAGTTGGGGGTAACGCTCTATTCGGGTGGGGATGAGGTGGACAAGGATCACCCACTGCGTGCAGATGATCAGCAGTTGGCAGAAGCGATCATATTCAGAGGCTCGCCGCTACAAAACCGGACACTGAATGAGATGCGATTCGCAGACAGTTATCAGTTGGTGGTACTGGCTGTACACCGCGCCAATGAACGGATCAGATCGATGCCTCAGGGTTTGGAAAATTTAAGCCTGCGGGTTGGCGATGTTCTGTTGATACAAGGCAAACGTGATCAGATACACGAACTGAAACAGCAATCCATCATGATGGTGCTGGATGCCACGACCGATCTACCCCATACCCGCCGAGCCCCTGATTCGTTGGCGATCATGTTGGGGATTATTCTGTTAGCCGCGTCGGGTATCTTACCCATTGCTGTGAGTGCGGTGACTGGTGTGTTGCTGATGCTACTGAATGGTTGTCTCAGCTGGCGTGATATCGGCCGAGCACTAAATGCCCAGGTGATTTTGGTCATCGTTGCCAGTCTGGCATTGGGCAATGCACTGCTGATGACCGGAGGTAGCGTGTTTCTTGCAAACAGTTTTGTCAATTTTACTGCCGGTGCGTCGCCAACCGTGATACTCAGCAGTTTGATGTTGCTGATGGCTTTGCTGACAAATGTAGTGTCAAACAATGCTGCTGCAGTCATCGGTACACCTGTTGCGATTGGTATAGCACAAAATCTGAATCTACCAACCGAGCCATTTGTACTTGCTGTACTGTTTGGTGCCAACATGAGCTATGCCACCCCTATGGCCTATCAGACCAATCTCTTAGTCATGAGCGCCGGCAACTATACATTTGGTGATTTTGTGCGGGTTGGATTACCCCTGATTCTGATCATGTGGCTTGCTTTCAGCTGGTTGTTGCCACTTTTCTACCATACCGGTTCATCTTTTTGATGAGCTGAAATTTCAGAATTATGGCACTGCACAAATTCCCAGGAAATGAACTCTGTGACATTTGTTACATACCGCCATCCGTCTGCGTGAGAGATTTTTTCAGTGGCTCATTCAATTGTCTGGGGAATCCTCATGCAAAATTCAATAAAAGTATTTTTTATCATGGCTTTGTGTTTAATGACACAAAGCGGCTATGCTGAGAGCGAAAGCCTCTATACCAGCCGAAGCCTGAGTCTTGAGTTGGCTGCCAAAGCGGTGAATGGGGCGATTAAGGCGTGTCGCAATAAGGGGTACTCCGTTGCTGTGGCGGTCGTTGATCGAGGCGGGAATGTTACGGCATTGCTGCGAGACCGATTTGCCGGCCCACACACCATCGAAACAGCCATTCGAAAAGCCTGGACGGCAAACAGTTTTCGTCAACCCACATCGGTTCTGGCCGGTTTGCTGAAGGAGGGGCGTATTCCGGATCAAGTGCAGCATAATCCTGGCGCTCTATTGGTCGGTGGTGGATTGGTGATTACGGCGCAAGGTGAAACACTTGGGGGAATTGGTGTATCCGGTGCACCACCAGGATCATCTGAGCGTGATAGTATCGATGGCGCCTGTGCAGAAGCGGGTTTGGAAGCGATCTGGGAGGATCTGGAGTTGGCTGATTGAAGTGGCTGGTGTGGGTTCAGTAACCAGAATGAAACCTGAAATGCCATCGTGAAATTGTCCGGCAGTTTGGCAGGTTTCCTCACCGCAATGCTATTTTAGGTCGGCAGAGCACTCAAGCCTATCTCGATTCGGATCAGGCCTTTCACGGTTAGGGTATTTTGCAATAATGGGCGATGGGTTATCGGCCCATGGTTCGCATGATCTCTTTGGGTACGGCAGTATAGTGATCGAATTCCATAGTAAAAGTACCGCGCCCATGGGTGGCGGATCTCAACTCTGTTGCATAGCCGAACATCTCTGAGAGGGGTACCATATTATGGATGGATTTGATATGCCCGGGTCGGTCTGATATCCCTTCAATCTCAGACCGTCGGTTCGCCAGTTGCGCCAACACATCACCAAGCTGTTCTTCAGGGGTAATGACATTGCAGGAGACAACTGGCTCCAACAGGGTTGGGATGCCCAGTTCGAGACCGTTGCGAAATGCCTTACCGGCTGCTACTTTGAAGGATATTGGCGTTGAGTCCATCTCATGGTATGAGCCATCAATCAAATTCACATTGATACCAGACACCGGATAACCACCGATTACCCCGCTGCGGGAGGATTCGATAATACCGGCTTCAATCGCTGCAATAAATTGGTTTGGAATCTTACCGTGGCTAAGACTATTCTCGAAAATCACCCCATCGATAGTGTCATCCGGGGTGAGGCACAGAATGACATGTCCATATTGGCCGTGGCCACCGGTCTGCCGCACGAAGCGGCCTTCTGCACGGGCAACTATTCCTGTAATGGTCTCCTTATAGGCGACTTTTGGCTTACCTGTACGCACGGTCACCCCATGCTCACGCTTCAAGCGCTCCAGAATCACTTCTAAGTGAAGTTCCCCCATACCGCCAAGCAGGGTTTGTCCGGTCTCGTTTTCGGCTTCAAATTTAAAAGTTGGATCATCTTCTGCCAGCTGTTGCAGCGCATCAGCCAATTTGTCGTTATCTTGAGCCGTCATCGGTGAGATGGTGATTTTGATCACCGGTTCCGGAAAAGAGATCGATTCCAGGAGCAGAGGTTGTTTGATTGCACAGAGTGTATCTCCAGTTACACTCTCCTTGAGCCCCAAGAGTGCGGCAATATCCCCTGTCCCAATTTGCTTGATGTCTTCACGATGTTCGGCGTACATCCTTTCGAGGCGGCCGATACGCAAGGATCGATTTTGCCTTGGGTTAAGGATGCTTGCACCGCTCTGCAGGATACCAGAGTAGACCCTGACATAACACAATCTTCCTGCATAGGCATCCGTTACGGTTTTAAAGATCAGTGCGCTCAAAGGCGCTTCTGCATCAGGTTGGCGCTCAACGATATCATTGGTCACCGGATCTCTGCCCTTGACGGAACCGATATCAACGGGAGAGGGGAGGTAGTCGGTTATTGCATCCAGCAGGGGTTCCACTGCTTTGTTTTTATAGGCACTGCCACAGAGTACCGGTGTGATGCTATTGGCAATGGTCGCTCGTCGTACAGCAGCTTTCAGTTGGGCTTCGCTGAGATCACTTTTATCCAGCCAAAGTGAGAGCAGTTGATCATCCACTTCGGCGACCGCCTCGATCATGGCATTGCGAGCGGTTTGTGCTTCACGAGTCAGCTGTTGAGGAATCTCATGATGCTCTGGTGGATTCTCATGATGTCCTTGCCAGACAATGGATTGCATTTTGATTAGGTCTATAACGCCTTGAAACGCATGTTCAGAACCAATCGGCAGTTGCAGACGAACTGGGTTTGCAGAAAGCTGTTTTTGGATGCTTTCAATCGATTTTTCAAATTCCGCACCAAGCCTATCCATTTTATTGATGAAACAGATACGCGGTACGCGGTATTTATCCGCCTGGCGCCAGACTGTTTCACTCTGTGGTTCCACCCCTTGAGAAGCGTCAAAAACCACCACGGCGCCATCCAGAACTCTCAACGCCCGTTGCACTTCTGCCGTAAAGTCAATGTGTCCTGGAGTATCAATCAGATTGATCTGACAATCTTGCCACAGGGCCGTTACCGAAGCATCCACGATTGTGATGCCTCTCTCTCGCTCTTGATCCATCCAATCGGTAATGGTGGTGCCATCATCGACAGAGCCTATCTGGCGGGTTCGCCCACAACAGTAAAGCATGCGTTCAGTGGTAGTGGTTTTGCCGGCATCGATATGGGCGATAAGACCAATGTTGCGTATTTGTTCGATTGAAAAGTCAACTGAGCTCATAAGTTAATAATCCCAGGCAGTCAAACAGCAGGGCGGTGTGGTAAAGATACACTAATCGTTATTTTATTCCAGACAGCAAAGCTATTCGCCAGATTCAGAAAATATTGCAACAATGTTTAGATTTTTCTAATATCCCTGCTTGTTTATCTTGAATAAGTCTATGATTTAGTGATAGATCAGTTATTTTTTAAATAAACAGTATCTGGATGTGTGTTGCATCCCACTCAACTGGGATTCTATGAGTGACTGTGATAGCAAATTGCGCTAATCTCAATAGATATTGCGTCGCTGAGTTGATTCATTGAACTCAGTATATTTATTGAGGGTTGCGCTGGCCATCAGGTCTCCTAGGCGATCATTTATTTGGGCTGTAGGCTAAACTCAGGCATGCTCAACGGAAGATGATCAATTTTATGAGCGGATTAATCGCTATAGCCCGATGTGGTTATCTATGAGCTGATTCTGACTGACTTTGAACAGGGCTGTTGTTAATAGGGTGAATGGGATGTCCACAATCGGTGATTCATTGGATCATGAGGCGCTGGAACAGCTGCCACATCTACTTGATCGACTCAAAAGTAACTGGCCAGTTTTGCCTTCAGGATTGTGGAACAGTTCCTGTATCCAAACCGCGCTTCGCATGCTCCATGAAATTGCTCGCTACAGTAGCGTTTCGGGGATGGTGAATGTGCATGAACTCTGCCTGGCGATTGAAAAAGTAATCAGTGACGTGCATGAGGAGCAGGAGCAGCCTGATCAACAGGAACTTGATCAACTTTCCCGATATCTGAATCAACTCTCTGAGGCAATCAAAGCTTCAAGCTCCAGTCAGGATTACACTGATCATATGAACGATTCATACCAGGTGATCTATCTGCCGCGCAACCGTGTGGATGGTGATCTGATCGTTACTGCTATTGAAAAGAATGGATGGTCAGTCAAACAGTTATCTGATGTTGAATCACTCAGGTCGGCACTGATGAGTCACTCGGTGGATCTGCTCCTGCTGGATACCCAATATCTCTCCTACATGGAACTGATTCGGCACTACTTAGCCGACCTGAGTCAAGGTATGTCGAAGACCCCAGAGTTGGTTTTTCTATCCAATGTTTGTGATGTTGAAACCCGGCTAGAAGTGTTGCGTGCAGGATCGAATCAATGCTATTCAGAGCCGATCAATGTCAATGAGCTGATGAGTAGTATCAAGATGATACTCTCTCCTGAGTTGAATCCTCACTATCGGGTGTTAGTCGTAGAGGACGATGAATCTCAGGCACAGTTTGCCTGTAAGCTGTTAACCAGAGAGGGATATGAAGTCCTGACAATTATCGATCCTATGAGTGTCATGAATGCTGTGGAGGAATTTCAGCCCGATCTTATTCTGATGGATCTCTATATGCCAGGTGCCAACGGTATCGAGTTGACACAGCTGATTCGTGCCAAGCTTGACGCGAGTTTTATACCGATTGTATTCCTATCCGGGGAAGAGGATATCGAAAAAAAGATTTTAGCGCTTCACTCTGGCGCTGATGACTTTTTAACAAAACCGGTAGCTGCTAAACATCTGATTGCAACCGTGCAGAGCCGCATCAAGCGTGCCAAAGCGATGCTTAGTCTGAACGATCCAAACACGGTTGAAACGGTATCGGGCATGATGAATCGTCGCTGCCTGCTCGATGAGCTCGATGCGTGTTGCGCCAGATCGGGCCAGGAAAATGATTTCAATGCGCTTTATCTGATTACCCTTGCGAGTGATGATTGTTTGACAGAGGAGCGGACATCCTCTGAACATCAAGCTCTCATTTCGTTGATCGCTGATGTCTTAGATCCTGTATTGGGGCGAAGGGATCTCGTTGCGAGAACCGGCAATGCCAGCCTGGGTATTCTTCTCAAAAGGGAGTTTGAGCGTGAGATAAACCAGCTTGGTCGAGATTTAGCACAGCAGATAACGGACGAAGTTGCCCGGGTCAGAGGGGCTAAGCCTGATTGGGGTATTGGGTTGGTTATGATCGATTCCGCTCAAGATCGGGCTCATGCTGTTCTTAAGCAAGCAGAGATCACAGCAAACACAGCGCTTAAACAATCTGCAATCCCCTACCTTAGACATAAAGAGAGACAGATTATTCAACCTGTTGCTGAAACGAAAACCGATGAGCGACTGCAAGACCGAGTGAGATCTGCCTTACAGAATGGTTTGGTTGAGTTTCATGAACAACGCTATATGGCGCTCCATGAGCCTGGGGCGATCATTGAACAGATTCCATCTTTCTCACCCAGCACGGGGTTGGTTGATGAGCTTGGAGACATCTATCACAATGCGAGCCAATTTGATGGCATGGGGATGCTAAATCGTCTGGTCTGTCAACAGGCGATTCGTAAACTCGGGGCTTCTCTATTCTGTGGTAATCCTGACAAAGTATTGGTGTGGATGTCCGGGCTGGCTATTCATGATGAGCAATTGATTCCTTTCATTCAGTCTGAGCTTCGTAGACTACATGTTGTTGGGACAGGCCTGATCATAGAGTTTGATCTACCGTCTATCGCACCCGAACTGAGGGCGGCAAAAAGATTATTGAATCAGCTGTCAAACCTAGGGATTTCGGTTTTGCTGGGTAATTTTTCCTGTAATGATACGGCCTATAAAGTGCTTGCCTATCTTTCTGCAAATGGCGTGAGATTGCATCCTTCTTTGATGCGAGCGGATAAATCCAGAGTCAATGCGACCCTGAACAGTATCCGAGCAATGAATGCTTTTGTTATGCTGCCAAAATCAGATTTGTCGGGGCAGGAGGCCACATAGTGGTCAGATGTTGCTGATTATGTGCAGGTAGAACACTTAGCGCGACTTGCAAAAGGCACCAATGCGCAACATTTAACGACTTATGATCAAAAAGCACACTGACTGATTTAAATTTATTTATTGGTCATACCCCACCAATTGTGGCTACAGTAGAGTTTTTATCAATCGATACCATAAGCTCACAATATTCCGCATGAGTGTCAATGGGGGTTGGATCATCGGCGCAGTTGCAGCCTGCTTCAATGCCGCTATACATAATGGCAATTTTTACCAGGATAAAACGACTCGCCTCCTGACTCTGAATGACCATTACCTTGAATGGTTCATCACTGACACAACTACTCAGTGTCAGATTTTGTTGCAAAGGTAAGCTGGCCGAGTCTAAAGCCTCCAATTCACGCTTGAGCGTTTCATTGAATCGACTTGTTTTCCAGGCGTCACGTGAATTCGGCAGGCGGATCATTTCAGAGTCCTGTTGATAGGGGTATTTACTCAGCATCCAACTGGGGCAAGAATAGGCCGAGAATCTCGCCTTGATCTTGGCACAATCTGTTCCTTCAGCAAAAAAACACAGTTTGGCTTGCCAGATCAATAATAACATGTCATACAGATTGCGGGTTATTCGAACGGGCATTAGATAAGGTTTAAATGAATGAGAGAGCGGCAGCAGAATAGATCGTCGAATCGGATACTTAGGTTGATTCTGCTGATGTTGATTGTATTTCTCGGATTGTTGATTCTGTTACTCGTGCTAACGTTGACGGAATCAGTCCTCAATGTCTGGCATCTGCTCGACCAACTCTCGCCGAAACTGCTGGTGTTCTATGCAATAGCAATTTTGCTCTTCAGTTTAGGGATGTTTTTGCTGAGCTGGCGGCTACTTAGACGGAGAAAATCAGCTCGATATGAGGATCGGCCGACCACACAGATAGCTTTGCCTGAGGATCGCGAGGCGTTCGAAGTGGCGTTGACAAAAGCCAATGAGAAGGGGGTCGATATCTCTCTGGCCAGGCAGGAGCTGCTGGAGTTGGAGGAACGTCGTGAAAAGGCACAGCGCTATGTGGCGTTTTTCGGGCCGGTTTCCACCGGTAAAAGTGCATTGCTCAGGGCGATTAGCGGTATAGATACCATTCAGACTGATCCGAGGTCTGGCACCACCAAATCGGTACAACATTACCAGCTTGATGTTCAGGGGCAGGAGCTGATTCTCAGTGATGCTCCAGGTATTCTTGATATCGATCAAGGTCGTGTACAGATTGCCCGGGAAGAGGCAAGACGGGCGCATCTGGTGATCTATGTCTGCGATGGTGAGTTAACCCGGGATCAACACCGGGAGTTGGTTGAATTACAGGCCTTTGAGCGGCCATTGATTGTCGCTTTGAACAAGCTGGATCGATACACTGATGGGGAGTTGACGGCCATTAGACAACGGCTTGGCAGTCAATTGCCTGGGGTGAAACTGGTGCCAGTCCAGGCTGGCGGTGAGGAGGAGGTGATCAAAGTCGATGCAGGGGGGAACGAACAACGGGTGGTGCGTGAACGACCTCCCCAGGTTGAATCGCTTGTAACGGAAATACTCAATAGAATTGACCAGGATCAGGACTCACTTGAGCTGCAGAGAGACAGAAGTCTACTGCATCTTGGCGCAGAGAAACTCCATACTGCGATACAGGCGCATCGACAGCTACAAGCTCAAAAGCTGGTCAAAGAGTACACCAGAAAGGCGATGCTTGGGGCGATGGCGGCGGTAAGTCCGGGCACCGATATCCTGATTCAAGGCTATTTGGGAATAAAAATGGTTGGATCACTCTGCCAACTCTATGAAATCAGAGTCAAAGAGGTGGATGTGGAGCTGTTGGTGGAGCAAGCCAGTCAACGTGTTGGTAAGCGCATGACCCTCCTGCTGGCGTTAGCCGGAAATGTGCTGAAAGCCTTTCCTGGTCTGGGAACAGTCACAGGTGGGGCGACACACGCGGTGGCCTATGGGCTGATTTTTCAGAGCCTGGGAGAGTCTATTCTTGAGACCCTTGAGCAGAACGAATCATTGGAAAATAAGCAGATCTTAGACAAATTTGAGGAGACAATGAGTGGAAATCTGGAAGCGCGTGCAAAACATTTTGCACGGCTCACCCTGGAGCAGGTCATCAAAAAAGATTGAGGATCCGTCTGCAGAGCGTGATGATCATCTACAGTTGGCGCGCGAAAATTTACGTGAATTGTTGAGTGACAACCGCTTGCCCGAGTCTGTACGTGACTCTCTCAAAGATGATTTTCAGCAGGTTCAGGCGATGCTTGACAAACTGGAACATGGTCATCTGCATATCGCGGTATTCGGTCGGGTCAGTGTGGGAAAATCGGCCTTATTGAATGCACTGCTTGGTGAACAGCGATTTGCCGTCAGTGCACTGCATGGCGAGACCCGTCATAGTGATATAGCGGCCTGGCGGGAAGTTGAAGCCGCCGGGATTTTTCTGATCGATACCCCTGGGATCAATGAGATCAGTGGCGAGGAGCGAGAACGCATGGCAGAGGATGTGGCGAGTCGTGCGGATCTGGTGCTGTTTGTTGTGGATGGGGATTTGACTCAGACTGAGCTTCAGGCGATGCAAAGGCTGACTCAGTTCAATCGTCCTATGATCGTGGTTTTGAACAAGGCAGATCGATATACCCAAGATGAGTTGGAACTTTTAAAGGGGAGTCTGCAAGAGAAATTATCTGCTCTCGTTTCTACGGACTATATTGTGAATGCGGCGGCAAGACCGGCTGAAAGAATCTATCTGCAGATGGACGAGCAGGGACAGGAGCAGGAGATCAGAAGAACCCCAGAACCGGATGTCAGGGCTTTGACAGATAGACTCTGGATGCTGATTGAGAAAGAGGGCATGGCGCTGTCCGCTTTGAATGCCAGTCTGTTTGCCGGTCAGTTGAGTGATGAAGTGGCCGAGCGGGTCGTCGCGATTCGACAGGAGGTGGCTGAGCGGGTGATTCGTGGCTACTGTCTGGGCAAAGGGATTGCAGTCGCCGTCAATCCGATTCCAGTGGCCGACTTAATTGCCGCACTGGCGTTGGATGCCTCTATGGTCGTTCATCTGGCACGCGTCTATGGCATGTCGGTCTCCCGGGGGGAAGCGGGGCAGCTGATCAAGACCATCGGCTCACAGATGGTGTTGTTGATGGCGACGGTATGGAGTGTGCATATTGCCGCCAGCGCACTCAAGGCCAGTAGTGCTGGACTCTCGACCGTAGTGACAGCCGCAGCCCAGGGTGGAATGGCGTACTACACGACCTATGTGGTGGGATTGGCTGCCCAGCGTTACTTTTCCCAGGGGCGCTCATGGGGGAGTGGCGGCCCGAAAACCATCGTGCAGCAGATACTCGATTCGGTGGACAAGGACTCAATCTTGCAACAGGCCAGCGATGATATTCGGCAACGCCTCAAGCTCGCAAAATGACTGAGTTTTTTAATAATTGACTTCAACCGCAGCACACAGATAGCGCATAAACGGATCGGTGGATTGAAATCCATCCATGACAAAATCCACAAATTCTGGCCTGTTGATCTCTCTGCAGTCGAAGGATTTTAGCGCAATAAAGTCTTTGCGTTTTAAATCCTCAATCAATGGGTGGTCTAGGGCAAAGCCTTTCGGGGCCCGTTTCAGTGAATCGCCTGCAAGCTCAAACTGACTGCTAAAGGGTGAATGATCTTTCAAACTACACCAAGAGGCGGGGTTGTCGGTGATAAAGTTTCTGACCTTTGCCAAGGTTTTCGATTCTGGGTGCCAGACCCCAGCGCCGATGAAACAACCGCTGTTTTCAATATGCAGATAGAAACCTGGTGCATGGACATCCTTGCCTAGCTGATGTCTGAACTGAATGCCGATATTGGTTTTGTAAGGTGTTTTGTCTTTAGAAAAGCGGGTGTCCCGATAGACTCGCATCAGAGAGCCGCCAGACTTTTTTGCTATGGCATGAAAGTGGCTGGACAAGCTATTCAGTTTTGGCGCCATCTCCTCAATAAACGCCAGGGCAGGCTCGCGCACATGAGCTTCATACTCCTGTTTATGCTCATTGAACCACTCACGCTGGTTGTTGTTCGACAATTGCTGTAAGAAAGGCAGAGTCTGTTTCGGAAATCCACTGAATCCCTGCATTGTATCTCTACCTCGTTGCAGGCGGTGTTTCTTGAGTTAGTCCGCTTCGTATGGTTAAGTAAGTGCCATTCAGGCTTGGTAACACTCTGATTTACACAATAATACAAAACCAAGGTGGTTTGTACTACATATTGTACTTACTGTGGATCGCATGCCTGACCGGACAGGTACAGACAATCTGATTACCCAGTTTGGAGCTGTAAGGACACTCTGTGCCTTTACCACATACCATGCGTGCATATTTTTCCGTGGTAATTCGAATGCCACAGAGTTGGTAGTCATCATCCGTTAGGCAGGCGTGTTGTTTGTCGCACTTTTTAGCTTCAAGTAGCACTTCCAGGGGAATACTAAATTGTTTCTTTGTTTGCATCTCTATTTTTCAATGGCTCACCTTATGTACTTTTCGTTATCTTAACCGATGAGAAATGTGTGGTTATTGATCTGAATTCAGATACAAGCAAAGAATGCTAAATTCCACCAACCAGGGAGGCGTGCACGCCATTTCTTTCGATGAAAAAGAGTAAATCACAGGAGTGAATCGATTGTGGGTCATAATCCACCAACAGTAGATGAGGGGTTTTGACATGTGCGCAGGCACTTACCACACCTCTGACTCCTGACAATTCCCGCTCGATATTGTGGATCTCTTCGGCGGATAGGCTTTCATTGATGTGTACTACTGCATTCGCGTCGAACTCAATCATTTCGTAATCTCCCAGAGTCTCTCTTCTTTATAGATAGTATTATCTATATTGTATAAGCGACTGAAAAAAATAATAAAAACCATCGAATTTATTGCGGGTGCAGTTGTCTGTATACCCTGTCTTTGATGCAATCATTTTGCACAAGCTGGCTTGGATGGCATCTTGCCAGACAATGAGTTGAAACGTGATCAACTTAGGCGCCTCTTACATTAGAAGCTAGTTCAGTTGAGATTGATTACAAGCCGCATATTCCCACCATTTTATAGGGTAGTTGCTGCTGGTGAAATTCAAATCGAATTTCGCTCATGCGATAATCGACCTGACAGCGGATACTTGACCTATCAGCAGAATAGCTGTGGTCTTGCCGATCAGATAATGCTCAGAATCAGCGCCAGGTTCATGAGATCCTACACTGTAGTTTCATATGAATAACAATTGGTGGCCTTAAGACCCACCACCGAAAGCACAATATACTCTTTATGCACCTGGATACCTTCTTAGTATCAGCTTTGATGTTATTGATAGCCACCTCTGTGGCCGTTGCCTTGTTCAAGCACCTGGGGCTAGGTTCTGTGCTGGGTCTTCTGGTGGCCGGTATCGTGGTTGGCCCTTACTCACCAGGCCCCTATGTGACTGAACATGTTGAAGATGTGCGTCATTTTACCGAGTTGGGCGTGGTCCTGTTGCTGTTCCTTATCGGTCTGGAGATGCGACCAAAGCGCCTCTGGGCGATGCGTCGAGAAGTCTTCGGTTTAGGTTCGTTACAGATCCTGGTTAGCGGATTTGTAATCGCATTCTATGTTCATCTTTACCAAGCCTCCTGGTCCCTCTCTCTGTTGATCGGCCTAACATTTGCCCTCTCATCCACTGCATTTGTGATACAAATTCTTCAGGATCGGGGAGAGATCGCCAGCAAACACGGCATGGTGGCCTTCTCAATCCTGCTGATGCAGGATCTGGCCATTGTGCCACTGTTGGCGGTTGTACCGATTCTCTCTGAAGCTGGCCGACTCTCAGCGGATGTGCCCTTATGGCAACAGTTGGGCATCGTAGTGGGTATGATTGCCGCTGTTTATGTGATCGGACGCTATGTGCTTCCTGTGGTGCTCAACCATTTGGCTCGGCAGGCCAATCGCGAGGGATTTCTGCTGGTGGTCATGTTGGCGGTATTCCTGGCTGCATGGGCGATGGATCAAGCGGGACTGTCGATGGCATTGGGCGCCTTCGTCATGGGAATGCTGCTTTCCAGCTCCAGCTATCGATTACAGATCCAGGCCTATGTAGAACCCTACAAAGGGTTGTTGATGAGCCTGTTCTTCGTTGCCGTGGGGATGTCGATCAATTTTTCCTCAATTTATGATGAGCTGTCTATGTTTGTGCAGCACATCCTGGTGATTGTTGCGCTCAAAATCGTGGTGCTGTTTGTGTTGGCACTGATGTTCGGTGTTGCTAAATCGGTCGCTTTGCGAATCAGTTTTTTTCTTGCCCAGGGAGGGGAGTTTGGGTTTGTGCTTTTTGGCTCAGCGAAAGCACTGCAATTGATCGATGACGAGACTTTTGTGATGGCGGCAGGGGTGATCTCGGTCAGTATGTTGATCACTCCGCTGCTAGTGGGCCTCAGTGATCGGCTGGTAAAACGGATGAACAGCCAAAAAGAGGATGCTGAGCACCTTAAATATCCAATCGAGCAAGGGGATATCAGTAAAAATGTGGTCATTGGCGGATATGGTCGGGTTGGGCACACGGTTGCTGTATTATTGCATACCAGCGGGGTACCCTTGATTGTCTTTGATACCGATCCGCAACGAGTGACCCAGGGAAAGAAAGATGGCCTGCCGGTCTTCTACGGTGATATCAGTGATCCGGATCTGTTGGATGCAGCGCACCTGGGTAGTGCCTCTTTAGTGGTATTGACCGTCAATAGCACTCCGACCGCTTTACGGGCAATCACCCATATCAGGAACACCTATCCTCATGTGCCGGTTATCTCCCGGGCCAGGGATCTGGAAGCCTGTGGTCATCAGGTGAGTGCAGGCGCGAGCCATGCTTTTCCAGAGGCTTTGGAAGCAAGCCTCAGACTTGGGGCCATCGCTTTAGAGATGATCGATGTGCCAAAGGATAGTGTTGATCAGTTGCTCAAGGGGGTCAGACAGGATAACTACACTTTAGTGGTATCAGAGGAGGAGATTATCCATAAAAAATCGTCTCATCAGCATGAATCTTCGTAAAAATCCCCCGCTTTTTCTGCCGATAATAATTAACCAAGTTTAACACTTGGGTATAGTCATCTCTACACCGCAAGTCTATAGTTTGTAGAAGCTGCAGCGGCAACGCAGCGAGTGATTGCCGGCAGAGTAAGTGCTAAAAAAA
>JARRQD010000023.1:0-27785 GCA_037382205.1 Candidatus Thiodiazotropha sp.
GGCGTTGGCTCAGGCGTTGGCTCAGGCGTTGGCTCAGGCGTTGGCTCAGGCGTTGGCTCAGGTGTTGGCTCAGGTGTTGGCTCAGGTGCTGCAACGCAGAAGAAATCATAGTTTCCCGCAGCATATTCTGATTTTGCTGCACTATCTGAGTGACAGGCTGTACAGCTATCAGATTGATAGGCTGGCAGCAAATCTTTACCAGCACTGGAACAGTGATCGGTGATGGTTGTAGCCATTGAAGAAAATGCCAGTGCCTGCTGGCCCCCGGCAAGCATTGAAGTGCCCAGTATGAGCAGCGTCAATTTCTTTCGATTGAAAATCATAGTCAGATCTCTCTCCTTAGATTGTGAATACTTTTGCTAATTGCATTGCGTAAAAGCGATTACTTGGTATTTATTGTTTATCAACAAGAATTGGTGTCAGACATTGCATCGAGCAACGCGCTCAAATTCTATGTAGGTCAACCAAGCAGGGGAGGATATTGTCGATTTCGGCAAAATTCGTCTGTGAGTTCACTCACATTATCATTGGGCTTAATGTCCCAATTATCTAAAAATTAAAACGTAATCACATAAACAATAGGAAATGCAGATCAAGGCACAATTGTGATATTTAAACAGTGAATTGTTTTTTATTGCCAGGCACTACCACTGAAAATAATTTATGCTTACAAGTTTCTGAATGGTGTCATTTGATGCGCAATCGAAGCAGAAAAAAGATCAGGTCAGTGCGGGCGAGCGAATTCTAAAAAAATGTCGGTGGGATGATAAGGATGGGCAGACTCAATGAAGAGTCATTGCCCATCCATGTTAAAGACGGGATATCTGACCGGCGATTAAAGATCCAGCTCAGCAATTGGCTCGATCAAATAGGGTTTGGCATGCAGATAGTGGGTGGTTTTACGCTTGTTGTCGATGTCCTGTTTGACGAACTTCGCCTGGTCTTCACTGATGCCCAACATTTCCGCCAGTTGTTGCGCTGTCGCACCATGGTTATGTGCCCACAATGCCTTGTCCATCTCCTTGTAGGGTAGGGCAAAGTAGAACTCATCCTGGCCCTGGGGCAGGCTATAGGTGTCGGTGGTGGGGATGGCGTCACAGATTGAGTCCGGCAGGCCCAGGTGTCTTGCCAGGGCGTAGACCTGGGTTTTGTAGAGATGGGCAATCGGTTTCACGTCAGCGGAGCCATCACCGTTCTTGACGAAGAAGCCCTGATCATATTCAAGCCGGTTGGGGGTGCCGACCACCGCGTAGTTCAACCGGTCTGCATGGTAGTATTCGATGGTTTTGCGGATTCGCTGTTTGTAGTTGGTGGCGGCAACAATCTGTAGATACTCTCGCAGATCCAGGCGTTTCTCCTGCAGATTACCTGACGGATCCTGCACCACCAGGGAGAAATGGTTGACCTGGCCATCGATGCCCCCTTTGATGACAATTTTGTTTTTCCAGCCATCGGTATATTCAGGAAAGGTCTTCTTGATCGCTTCGTCGCGAGCCTCGTAGCAGCCAATTGCTTCCAGGGTCGCTGCAATGTTGTGCTGGGTACTCTCAACACCCAGATGCTGAATCAGCTGACTGCTTCTAGACTGGGTGTCTTCAGCGGAGTCCACTTCGGGGATCTGGATGAAAAAACACTTCTTCGGACCGATTGCCCGCACCGCAAGTGCTGCAGAGACCGAGCTGTCGATACCACCGGAAACGGCAACCACCAATCCGCGTTTTCTGAGCTTGCTGCGTAGTATCTCACGCAGGCTTTCACAGATATGGTCTGCTGCTTGTTCACGGTCGAAATTGAGAACCTCGGCTTCGTACCGCTCTGAAAAGGATTGCATGCTGTTTCTCCCCTTGATTCTGTTCTTGCCTATCCGGTATGCGTCTGACCGCGCTACTGGTTAGGTCATGCTATAGTCCAATTGCGTTAAAACTCTATATTACTGACTGTTTGTATCAATGCCGGCAGGCCAAACCCCTGGGAGTCTGCTACCTCTCCGTTAGCTCTCTTTATTCTGCAGGTGAAATTTCTGGACCTTACCCGATGCTGTTTTGGGCAGTTCAGATATGAATTCAATACTCTTTGGGATCTTGTAGATAGCCAGGTTCTGTTTGCAGTGTCGCTGAATCGCTTTTTTGTCGGTCTGCTGTGCATCTTTGGGTACGATGAATGCCTTGATAATCTCTCCCAGCATCTCATCCGGCACCCCGACGACGGCGACTTCCAGGACACTGTCGAGCTCCTGGATCACCTCTTCAATCTCTTTAGGGCTGATCCGGTTGGCACCGCTTTTGATCATGTCGGATGAGCGGCCATCGATGTAGAGATAGCCATCGTTATCGGTATGTGCCAGATCTCCGGTATAGAGCCAGCCATCCTTCAAGACCTCTGCGCTCTTCTCTGCATCGCGCCAATAGCCCTGCATGATGTTTCCACCAAAGGCACAGATTTCGCCGGTTACACCGGGTGCAACCACCTGATCCTGTTTATCACGCACCTCGATCTTGGTATTCGGTATGGCGATACCAATAGAGCCTCGTTTTTCACGAATCTGTTCAGGCGGCAGGTAGGTCAGGCGAGCGCTGGCTTCGGTCTGGCCATACATGATGAAGATCTGGGTTTTGGGTAGTGCGGCCAGTAATTTATCGGCGAGAGTCGGGGCCATGGCACCGCCGGCTTGGGTCAGGTATCTCAGATTACTCAAATCGTAGTCACCCAAATTGACCCGCCCGAGCAGCAGGGCAAAGGTTGAAGGCACGCCGGAAAAGCCACTCACCACCTCGTTGGCAATGCGTTCCACCACCCGGTGAGGGTAGACCAGATTATTTTCTAAGATCAGTGAGCCGCCCACCGCCAGATGAGTATGTAGTACCGAGTTGCCATAGGAGTAGTAGAAGGGCAGTACATTGAGAATGCTGTCCTGGTGGCTCAACCGCAGATATTGCTGAATCGAATCGATGTTGGCGCTGAGATTGGCGTGGCTGAGGGTTACCCCTTTGGGGCTGCCGGTCGTTCCTGAGGTGTAGATGATCGAGGCCAGGTCTGTCGCTGCGAGTGCCAGGTTCGGCATGCCGCTTGGTTGCTGTGTGATCGCTGACCAGGGGGTTTGCGCTTGTGCCGGCTGTTCGGTCTTGGGCTCTCCAACAGCGACAAGTTCAATGCCCTGATCAAGTCGATTGGCGATTTCGGTAAATTCCCCATGCCCCGACTCGATAAACAGCCATTTGGCATTGGCGTGATCGGTCCAATTGAGAATGTCACGCGCTTTTGCCTGGGTATTGAGTGCTACGGTGACCCCACCTGCGGCCCAGATGCCATAGAAAACAGCCGCATAGTTTGCCGAATTGGTGACCACCATGGCCACCCGGTCTCCCTTGCTTAGGCCGGCTTCGATGAGATAGCCGGCGACCTGGGCAACAGCAGCTTGCAGCTGACTGTAGCTGTACTGTCCGGATGCATCCGCAATCGCAAGCTTGTTTGGGTGGCTTTCTGCGATCGTCCTGAAACGATCGATCAGTGGCAACGCAGCAGCTGTCACGCTATTGGCTCTTACGTCCGATGAAAGCGACGATATTGTTCACAGAATCAAGGTTTTCCGGCACCATTTCGGTATCCTCAACCTTAATATTGAATTCGTCTTCCAGAAAATAGATCACTTCCAGAATACCGGTTGAGTCCAGGATGCCTTTATCAAGGAAGGAATCCCCACTGTCCAAGGCGGATTGGTCGTCGGTGAATAAATAGTTTTCTAAGATGTAGTTTCTGATCTGCGCTTCTGCTGACATGGGTATTCCTAAAGGTCTGACAATATTTTAATCTGCGAATGATACTTTATTAAAAAGCTCAAAAAAACGTTAAATAATCACTCATCTACTGTCTCTTGCTGATCTCTGACATCAAGTGGCCGGCCTATGCCAAACTTGGGAATTCGCTGACATCAGCCATCAATATGAGAAGTACGCGAGTGTAGTGTCCTATATAAATCATACATTTAGACTAGGCCTATCATTAAAATTGAGGTTAAATCCCTTGCCTCGCCCTGCGGCAAGCCACTCAAGCCACGATTGCGGCGTTGCGCCGCTTGGAAAGGGAGCGGCCATTCCCGGCGGGCTGCGCCTTGCACTCGCAGCTTGAGTGACTTTCTAAATGCACGCTTTATATAGGACACTACACTAGCTGTTATCGGACAACTTCGACCTATCTGTAGTCTCAGCTCTCTACTCGGGATTGCTCCGGATAAACTGATCATCGACCAGCATGGTGGAGAGAATGCCGACAAACGCCATGTTGTCACCAAAGCCCAGCGCCTTGCCTTTGGCGCATTTCTTTAGCAGCATATTGGTCGCCTTGGGGTTGAAGTAGTCCGCCTGTTTGATCCGCGATTCACTGAACAGCTCTTCCACATAGTCCAGGGGTTTGCCATCTTTGAAAAATGATTGGCTGTCCGGGGCCCGATAGGGCTGCTTGCTGCGGCTTCTGATGCTCTCCGGTATCAGCCCCTTCATGCTCTTTTTGAGCATGTACTTCTCATTTAATCCCATGATTTTATAGCGACTTGGCAGCTTTGCTGCAAATTCGATCACCCGATGGTCAAGGAATGGGAAGCGGCCTTCGATGGAGTTGGCCATTGCCACCCGATCACCCTGGGAGCAGAGTAGATAGCCGGCGAGCAGGGTGTGGGCTTCAATATACTGATCCTGGTTCAGAGGCTTCCACTGTTCGATTGCTGCCGGTAGTATCCGTTCGATGTTCGAGTAGTGGACAGCGGGGACGGCGGCACGGGCCTCATCGGAGAGGAACTGCAGAACTCGTTGGGTCGTCGCCCAGCGGGGGATATGGGCAAAGAAAGGTTTATTAAGGTACTCCAGACCCTGCTGAAAGAAGCGCTGAGTAAAGGCTCCGCTGGCGGTCGGTGAATGCTTCAGATAGGGGTAGAGGCGTTGCAGGATCAGTGGACGCCACTGGGAATCCGGGGCATGGCTCCAGAAACGCCGGACCTTGGCCTCTTTGAAGATATCGTAACCGCCAAATACCTCGTCGGCCCCTTCGCCGGTCAGAACCACCTTGTAATCCGCTTCTCGCACTGCGCCTGAGAGCAGCATCAGTGGGGTTGGCGCGGTACGGACGATGGCGGTTTCAGCATGTCGGATGACCTTAGGAAAAGCTGCTCCGATATCGGAGCGTTTGCACAATACATGGGTATGGTGTGTTCCCAGGTAGTCCACCAGATCCTGCTGGAAACCGCTCTCATCGAACTCCTCGTCCTCAAAGCCGATGGAGAAGGTTCGCAGCGGGGTGTCGGTATAATTTTTAATCAGTGAGGTGAGTACAGAAGAGTCAAGGCCGCCGCTTAAATAGGCGCCGACCGGGACATCCGAGCGCAGTTGCAGCCTGACTGAGTCGATCATCAGGTTGCGCAGCTCTTCGGCCCATTCGTCGGCCGATTTATCGTGATCGATCTGCTGATTGGGGAAGTCCCAGTCCCAGTAGCGATCGATTTGGATCTCTCCCTGTTCGATCACCATCAGGCAGCCTGGGGGTAATACCTGAATATTGTCGAACAGTGAGTTTGGCGGCAGGGCGCTCCAGAAAGTGAAAACCTCCTGCAGGGCAGTGAGATTGATGCTTTTGCTGATGGCTGGGTGGGCGAACAGGGATTTCACTTCAGAGGCGAAATAGAGTCTTCCCCCGGCCTCGGTATAGAACAGGGGTCTGATACCGGCTCGATCCCGGGCAATCACCAGTCGCTGTTTTTTGCTGTCCCACAGTGCAATGGCGAATTGGCCGTTGAGATGATCGACAAACTTATCCCCATGCTGCTCGTAGAGGTGGACGATAACCTCGGTATCGGAGTGGGTATAGAATTGGTGGCCCTGTTTCTCCAGCTCCTCGCGCAACTCCAGGTAGTTGAAAATTTCACCATTGAACACAACCTGGATGGTCTGATCTTCATTATGAATTGGCTGATCACCCCCAGCCAGATCGATGATACTGAGTCTTGCATGAGCCAAGCCGACCCGGTTATGGGCGAAAAAGCCGTATCCGTCGGGTCCGCGATGATGGACGGCATGGATCATCCGTTCCAGTTCATCTCTGGAGGGTATTGCACCATCGGTGAGATTCAGAATGCCTGCTATGCCGCACATTTTTTCTTTTTCGATCCTTTAAGTATTGGGTGTCACAGGGTAGTTTGCCACTTCTGCTTAGCAAACCTGCGCCAGGAACTTTATCATGCTCCGTAGGTATTTGCCGATAGGGTGACAGATTAAAACACTAAGAGATACCACACGAGCTTTGATCAATTAGTCGGTTAGGGGGTATGAGCCATTTTGGCCTGAGTATTTCTGGGAATTCTTTTAGCTGTGCGGAATGTTACTGTTTTGTCTGATTCTTGGTGGTCACATCTCTATATTGTTGCATACGTTGGCGGTGATTCGAGTCCATTTGTGGACTGAATTGTCTTGTACGTCAGACCAGTTTTGTAAGACGAAATGCCAATCAAAAAGGGCTCACCTGAATCGGGTTTATGCTGCGCCATTGAGTCTCATGGGAAAGTCGCTCACCGGTTTTCCATGGGCTGCCAACAGGGCATTGGCCAGGGCGGGCGCCAATGGGGGTACCCCAGGCTCTCCAATCCCACCGGGGTCGAGCTGGCTGTTGATGATGATAATCTCGATGGGTGGGGTCTCTCTAAAGCGCAGGATTGGGTAGTCGTGAAAATTGTGTTGTTCGATACGACCATTTTTCAAGCGGATCGGTGGCTTGAGCGCCGCACTCAGAGCATAGATTACAGAGCCCTCAAGCTGGGCTTTGATGGTATCTGGATTGATTGCAATGCCACAGTCAACCACACAAGTGACTTTACCCAGCCTGAGGTTATGTTCATCCAGTCTGATCAATTCAACCACCTCGGCCACATGGCTGCCAAAGCTTGAGTGAACGGCACAACCTAAAATCCGCTGTTGATCCTGTTGGTGCCATGAGACAGCCTCCGCAGCGGTCTGTAAAACGACTTTCAACCTCGGTTCAGTCAGCAGCTTCAGACGCAGCTCAAGTGGATTCTGCCCGCCAGCCAGTGCCAGTTCATCAAAAAAGTGCTCAATGGCATAGGCATTGTAGTGGTTGGAGACAGATCGCCAAGGGCCGGTTGGCACGGGAGATTCGAGTTTCAGCATCTCCACTCGAACATGGGGGATATCGTAGGGAAGGCTATCGGCACCGTATTTACTTGATTCTAGGCCGGTAATCTGATGGTGCCAAACCAGGGGATTACCCGTGCTATCCAAACGGCCTCTGAGGTGGTGTTCGATCAGTGGGTGGTAGTAGTCGTGTTGAACATCCTCCTCCCGCGGCCAGACCAGCTGTACCGTGCGCTTGAGTCGGTGGGCGATTTTCACCGCCTGGGTGACATAATCCTGCATGATCCGACGTCCAAATCCACCGCCCAGCAACGGGGTTTTGATCTCGATTCGAGCCTCAAGTTCTTTCTCCGATGCCTGGGGAATGCGCGACTTCAACGCCTTGACCGCATGGGACATGGCACTGGTGGGAGATTGGGTTGGCGCCCAGATTATGTATTTTCCTGACGCCACTTGTACGGTGCAGTTCATCGGCTCCGGGGTCATATGGGCCTGGAAGGGGAGTCGATACTCAGTAGTGATTGGTTTCAGGGCTGATTCAAGCTGAACAATGGGTTCACCCCGTTGAAGTAGCAGATGGCTCTTCTCTGAGCTCTCTGCCTTAAGGCGCCGAAGGATGTTGTCACTGCTCAACTGGGCCGTTGTGCCTTCATCCCACTCGATCTGCAGGGCTTTTCTGGCCTGGAACGCCTGCCAGGTATTGTTGCCCACAACCACGACACCCTCTTCAATCTCGAAGCAGTCGATGATGCCTGGCCGCTGTTTGATCTCTGCGCCATTGAAGTGCTTCAGGGTGCCACCGAACACTGGGCACTGGGCGATTGTGGCATAGAACATGCCAGGTAGCTGGGTGTCTATGGCGAAGCGGACTTTGCCATTGAGTTTGTCAGCCAGATCCAAACGGGTAAGGTCTGTGCCGATTAGCCGGTACTCCTCGGGCTTTTTCAGCGGGACATCTTTTGCTGTCGGTAGCTCGGCAGCCCGGACAACCAGTTCGGCATAGCTGACAGAGTTTGAGGATGGGGTGTGGATGACCCTGGATTGGAGCGCCCGACAGCTTTTAATCGGTACCTTCATCTGCTCGGATCCAGCGGTAAGCAGCATCTGTCTGGCAACCGCGCCCGCTTCTCGCAGGGGCTTCCAGCTCTTTCTCACGCTGCGGCTTCCACCCGTTCCCTGAAAACCGTAGACTGGGTCGAGGGGAGCATGTTCCACTCGAACATGCTGCCAATCCACTTCTAACTCCTCAGCAATCAGCATCGCCAGTGCGGTGTGAGTGCCTTGGCCCATCTCCGATTCGGCGATGTAGAGCGTCACCTCACCCTGGGAATCGATCTTCAACCAGGCATTTGGTTGGAATGAGGGACTGGCATCTTTCGCCGCAACGATCTCGCCACTCCAGGCAATACCCAGTAACAGGGCTGAGCTGGCCGACAGAGCACTGCACTTTAGAAAATCTCTTCTCGCAGAATCGAACGGCTTCATGCAATTGTATCCTTTGCGTTGATCAATCCGGCCGCCTGATGGATCGCCTGACGAATTCGTGGATAACTGCCACATCGGCACAATACCTGAGACATGGCCGCGTCAATCTCATCCGCCGATGGTTTACTGTTTTTACTCAGTAAGGCATAGGCCATGATGATCTGCCCAGACTGGCAGTAACCGCACTGGGGAACTTGCAATGCGAGCCAGGTTTTGAGCAGCGGGTGGTCAGTCTGTTGAGCCAGGCCTTCAATGGTGGTGATAGGTTGGCCGACACAGGCCGCGGCTGTGATCTGGCAGGCTTTGGTTGGTGTGCCATCGAGTAAAACCAGGCAGGAACCGCAAACGCCAATACCGCAGCTGTATTTGGTGCCGGTCAGACCGAGCTGATCCCGTAACACCCAGAGTAGTGGGGTGTCGCCATCCGCTTCCACTTTGGTTGAAGAACCATTGATATTCAGTGTCAGTGCCATTGGAACCACATCTCCCTGGTTCAGTTTGATACAGATTCAATAATCGATACGTTGATCACTGCTTTGCCAGGTCTTAAAAAGCTGCAGACTTGCGTCACGCATGATTTGTCGGCTGGGCATCAAACGCTCACCAAGCGGCTTGCACATTTCGCTGGCAATCAGATTATCATCGAATCCGTTGAGCGCGGCATCTTGCGCATTGGCGGCGTACACGAGTCGCTCTATTTTCGCCCAGTAAGCTGCGCTAAAACACATTGGGCAGGGTTCGCATGTGGTGTAGAGTACAGCCCCGGCCAGATGGAAATTTTGTTGTTGTTGGCAAGCCTTTCGAATCGCCTGTATCTCGGCATGGGCGGTGGGGTCATTGAGATGCACAACCTGATTCCAGCTCTCGCCGATGATCTCATCCTGCATCACCACCAGTGCACCGAATGGACCGCCGTGTCCCAGTCTCAGCCCCTGCTGAGCCTGTTTCAGCGCCAGTTTCATGTATCGTTCATCCTGATCCACGGTCGGGTTACTCCCAGCGAAAGGTTTTAGAACCGATGGCAACAAAGCATAGCGTGAACAGGCTGAGGGATATCAGGGGAAGTGCCACATCTTTGATGCCGGCACCCTCGATCATCACGGCCCGAGCTGCGTCCACCATGTGAGTCAATGGCAGTGCCAAGGCTAAATTTTGTACCAATGGATGGGAGCCTTCAAGTGAGAACCAGACACCGGATAGCAGCATCATCGGCCAGCTGATCAGGTTCAACAAACCATTGGCCGCCTCTTCACTGGTTATTCTGGCAGCGATCAGCAGTCCCACACTGATCATGCTCAGTGAGCCAACAATCAAAATCAGCAACAGCAACCAGTAGGAACCGACCATGCGGAAATCCACCATGAGATCGGTACCCAGGTAGACCAGGGATGTGACAGTGACAATCATCAGCACCCGGGAGGCGATTTGGGCGGAGATAAACTCGAAAGCTGTCAATGGGGTTGCCCGGAGCCGTTTCAACACGCCGTTTTTACGGTATCGGACGATCACATAGCCGACACCGAACAGGGCGCTGAACATGATGTTCATACCCAGCACGCCAGGCATCACCCAATCCACGTAGCGTATCTCTGATCCCGAAAGGGCAACCCGCTCAAACTGGTAGGGAGCAACCAGTTTCTCCAGCAGATAGCCCTTAGGCGAGGTGCTGTTGACCCAGTAGCGCTGATTATTCAGGTCGAGTAGCAGGTCAATCTGATGTCGGTCTACTTTGTCAATGGTCTTGTCCAGTTCGTCGACCTCAATGAACTCCACATAGCGGGTCTGCAGAAACGCCTGGATCGGTTGTTCTGCCTCCGTTTCGCCAAACAGCCCGACCTTATAGAGCTCTTCCTGTCCGGTGGTGAAGGCAAAGGCAAAGCCCATTACGATCAATACCGGCATGATCAGGTTCCAGCCCAGGGCCGTGCGATCCCGCAGGAACTCCAGGTTTCGTGCTTGCAGGGCGGCGAGAAAACGACGTATTGACATAGTACTCGATATAGATGCTGGGCCTAACTGGTGTATCGCAGGGACAGGAACTCCGGCCTGCGGTAAGCCGTCACTATACCCTCAAGTGGCGGCTAACGCTCCTTTGTCGACAAATCTAAAAACGATCAGTTCCTTGAACCTAAATCTGGTGTTATCAATAATTTGATTGGCGGGGAGATGTCGGCTAATTGCGTAGATGATGACCGGTTAACTCCAGAAACAGGTCTTCCAGGGTAGGGGTGCGCACCTGTAAGTGTCGAAGCGGGATCTGATTGTCAGTCAGTAGACGGATTGTGCTGTCCACGTCTTTGGACATGATCTCCACGATGTCCTCCTGCGGATGAAGCGAAGCCCCTTCATTCAGGCTGAACGCTTCAGGCAGCGCATCCCGCGGAAGCGTAATGACTGAGTTATCAAAGTGGTCGGCCAGCAGTGCTTTCGGATTACCTTGGGCGATAATCACGCCATGATCCATAATGATGATCTCATCACACAGTTCGAACGCCTCCTCCATGTAGTGGGTGGTCAGCACCAGGGTCTTATTTTCAGCCTTGATGCGGCGTACCTGACCCCATAGATTACGCCGGGATTGGGGGTCGAGACCGGTTGTTGGTTCATCGAGAAACACCACCTCGGGATTGTTGATCAAGGCGATTGCCAGCAGCAGTCGCTGCTTCTGCCCTCCGGAGAGCTTACGGGTGTCCCGGGTCAGAAACTCATCTAGGGCACAGGCATCAACCAGGTCATCCATCGATCTGGGATTCGGGTAGAAGCGCTGAAACATACGCAGTGCCTCATCCACTTGGATATACTCCTGTAGGGCTGTGTGTTGGAACATGATTCCGGCCTCGTTGCGGAATTTTTGTCCCAGCGGTTCGCCCTGGTAGAGGATCCTGCCGGATGAGGGGGTAGTGATGCCCTCCAGCATCTCCACGGTTGTGGTTTTTCCTGCGCCATTGGGGCCAAGCAGTCCGAAACAGACGCCCCGGGGAATGTGAAAACTCACTCCGTTGACCGCTTTCACACCAGGATAGTGTTTGCAGAGGTTTTGTGCCTCAATCATTGGATCTATTCGTGCCCACTGAGGTTTAGTTGTGGAACATCACTTCGATGTTCTGGATATCTTCAGCAACACCCTCGATTTCGATGATATTGACCTCAGGCTCCATACCCAGTTTTTTCATGGCGGGTACATCCGGCATCTCGAATTCGGCGTTCTGGTGAAGATTAGCTTGTAAGCGGGCGACCAGCACGATATCGGTATAGTCTCCATCCCCTTCACTGTCGTACTGAAGATTGAGGAAGTTGGCCGGGACCTTGATCAAACTCTCAGGGAAATCCCACATCTGCAGGATCCGCTGTCCGATCTGGGGGCTGAGGATATCGATCAAGCGGTCCAGTTCAGCTTCGTCTTGAACCAGTTCATCCTGGGTCTCCGCCATCGCCAGCACCGGGAGTGCACCAATGTTATGAATCAAGCCGGCCAGCATCGCCTGCTCCTTATCCAGATGATCCATGTTGTAGGAGAGGACCCGACTGATGGCGGCGATCTGCACACTCTCTTCCCAGACTTGGTGGAATTTGGCATCGAGCAGGTCGCTGGTGGCCTGAAAGATCTGTTGCATGATCAGGCTGGTCACCAGACTGCGTACCAGGCGCACTCCCAGGCGGGCAACGGCCATCTGCAGGTTGTCGATCGGTACCCGCCCCCGATAGAGTGGGCTGTTGGCAACTTGCAGCAGACGTGCGGAGATGGCTGCGTCCGAGGCGATGATCTCAGCAATCTCGTTGGCTGTACTCATCTCCTGTTCAACGGCGTCACGGACTTTCAGCGCCACTTCAGGGAGCGTTGGCAGAGTGAGTTTGTTGCTGTCGATGGCTTCGTTCAGGTCGATCAAAAATTGTTGTTCGTCAATCATGATGCTGTGTTATATCCTGGACTACAGAGGTTCAAACACTTAGCGGTCGAAACTCCAAAATCTTAATTTATTTCAAGGCTTCCTAACGGATCGTCTATTCAGCAAAAGGATAGGGTAAATTTACGATTTTCAGTGGCGAACCCTGCTCTCCAAGTAGCACCTGATCCTCTTCTGCACTGGCGATTTCGATAACTGCCAACAGATCATAACCACCACCTGAGGCCTGGGCCTCTACGACTTTACCAGTGCCCTGTCCCGATGTACTCAATTTGGCATACAACTCATCACCAGGTTGAGGTGGGGTGTTGGTTTCCACATGGGCCAGATACATTCGACGTTTCAGTTTGCCCAGGTACTGCATACGGGCGACGACCTCCTGGCCTGTGTAGCAGCCTTTGGTGAAACTGACACCATCGATCAACTGCATGTTGGTCATTTGGGGTACGAAGGCCTCTTTGGTTGCCTGATAAATCGTCGGGATACCCGCTTGAATATCCTGCAGTGACCAGAAATCAGCCGTGGCGGATTGGGCCTGCCCCTCTGCCGTCTGCCAAATCTCCTGCAGTTGCTTGATCGGGCCTATGATCTCATATCGGGGCTTTTTGCCTGGCAGACGGATCAGGGTCAACTGATCCTGTTGCTGAACATCATTTGGTTGTTCAGGCATCTCATCGAAAAAAGGTTCTAACAAGGCCTCTGAGCAGTCTCCGGATAAGCCGATTCTGATCAATTCGTCACTCGCATCACTGAGGTTGACTTTGGATCTCAGAATGTACATTCCCAGGCGCTTTATCACATCGGGGAGATTTTCCACTGGCGTCTGTAAATAGTAGTCGTCGGCGCGGCGAAAGCAGCGAAAATTGGCCAGCATACGTCCTTTGGCATTGCACCAACCCGCCAGGTTACTGTGGGTTTCAGTGATTTCACGAATGTCATTAGTCATTTGACCCTGCAGGAAAGCCTCCGCATCCTCACCGGATACACGGATCAATCCTAGATGGGATAGGTCGTTCAAGGCACAGTTCATTTCTGGGCTCTGCTGGTCACTAACGGTATGTGATGTCAGAAATTCGGTCCATTCTTCGTTCATATCAGGAACAGCTCCTGGGTTTGAGTGTCAACTCTGCGTATCATACCCCATCCCACGGGGTACGAAATCCCCCTGGTAATGTGTTTTTGGGTTGTCTAAGAAACACCACACGAGTGTCGCTACAATCCTATGATTTTATTAAACGCTACACATGTCAATCAGCGAATAGAACTGTTTGGAAAAAGTGATGAGTAATATGAAGGCAGGGGCTCTGGTGCTCTACAAGATTCGTCCAGCAAAGGTGATCGAAGTGACGGATAAGATCACCATCGAGCTGGAAGGCGGAAAAAACAAGCGGGTTCGTGACAAAGATGTGATTCCGCTCCATCCTGGCCCCCTCGATAATCTTAAGAGTCTGCACGCGATGACAGGAGAGGTAGAGGAGAACTGGGAGCTGTTAGAAGGGGCCGAAACCGATATAAAAGAGCTCAGTGAGCTGGTCTATGGCGATTATACGCCGGCCATGGCCTGGGCAACCTGGTTACTGGTCTCTGATGGGATCTACTTTGAAGGGGAGCCACAATCGATCCGGCCAAGGTCGGCTGAAGCGGTAGCCAATGAGATTGAATTACGTAAGAAAAAGGCCGCGGAAGAGGCCGCTTGGGATAGTTTCATGAGCCGTGTTCAACAGGGTAAGATCATTGAAGAGGATCGTAAAATTCTCGGTGAGGTGGAGGCGCTGGCGCTCCAGAAAAGGGACAGTAGTCGAATCCTGCAAGCGTTGAAACTACAGGAAAATCCAGTAAGTGCTCACCGTTTGTTGGTGAAGACCGGTTATTGGTCAGCGAATGAAAATCCCTACCCCCGGCGAATGGGTATCGATGAATCCATTCCGGATTATCCGGTTGCGGATCTACACCAAGAGGCGCGCCTGGATCTGACCCATTTGCCAGCCTATGCCATCGATGATGAGGATAATCAAGATCCGGACGATGCCGTGAGTATTGATGGAGAGCGTATCTGGGTTCATGTGGCGGATGTGGCCGCTCTGGTCAAGCCGGATAGTGATATGGATGTTGAGGCCAGGAGTCGTGGCGCCAACCTCTATCTTCCAGACCGGATTGTCCCGATGTTGCCACCCAGGGTAACGGAACTGTTGGGTTTGGGATTGCAGCAGCGTTCTCCCTCTCTATCGATTGCCTTCCAACTATCGGACCAGGGTGAAGTCGAAGATGTGGAGATCCATCCCAGTTGGTTGAAGGTGGAGCGCATAAGCTACGCGGAAGCGGAGCAGCGCCTCGAAGAGGCGCCTTTCAAAAGCCTGAGAGAGAAATGCACAGGTTTTCGAGCCCGGCGCAAGGCAGCTGGTTCGGCCTCCATCCAACTGCCCGAAGTAAAAATCAAGGCATCGGATGACAAGGTGGAGATCCTGCCTCTGGAAAAGCTGCAAAGCCGGGAAATGGTCACCGATTTGATGCTGATGGCCGGGGAGGGTATTGCTAACTACTGTCTGCAACGCGATATCCCCATACCTTTTGCTACCCAGGCCCCACCGGATGATCCGAAGCAACCGGAGGATCTTGCCGCGATGTATGCCTTCCGGCGTCAGTTCAAGCCAACCCAGGTCAAGACTGAAGCAGAACCCCATTCAGGATTGGGTCTGCCGGCCTACAGTCGGGTCACCAGTCCGCTACGCCGCTATTCGGATCTGTTGACCCATCAGCAGCTGCGAGCTCATCTGAAAGGTGACCCGCTACTCGATTTGGCGGCAATTTCCCAACGCATTGCCGAATCTGAAATGGGCAGCATGGCGAACAGAAAAACCGAACGGGTGTCGAACAATCACTGGCGACTGATCTTTCTGAGAGATCGTCCAGACTGGAAGGGGCAGGGCGTCATTGTCTCCCAAGAGGGAGAGCGGGCAACCGTTTTGATTCCCTCTATTGCCTATGAAGCCAAACTGCGCATCAGAGGTGATTACGCACTCAATGACAGGATTAAGCTGAAGCCCAGGGAGATTGATATTCCTGACCTTAGCTGCTATTTCAGAGTTGTTTGATGACGCAGAACCTAGGTTTTGAGTGGCCCTGGCCGATTCAGCTGCTCCGAGATGTTTCAATGCAAAAATTGAGGTATTTCAATCATGAGATGGATAGTGGTCGCACTCTGCCTGTCGGGCTGTAGTAGCAATTTTCAAACCACTCTAAATACAGCGAATCCCTACCACCAGATACCCGTTGGATCAAAGCTTGTTCTGAAACAGCCGCTGCAAGTCTCAGCTCAACAAAGCCGATTGTTTATACAGCAGGGTGAGACGATGCAGCTTGAAGATTTCGATCGCTATCAGGCGAATTGTAACTTTGAACTTAGAGAACGGGGCGAGCGGGCGCAAACCATCAATCCTCAGACATTTACCATCAATCGGGTGGAAGGGCTGATGGTGGAAGTGGTGAAAACTAGCTCAACCAATGGGTTTGTTTCTGTAGGCTTGAATGACCAGGGTACCCCTATGGTAACTCAGGGATATCATTTTTGGTTCGATGCCGAGCCGCGATCTGAAGTAATGCGGCTCTCCTGTCGCGGCGCCTTTGATGATATGTGGGCGAGCCACCCACCATCCATAGAAGAGATTAAGCAGACCCTGGGTAATCTAGCTGAACTGCAACTGGCGATTTAGTGTTATTCGAGTCGCGATGTCGAGACCAATACCCTGAGTGTTATATGGTTAATTCGCCTGGGTTGAAGGCAACAGTCTCCTTGTGAATTGCGACAAATCACTGGTTTACGAATTAATCAGTGTTTTTGCCACAATTATTCAATTTAGCTCAAAGAATCTTGCCTGAGTATGCTATAAACAACGATAACATCACTGTAATAAACTGCGGTTAATTAATGAGGTTGAACTCATTGAGCATGATTTCTTCGACAGAGCTGCAACGAGATTGTCTGTCTATCCTCATAACTATGTTGTAGCACTCTGGTAGTGACTCATTGAATAAATGATGCAATCTCCAAGTCAGCAATCGTCTAGCTTCATTTGTGGAGCGCCTGAACTGGTAGGGTTATGTCAAGTTTTAATAAAAACGAACAGTCCGAACTTGTAAAAACCTTAATTGCTGAAGAGCAAACCAAGATCCTGTTTCAGCAGGCGCCCATCTCCAATATAACCGTCTACGCCATCGCAACACTCTTCTACTTCATCTTGACGCCGCAAATCGATTCGAAGATTGTGCAAATCTGGTTGCTTGCCCTCTATGCTACAACCACGATGCGACTCATCATCTGGTTTGCAAGAAAACACAACCAACAAAAACTGAGCGTCGCTCAATGGCAACGCGCCTATCTGATTGGCTGCCTGATGGTAGGCATGGCCTGGAGCCTAATCGTACCCTTTATCTACTTGACGGAGAGTCTCACCATTGCTATCGGCTTATGCATGTTGCTCTTCGGTATCGTTGCATCCGCAGTGGTCATTTTGTCGGTCTACCCACCAGCATTTGTGGTCTATATCTATCCGCAACTTCTGACTTTGATGATTACCTTATTGGTCTATGACGATTTCACTCATAACGTCCTAGCTTTTGCAACCTTTATATACTTGGTTATGACCACTCTGTTCACTCGAAATATACATCGAAATTTGATCGAGAATATCGTCCTTGAGGTGCAGAACAATCAGCTGATTGGTGAATTGAGTGAAGAGGTGAAAAATCGCGAATCAACCATCAATTTACGAACCGCAGAGTTGCAAGAGAAAAACAACGAATTGAGTAAACAGATTGGTGAACGGGAATTGGCTGAATCGGCACTCCGTATCAGTGAAGAGCGTTTCGAGCTGGCTATGCGTGGCGCCAATGATGGGGTATTCGATTGGAATCTCAAGAGCAACGAAATCTACTACTCACCCCGCTGGAAGGAGATGCTCGGTTATGCTGACAAGGAACTGCCGAACGATTTTACCACTTGGGAGCAGTTAATCGATGACAACGACAGTAAAAGATCCTGGGACATGCTCAAAGACTATATCAATGGTAAGCGGGACAACTTCCATATTGAATTCAAGATGCGCCACAAAGATGGACATTGGGTGGATATTCTCTCCCGCGCTTTTCTGGTGCGGGATGCGGATGGCAAAGCAATCCGAACCGTTGGAACCCATGTGGATATTACTGAGAAGAAGCGGCAGGAAGCGCATATCCTCAAGCAGGCGCACTACGATGGATTGACCGGTCTGCCAAACCGTTTTCTTGCCATGGACAGGCTGACCCAACTCCTCAAGGAGACAAACAGGGATCGTCAAATGATCGCAGTTCTGTTTCTTGATCTTGATGGGTTTAAACGGGTTAACGACACCTTGGGACATGAGATCGGTGACCGACTACTGGTTCAGGCTGCCGATCGCCTTAAATCAGCTGTGCGTGATGACGATAGCGTGTGTCGCCTCGGAGGTGATGAGTTTGTTGTCATGCTGAGGAACTTGTCAGATCTGGGTGATGCTAAAGCTGTGGCAAGTAGCTTGATTGCCCAGTTTCGAAATCCATTCAGTCTGGATGGCCGGGAGCTGATTGTGACCACCAGCATTGGTATCTCTGTCTATCCCAGCGATGGGGTAACACCGACAGAACTGTTGCGTAACGCAGATACGGCGATGTATCACTCCAAAGAGCAGGGTAGAAATATCTTCAATTTTTTTACCAGTGAGATGAATTTTAATGTCTCGCGAAGCTTTGAAGTGGAAGAGCAGCTCCAAGGTGCCTATAAGCGTCAGGAATTTTCAGTGGTTTATCAGCCAGTGATTGATATGCAGAACAATCAGGTGGTTGCTGCTGAAGCACTGCTGCGTTGGCATAATCCAGCTTTGGGTGATGTCTCACCAGATGAGTTTATACCAATTGCTGAGCAGACCGGAGTCATCCTTGAAATTGGGCGATATGTCTTACAGCAGGCGGTGATCAGTGCTATGCATTGGCAGGATTTGGTTGATCACGAATTCAAAATATCCGTTAATCTGTCGCCCAGGCAGTTCAGAGATACAAAACTTGTGGATTTTATTTTGGATCTTCTGCAGCGCAGTGGATTCAAGCCGGAGTCTCTGATTTTGGAAATCACGGAAGGTGTTTTGATGAGTGGACAGCGGGAGATCGTTTTAGCTTTGGACAACTTACATGCAAAGGGTATTGGTCTGGCTATGGATGATTTCGGTACCGGTTATTCCTCCCTGAGTCACCTGCGAAATTACCCCTTCGATGTGTTGAAGATTGATCGCAGCTTTATCAGTGACCTGATGGTCGATGCCGCTGACTGGGAGTTGGTCAACGCCTCTGTGTTGATGGCCCATGGGATGGGACTCGAAGTGATCGCGGAAGGTGTCGAAACTGAGGATCAGCTGAAGCAACTTCAGCAAATGCAATGTGACTATGTTCAGGGTTTTCTGTTCAATAAACCGGTGGCCGCCGAAACATTCACCAGCCTGTTGCAAGAGACTTCCAGCCTCTCCTAAGAGGCTTTAGTCAGATGTTGGGTTTAGGGTCGGGGAAATAAATAATCATCCAATGATTATTTATTTCCCCGACCCTTACTCCGCTGAGAGTTAAGCATTCCATTGATATTAACCTAAAAAGATCAGCTGGGCTTTTTACTACGATACCAATGCCCACTCACCCGTCTGACTATAGATAGGTGCAGACGATTAAAAATATAAAAATAAACGATTATGCAAATAACAGTAGCGTGCCTAAACTCGCTGTATATGACAAATCACGCCTCTGACCCGGCCCGATAGGAAATGTCTATTTTTAATTGTCTACAAGACCTTAATGGAGAAATACCATGAATGCAGAAGCAAAATGCCCTGTGATCCACGGTGCCCTGACATCAGAACAAAAATCGGTCACAGAGTGGTGGCCCAACTCCCTCAATCTCGACATACTCCACCAACATGATCGCAAAACTAATCCGTTGGGCGAAGCGTTCGACTATCGGCAAGCGGTTAAATCTCTCGACTTCGATGCCCTTAAGCAGGATCTGCACGACCTGATGACCGACAGTCAGGATTGGTGGCCGGCAGACTGGGGGCACTATGGTGGTTTGATGATTCGTATGGCCTGGCATGCTGCAGGCTCTTACCGCATTGCAGATGGTCGGGGTGGTGCAGGTACCGGTAATCAACGTTTTGCCCCACTTAACTCCTGGCCCGACAATAGCAATCTCGATAAGGCGCGTCGTCTGCTTTGGCCGATCAAGAAAAAGTATGGTAATAGGGTCAGCTGGGCGGACCTGATTATACTCGCTGGTACAATTGCTTATGAATCGATGGGGCTGAAGACCTTTGGCTTCGCTTTTGGGCGAGAAGATATCTGGCATCCGGAAAAAGATATCTACTGGGGCTCTGAGCAGCAGTGGCTGGAGCCGAGCGGTGGTGAGAGCAGTCGTTACTCAGGCGAACGGGATCTGGAAAACCCCCTGGCAGCAGTGATGATGGGGCTGATTTACGTCAATCCGGAAGGTGTTGATGGCAAGCCGGATCCGCTCAAAACGGCCCATGACGTGCGAGTTACCTTCGCGCGCATGGCGATGAATGATGAGGAGACTGTGGCGCTGACCGCTGGTGGTCACACAGTTGGTAAGGCCCATGGTAATGGTAACCCTGAGTTGTTGGGGCCTGAGCCAGAAGCTGCCCCCATCGAGGATCAAGGATTTGGCTGGCTCAATAAGAGCAAGCGGGGTACTGGCCGTGATGCTGTAACCAGTGGACTGGAAGGCGCCTGGACGACCAATCCCACTCAATGGGATAACGGTTACTTTCAGATGTTGCTCAACCATGAGTGGCAATCGGTAAAGAGTCCGGCTGGCGCCTGGCAGTGGCAGCCGGTTGATATCGTCGAGCAGGATATGCCGGTTGATGTGGAAGATTCAAACAAGCGGGTCATGCCAATGATGACCGATGCCGATATGGCGATGAAGATGGATCCGCAATATCGCAAAATCTCGGAGCGTTTCGCAAAAGATCCTCAGGCTTTCAACGACGCCTTCGCCCGCGCCTGGTTCAAGCTGACTCATCGGGATATGGGGCCGAAGGCCCGCTATATCGGACCTGACGTGCCTGCTGAGGAGCTGATTTGGCAGGATCCGATACCTACTGGCAGCAGCGACTATGATATCGACACAGTGAAAGCGAAAATCAGGGCCAGTGGACTGAGTCTCAGTGACATGGTCGCCACAGCCTGGGACAGCGCTCGTACTTTTCGTGGTTCAGACATGCGCGGTGGGGCAAACGGAGCACGTATTCGCCTGGCTCCGCAAAACGGCTGGGAAGGCAACGAACCGCATCGATTGACTAGGGTGCTCGAGAAACTCGAAGGAATCGCCGCAGAGACGGGTGCCAGTGTGGCGGATGTGATTGTGTTGGCAGGCAATGTCGCTATTGAGCAAGCCGCGAGTGCTGCTGGTTTCAGCATAAGCGTTCCGTTCCAGCCAGGCCGCGGTGATGCTACCCAGGATGCCACGGATGTTGAGTCATTTGAGTCACTCGAACCTCTGCATGACGGTTACCGGAACTGGCAGAAGAAGGACTATGTTGTTAAGCCGGAGGAGATGTTGCTGGATCGCACTCAGTTGATGGGTTTGACCGCACCAGAGATGACTGTATTGATCGGTGGTATGTGAGTACTCGGCGCCAACTATGGCGGCAACAAGCATGGTGTGTTTACCGATCGAGAGGGTGCATTGACGAACGACTTTTTCGTTAATCTGACTGCTATGGCTAACAGTTGGAATCCGCTTGATGAAAACCTGTATGAAATCCGTGACCGTAAAACCAATGAGGTTAAATGGACGGCAACAAGGGTAGATCTGGTGTTTGGTTCAAACTCCATTCTTCGGGCCTATGCGGAGGTTTATGCACAGGACGACAATCGGGAAAAATTCGTCAATGACTTCGTGGCAGCCTGGACGAAGGTCATGAATGCCGATCGCTTTGATCTGAGCAATTGATTCGTCTTGGGGAGGCGCGACGAGCGTCTCCCTGGCATCGTCAAACTACTGTTGTTTTAATAGTAAAAGTGTCCGATAGGCGCCCTTGTGGCGGCGCATGGCGGTGGTTGCAACGCCTTGCAGCACCACAAATGCACACTTTAAAGAGTGAATGTGGATCTATGCAAGACAGGATCATTGATCGTAGACACATACAGCACGATCCTCCCCAGCAACTAAAAAAAGCGCGTTATCGTGAGCTCGCCATAATCATCTCTGTGGAAGCTATAGAGGAGATCCTGCTCGGCGATGCGGCGGCTGGCCTCGAGATTGAACATCCAGCTCTCTTCATCCATATCCTTGATTACTCCAGCCAGTAATTCACTGCCATCTACATCGTTAGCCGTCAGACGAAAGCCAACAAAAATGTCGTTTTGAAATGGCGTGGTTGCTTGATCTTTGCGGTCATCGTAGAGATATTCAGCCAGCAGACCAAGATCCATATCGGTGCTAGCGATGCCTACCAGGGTGTATTCGAAACCACCGGTTGCCGCATTGTAACTGCCACTGTCGATGGTTCTGTGTATCGCCTCCAGCTTCCACAGCCAATCCCCTTTGGTGGCCTGCAGATCAAGGCTTGTCTGGCGCATCAGTTCATAGAAGGGTATCAGGCTGATCTCACCCCGGTTGCTCATTCTGGGGATGAGCAGCGGATCCCGGCTGGTGCCGTTGAAATGGGCCAGGCCGATGTCCCAGTCGCCGATATAGTGTGACCAGCGCAGTGCGTAGTCCAGATGTCTCTCTTGCCGATCCGACTCATACTCAGGATGATCTTGATCGACAGCAGGATTGCTCCTTAAACGACCATCTTTACCAGGGAAGCTTCTTTCGCGAAAGCCGATCAGTGTATAGAAGTCGAGGATGCCCCAATCCCGTTCCAGCGAGAGTTTGATCAGCGGCTGACCGAGTTTTTGTTCGCCATCCGGATTCTCCACCAGATCGGTCTGATTGATGCTATCCACCAGATGCAGTGCCTCAGTCACCCCCCAAAAGACCTTGCCGAAACCAGCCTGTAACTCCCAACGATTTCCCGCGTAGGCCCAGATCAGCTCCCGAATATCGCCATGAGTTCGCTCTTCGTCTTCACTATCCCAGCGTAGGAAGGGCACCAACAACAGACTCTGCTTACCGCTGTCCCAACGTTGATAGTATTCGGGTTGAATGGCCAGTGAGAGGAGATGGTCCGATTGGTTCTCATGGGCCGCATCCTGGGGGAAATAACGCCCCTGCAATTCGGCATAGCCGCTCCACTCTCCGGCTGTAAGCAGAGTTGGAGTCAGACATAAAATCCATTGCCACAATCTCACGGTATACTTCCTCTTATCTCGCCCGCTTCAAGCTGTTTTTGTTGAAGTCAGCATCGGTCAAACCGCTACGGAAATCATATTTCTTCCAGGTCAGCAGGGTGCTTTTACCTGTCTGGTGATTCTCCATATACATCTCATCTGCACGCCAGTATTGATCCAGATATTGTTGGTAACCACGAAACACCAGCGTCTTCAATAGTACGTTCTTACGATCGTAGTAGTCGATCTTAAGCGGAATGTAACGCTGCATGTCAATCCACATCTGTTGGCGTGTATAGCCGGAATTAGGATCGACAGGATAGCGTTCGATGAGGAGTGATGGAATGCCATCGTGTGTGCTCTCCTCAAGAAACTTGTAGGTGTACTTTTCAACCTCTTGTGAAGAGATATCCTCATAGGCGAATTCGCTGCCCATGAATGGTCCGGACTTGTTTCTCGAAGCGATCCTTTTGACCCGTTTGAGTGCGGGGAGGTAGAGCCACTGATCGTCATCCCCGGTCTTATGCGAGAAGCTGAGTAGTGCCGTGCCTTTGATATCTCTGGGTTGATCGAATACCACCAGGGTTTTATCCCCGTCGTTTTCAACTTCCAGAGTCTGATTGCGCATATCCCGCAGGCTCTCTTCGCCATGCCGGTTTTTCAGCAGCATGGTCATGGTCGCTTTGAAGTCGTGGAAACCGGTATCCCTGAGATCCACCTGCTTGGCAATCTCAAGGCCCCGCTGTTCCGCTGTCGCCGCCAGAATGAGTGCCGGTGAAAGCAGGAGTGTTGCAAGTAAATAACTGAGCTTCATATTTTTTTCCTCCGAAATAGATCAGCGCTATTAAATGGCATTCGATGGCAATTTTGGTGAGTAGTTACTATTAGAGATTCTTTGGTTGCAAGCTCCTGTTCGGTATTCTTACGTATCATGTAGTGCCTTTAGCTCATTCTCAAGTGCTTTTCGGAGTTCCGTGGGATTCATTTGGTCAAGCTGCTCTTCAATATGGTGAAAGTCATGTGGCAAAGTATCTGCGACCTGGTCGAAAGGCGGTAGTACTGTACTAGTATTGATGTTGCTTGCAGCAAGACTCTTGCTGGATAATTCGTTCGCATTATTGTTAGTCTTATTGTTCGCTGATGGGGAAGTAGTATATTTTTTTACAATATACTCTGCCAGAGAGCTTAACGTATTGTAATCAAACAGGGAGGTTGTTGTGATCTCAACATTTAGTTTCGATTTGAGTTTATTCTTGAGATCAATATTAGTGAGGGAGTCCAAGCCCATTTCGTAAAACCCTCTGTCTGTCGAGAGGGTGCTTTTGGAGGGTATACTCAGTGTTTCTCTGAAGATGGATTCAAGCTGTTGTAGTGAGATGTTAAAACGATCGTCTGGCGGAGCTTCGCTGAGCGTTGATGGTAGGTCGATTTTTGGTCTTTGGTTTTCAGAGTCAGGCTCGGGAGTTTTAATAGTTGACAGCAGTAAATGGGGCCTGTGGGCATTCATCAGGGGAACAAATGTGTTCCAATCCACTGGAGCTACAACGGTCTTATGTCGTCCGGACTCGAGCAACTTCTCAAGTTGGGCTATTCCTGTTGCGCGTGAAATTGTCCCGATTCCAATTGATTTAAAGCTTTTGAGGTGGGTTTCCGGTATGATGCCACTGTCTTCCCATAAGCCCCCCCAGTTTATTGAGGTTACTGGCAATGATTGGGAATTTGCATACTCCGCATAGGCGTCTAGGAAGTAATTGCCTGCACTGTAGTGGGCCCCGGTTGCCGCCCCCCAAACTGACGCAGCTGATGAAAACAGGACAAAATGATCCAAGGGCGCCAATTTTGCAAGCTTGTGTAGGTTCAGAGTGCCTCGTGATTTTGCACCTATTACATTGTCAAAATCTTTCTGAGACATGTTTTCAATGAGCTGATTGGAGTAGCTGCCGGCTAAATGGAAGATGCCGCGCAGTTGACCTGAAGTGACATAGGGAGAACAGGCTTTCATCAACTGATCAAAATCGCATACATCGGAAGTCAGTATCACTACCTCGGAACCCGAAGCTAAAATCTTGTTGATTTTTTTGTTTTTTAATCGTGTGGATTCAGATGTGTCGTTGGGATCTATCCCACGCCG
Source organism: Candidatus Thiodiazotropha sp. (assembly GCA_037382205.1). Lineage (GTDB taxonomy): Bacteria > Pseudomonadota > Gammaproteobacteria > Chromatiales > Chromatiaceae > Thiodiazotropha. The sequence goes on from JARRQD010000023.1 coordinate 25,002, forward strand.
GCTTAGTAGCAGTATGCGGCCCGCCTTACGAGTTGCGAGCCAGTCAGCAATCTCTAGACCTAGTGCTCCGAGCCCTCCGGTCACAAGGTAAGTTGCCGATGACTCTATGATATTGGTTTGCTTTGCAGTGATAGTGACAGGAGATAAGCGAGGTACATAGCGACCTCCAGATCTTAAAATAATTTCGAATTCACGAGAGTTGGAAAGTAACTCATTAAGTATTGCTTGCCCCATGGCTTCTGGATCAGTTTTACTGATATCTATGATTCTGTCAAAGTGAGTTGGTAGTTCAAGAAAGGCGGTTTTGCATAATCCCCACAATACAGAGTGCTGTAGATTTATAGCTTCATCAGTGAGACAGTGTGCATGCCTACAGACAATAGATAGCTTATCATTTGATCGGGATTTCCGCTTTGCCAGCCGCTTTAGAATTTCCAGTGTTAACCCTGTTGATGCTCTTATAGCATCCATGATGGATTCAATGTGATCAATACTCGTTGACTCCTGACTTAAGCAAGTCAAATCGACTATAGATATGTCAAGACTCGGGTGTTTTTCAGCAATGCTGTCGAGTGCGGAACTGAGATTTTCTGCAAAACATGCATCGTCCACACTACGTGGACTAAATAAGTGTGTAGCGCCTTGTAAGGATCCGTTGTAGTTGGTTAGATAACAAGGAATATTCTGCTTATTTGCAGCACGAGCAATCTCTTTGTAGAACTGGTTATGATCTGGAAGGAGTAGAATAACACGAGAAGTAGACTCAGTATCAATTTCTTGTATTATTGGTTTATTAAGCCAGATTACTTCAAAGTAGTCATCGTCAAGTCTGTTAGAGATGGCTGTTTGTGCGTCTTTGTTGGTACTAATCCAGTGCGAGGTCCGGGCAAATGGATAGGTGGGTAGAGGAACTCGTTTGCCTAAGGTCGTAATGTGGTCTTTTGTTGACCAATCAATATATTTTCCCGCTACCCATGATTTCGCAGTATCTACCAGTGCCTCTCCGTTAGTTTTATCTGCTACTGCGTTTATGGTAAGCCCTGAATCAAGGTCAGGAGGACTTACCAAGCTACCACTTGTAATATGATTCCGAAATATATAGCCGCTATCAGATTGGCAGGCGAGATCGAGATTATCACGACATCGTTGTAGTTTTTTATCAAGATCATCAATCGAGGTATATACTATAGCAAGGCGATTAGAGAATTGTTCACGACCTAATGTTAGCGTGTATTGAATATCGGCTGGATGCAGTGAAGCGGCGTATTGTTCAAAGAATTTTGTATATAAATCTAAATACTCTAACAGTGCTTCCTCTGTCTTTGCGGAAATTGGGAATAGATATAAAGCTGACAAACCTGTATCTTTGCTTTGGGGAGGCGTGTTCTCGTTATTAAACTCCTGAACTATGGCGTGTGCATTCACACCACCAAATCCAAAGGAGCTTATTCCGGCAGTGCGTGGGACTGGCTTGCCGTAACGATCCGTCGGATTCCAGTCTAGCGTTTCATTTGGGATTTGAAAGGGGGTATCGTTAAGATGTATATTTTCGTTTAATTCTGACAAGTTGATGTGTGCAGGAATGCGTCGGTTCTTTATGGCTAGTAAGACTTTTATTAAACCGGAAATTCCTGCTGCAGCTTCAAGATGACCTATGTTGGTTTTCACAGACCCAATGTTGCATTTGTAATTCCCGTAATGTTGTTTGTTATTGTGACTGTCTATATCGAAGACACTCCTAAGCCCTTCAATTTCGACAGGATCTCCAAGGTTGGTTGCGGTTCCATGTGCTTCAATATAGTTCATATCTGTCGCTTCCAGTCTGGCATCAATCAATGCTGAGCGAATACAGTCTGCCTGTGACTGTGGATTGGGTGCTGTTAATGATGTTGTTCTACCTCCGTGGTTGACGGCAGTACCCTTGAGTGTGGCGATTATCGAATGCTGATTATGTAATGCTGTGTCCATGTGCATTAGCACAACAACACCAACACCTTCGCCGCGGACGTAGCCGTCTGCATTGTTGTCAAACGTCTTGCAATGCCCATTATGGCTTAACATATTTGCATTAGATAATGTGATGTAGACTGACTCAGAAAGTAGTGCATTAGCACCGCTGACTATGGCGATATCGCACTCGCCGTCTCGCATTGAACGGCAGGCTCTATGTAGTGCAACCAGAGATGAAGAACATGCGGTATCAACAGATTCGCTCGGTCCCTTAAAATCAAGGAAGAACGATACTCTATTAGCAGACATGCAGTGAACGTTACCGGTAGCGGCATAGGCGTGAATGAACTGTTTATGGAGGGTGGTTATTTGCATATAGTCAAAGGTTCCGATTCCAGTAAATACACCGACACGCTTACCGGCAAGATCTGAAGCTTTAATGCCCGAGTTTTCTAGAGCTTTCCAGGTTGACTCAAGTAGTTTTCGTTGCATGGGATCCATTAACTTAGCTTCAGTTGCAGAGATGCCAAAGAACTCAGAGTCAAATGTGTCAAAATCGTCAATAAAACCGCCCCAATGTATGTTTGTAATGCGGTGCCTATTATCTGGTTTTCCAGATATTGCTTTCCAGTCCCAGCGACTCAATGGTACCTCTGAGATGAGCTCTTTCCCTTTTTCAAGGTTAGTCCAAAATTCTTCGCAGTCATTGGACTGCGGAAAGATACCTGATAGGCCGATTATGGCTATGTCCTTGCTGTGTTGTGAGTTAGTTGTGCGTATCTGTTTACATGAGTATTCTATTTTCGCCTGTTTTGCTCGTGAATTTTTAACCGG
>JARRQD010000024.1:0-21475 GCA_037382205.1 Candidatus Thiodiazotropha sp.
TAACTGGCCAAAGACCAGCCTGGCCGGAAAAAACAGTTATCCGCGCTTCTTCAGTTACATCTCCCTGTTTACCTTCTCCATGTTGATGTTGGTCATGTCCAACAACTTCATGCAGCTGTTCTTCGGTTGGGAGGCGGTTGGTCTGGTCTCCTATCTGCTGATCGGTTTCTGGTCGGTGAGACCCAGCGCAATCTTCGCCAATCTGAAGGCCTTCCTGGTCAACAGGGTGGGTGACTTCGGTTTTATCCTTGGTATCGCTGCCATCGTCATGTACACCAACAGCCTCGATTATGCCGAGGTGTTTGCAAAGGCGCCCGGATTGGTCGATACCCAGATTCAGATCTGGGGTGACAACAGCTGGTCGCTGATGAGCGTGATCGGTATCTTGCTGTTCATCGGTGCGATGGGTAAATCGGCCCAGGTGCCGCTGCACGTTTGGCTGCCCGACTCCATGGAGGGTCCGACCCCGATCTCGGCACTGATCCACGCGGCCACCATGGTCACCGCTGGTATCTTCATGGTGGCCCGGATGTCGCCTCTCTATGAGCTCTCCGAAACGGCCTTAAGCTTTGTACTGGTGATCGGTGCTACCACGGCCTTCTTCACAGGTTTGATTGGCATCGTGCAGAACGATATCAAACGGGTTGTGGCCTATTCGACCCTCTCCCAGCTGGGTTACATGATGGTGGCTCTGGGTGCATCGGCCTACGCCGCTGGGATATTCCACCTGATGACCCATGCCTTCTTCAAGGCGCTGCTGTTCCTCGCCGCCGGTTCGGTGATTATCGGTATGCACCATGATCAGGATATCCGCAACATGGGTGGCGTGCGCAAATACATGCCAATCACCTACTTGACCTCACTGCTCGGTTCCCTGGCGCTGATCGGTTTCCCCGGCTTCTCAGGGTTCTTTTCGAAGGATGCGATCATCGAGGCGGTGCACCACTCAACCATCGCCGGTTCCGACTATGCCTATTGGCTGGTGCTGGCCGGTGTGTTTGTCACTGCCCTCTACAGCTTCCGTATGTTCTTCCTGGTGTTCCACGGTGAAGGCCCCCGTGACGAACATGCCAAGGAGCACATTCACGAATCACCCAAGGTGGTGACCGTACCATTGATCCTGCTGGCCATTCCCTCAGTGTTCCTCGGTTATCTGACCATCGATGGGATGCTGTTCGGCGACTGGTTCAAACATGCCCTCTACATCTTACCGGAGCACAATACCCTGGCGGCAGTGCACGCGACTGTCCACAGTGGTAACGGTATGTTGGGCCATTCCTATACAAGTTACGCCTTCTATCTGGCGATGGCCGGTTTGGGCTTGGCCTTCTATCTCTATATGATGAATCCCGCGTTGGCGGAGAAGATCAAAAATACCCTGGCGCCGCTGCATACGGTGCTGGATAAGAAATATTGGTTTGATGAGGTCTACCAGGCCGTGTTTGCCGCAGGCAGTCGGGGCATTGGTAAATTCCTCTGGCTGGTCGGTGACCGGGGCCTGATCGACGGACTGGCGGTAAACGGCTCCGCCCATACCGTGGGATGGCTGGCTTCGATGGTTCGCCATGTGCAGACCGGTTACCTCTATCACTACGCCATTGCCATGATTCTGGGTCTGCTGCTGTTGCTGACCTGGTTTGTATATCTATAAAGGACGTTGAGCATGATTGCCGATTGGCCCATCCTAAGTCTTACGGTCTGGCTGCCCATAATGGGGGGCTTCATGGTGCTCGCCAGTGGCGACCGAGAAGCGAACGCCACCAAATGGACCGCCCTGACCATCGCCATTCTGACCTTCATTGTCAGTCTGCCCCTCTGGTTTGCTTTCGACAGCGCCACAGCGGATATGCAGTTTGTCGAGCGGGTGCCCTGGATACCCGGATTCGATATCGAGTACTACATGGGTGTGGATGGTATCTCCATGCCATTGATTGTTCTCACCACCTTCATTACGCCATTGGTCGTGATCGCCGGTTGGGAAGTGATCAAGTATCGTCCCTCCCAATACATGGCCGCCTTCCTGATCATGGAAGGGGTGATGGTAGGCGTCTTCTCCGCGCTGGACGCGATGCTCTTCTATGTCTTCTGGGAAGCGATGCTGATCCCCATGTTTCTGATCATTGGGGTCTGGGGTGGACCGAACCGAGTCTACGCCACCATCAAGTTCTTCCTCTATACCTTCTTCGGCTCGGTGTTCATGCTGGTTGCACTGATCTACATGTACTTCCAGTCCGGCAGCTTCGATATTCTCGGCTTCCATACCCTGAAGTTGGGACTGACTGAACAGATCCTGATCTTTATCGCCTTCCTACTGGCCTTTGCGGTAAAAGTGCCCATGTGGCCGGTTCATACCTGGCTGCCCGATGCCCATGTGGAAGCGCCCACCGGAGGTTCAGTGATTCTGGCGGCAATCATGCTGAAGATCGGTGGCTACGGTTTTCTCCGTTTCAGCCTGCCGATCACCCCGGATGCCAGCCATACCCTGGATTGGCTGATCATCGGCATGTCACTGATCGCGGTGGTCTACATCGGTTTTGTGGCGCTGATCCAGCAGGATATGAAAAAGCTCATCGCCTACTCGTCGATTGCCCATATGGGTTTTGTCACCCTCGGCTTCTTTATCGTCTTTGTCATCAATCAGAACAGTGGCGACAGCGGTGCAGTATTGGGAGTTGAAGGTGGTATGGTGCAGATGGTCTCCCATGGCTTCATCTCAGCGGCCATGTTCCTCTGTGTCGGTGTGCTCTACGATCGCCTGCACAGCCGGCAGATCAAGGATTACGGCGGGGTGGTCAACACCATGCCGGTATTCGCCGCCTTCATGGTCTTCTTTGCCATGTCCAACGCGGGACTGCCTGGCACCTCCGGTTTTGTCGGCGAGTTCATGGTGATTCTAGCCAGTTTCCAGGCCGACTTCTGGTACGCATTCCTGGCGGCAACGACGCTGATTATCGGTGCCGCCTATACTCTATGGATGGTCAAACGGGTGGTCTTCGGTGATGTTACGTCCGATGGTGTAGCCTCACTTGAGGATATGAATCGACGTGAATTCATTGTTCTGGGCACATTAGCGGTAGCAGTACTGCTGCTCGGCCTGTGGCCCGCACCCCTGGTTGAAGTGATGGACGCCTCTGTCAACAACCTGTTGCAGCATATCGCTGTGTCCAAGTTATAACCTGACGGAGCCTGAATCGGTAACGAAATCATGCAATTTGATGCAACACAACTGATCCCGGTCTTACCGGAAATTTCCTTGCTGACCCTGGCCTGTTTAGTGCTGGTGGTTGATCTGTTCATTCGTCAAGAGCAGCGTATCGCCAGTTATGTCATCACCCAGATTGGCCTGCTGGTCACCGTGGCGGTTACTCTTGCCGTGGCCAGTTCAGAAACGCAGATCCTCTTCAGCGGCAGCTATATAAGGGACCCAATGAGCGACCTACTCAAGGTCGGCGTACTGTTGGTGACCTTCATCACTTTTCTCTATGCCAAGGATTATCTGATTCAACGGGATCTGTTCAAGGGGGAGTTCTACACCCTCGGCCTGTTTGCGGTTCTCGGTATGACCGTGATGATCTCCGCCAACAGCTTTCTCATCATCTATCTTGGCTTGGAACTGTTGGCGCTCTGTCTGTATGCGCTGGTCGCTTTCAACAGAGACTCCCCCCAAGGTGCTGAGGCCGGCATGAAGTACTTTGTACTGGGTGCCTTGGCCTCAGGCATGCTGCTCTATGGCATCTCCATGATTTACGGTACTACTGGCACCCTGCAGTTCGATGAACTGGCGCAAGTCGTGAGCAAGGGGGACATGAATCAGATCGTAATGATCTTCGGTATTGTCTTCTTGGTGATCGGTCTGGCTTTCAAGCTGGGGGCTGTACCTTTTCATATGTGGGTGCCCGATGTCTATCATGGTGCGCCGACCGCAGTGGTCGCCTTTCTCGGCAGCGCCCCAAAGATCGCTGCCTTCGCCCTGGCCATGCGCCTACTGGTGGATGGCCTGGCCGAGTTGAATGGCGGCTGGCAGGGCTGGCAGGGGATGCTGATCATCCTGGCTGTGCTCTCCATGGGTGTCGGTAATCTGATTGCCATCGCACAGACCAATATCAAACGTATGCTGGCCTATTCCACCATATCCCATGTGGGTTTCATCATGCTGGGCATCCTGGCTGGGACTAACGAGGGCTATACCGCCGCCATGTTTTACACCTTAGTGTACGCACTGATGTCGGCTGGCGCTTTTGGGATCATCATTGCCCTGAGTCGCAAAGGCTTTGAAGCCGAGAATCTGGACGATATGAAAGGCCTGAATCAGCGCAATCCCTGGTTTGCCGCCATGATGTTGCTGCTGATGTTCTCGATGGCCGGTGTTCCCCCCACAGTGGGCTTTTTCGCCAAACTGTTTATTCTCGATGCCGTCGTATCGATAGACTTGACCTGGCTGGCCCTGGTGGGTGTGGCCTTCTCGATTATCGGCGCCTTCTACTACATCCGGGTGGTCAAATTGATCTACTTCGATCAGCCGGAAGATGAAACCCCGCTCTCCATCGGAGTGGATACCCAGGTGATGCTCTCCATCAACGGCCTCTCCATGCTGGTACTGGGGCTTTTTCCCGCAGGACTGCTGTCGCTCTGCGCCAACGCCATTGGTGCTTGAGAGCCATACTTCAGTGCTTTTGCTAGCGAATCAGATAGACGCTGTCTATCTGATTCGCAGTGCTTGATGCTGATTTTTATTTCCGTATTTTTTTAATTTTTCTCGCTCCTCAAGATATGAATTTTCTGTGGGCAGAGATTGTCTAACCTAATGTTTCAATTTTTTTAATTTTTTCTAGTAAAGGGCTTGTCATCCAGCTCTTTCACAGGTAGTATTCCCCACCTTGATGCGGGGTGGAGCAGTCTGGTAGCTCGTCGGGCTCATAACCCGAAGGTCGTAGGTTCAAATCCTGCCCCCGCTACCAAATCAGCAAACGGCCTGGAAAAGTTGTCATTACTGGCAATTTCTCCGGGCCGTGTGCATTTCTGATTGAAACATTTCCCTGCTTGCTATTACCAGGCTAACTGGTTAGATGAAGTGTGTAGTCTATATGGCATCAAATGCACAGCTGGCGGCGTATTACGGCCAAAGGTTCATTGGATAGGGCATGGCTACGTGCAATCACTCAGCACAATCCCATTAATACATGACAGCCAGAGATACTTGATTAGTATCGTTTAGGATCCTTCGCCATCATGCAACCTGCAACATGTGCGTCCAGCTTTTGATTGAACCACGCTATGGTCTCCCTTCGCTTACGGCCTCTATCCGGATCATTGATATTGACATGAGTTTTGTCCACACCGGTTAAAACAATGATGTGCTTGAGTCCATACCAGCCTCCAGCACACCAGGCCGGGCCATTGGCGTTGAGCAGTCTGGTAAGCGACTCCTCAGTATGATTCTTATGATTGGCGTTTGGGATTGCCTTTAGCCCGACTTTTTGCGCCAGTGTGACAAATTGTCCAGGGCTCACCGCGATATTTTGATCCCAGTTATTGATTAAGGTGTTCATCGGGCCGGCTCTGCCGGTTTTACTTTGAGCGTATAGCCACAGCATCTCTGCGGCAGCGTGCCAGCAAGTACTGGATTTTTTTGGGCAACAACTGGGACATTCAGCTTTATCATAATACCCTCCTCATCGTGTAAATCCGGAGTATTTATGGAAGTTCGAAACCCCGATAGATAGAGACTTTTTGCAGAAGCTATTTGATTCTTGAAATTATAGGCACCCTGTATAAGTGGTGCTTGAGTATTTTTGTGTATTTAACCTAAAAAGATCAGTTGGAAAGTGTGCCATTCACGTTGTAGCGTGATTCACCCAGCAGGTGACATAACCATCGAAGCTATTTTCTTTAAAATCAGTAATCTGCGAGTAGAATGGAGCGGTCAACTGATTTTTTTAGGTTAAACAGATATCCATTTAACACGCACGTATTGGCAATAATGATGCCGTTTACTATTCTTGAGATTAATCATAGAGTTAACAGTGATTAATTATGAGGCTGTAAAATATTCCAACAAGTTAGAGTGAATTGCCATCGAGTATGGATCAGCTGTAGTCATTAAGTTTCTGTTCGGGTTCTGTTGAGCGGAACTCAAAGGTCAGTTTATTTGTTTTACTTTATTAAAAGTTGTAACTCGCTTGGACGTAGTCAGCCGCTTCAGACCAGTGCAGGCTGACCTGATCAAAATGATCAACACGTGGTAAGACAATTTTTGCATTCAACGAGTGAATCTGAGTGGCGATCTCGTTGATTTCCTCATAGTCCACCTTCATGCGTGAGATATGGGGGCGCACTCCGGCTGCATTGAGATAGGCAAGTACTTTATAGGCTGTTTCGTTGCAAGCAAAGTGACCAAGTAGTGTGTCGATGCCTAATGCCGAAATCTCGCCAAGGAATTGACGTGCTTTTTTAAGATCCTTAGCCAGAGTGGGTAAGTTAAATTCGACACTGAGACCGGTACCAACCAGTTGTAAGCGACGTAATTCAGACTTAATAAAATCGATCAGTGTGTCACTATAGATTGCCTGTACAGAGAGGGGAAAGAGTATCTGACAGTTGGTCCCACTCATGGCGTTTTTAGCTAAAAGTTGTATGGCATATTCACAGATATATTGACCGAGTTGCCTGTTAAGTTGGTGATGGGCTGCGGTGATAAATATATCGTCAGAAATCAACACGATGTCAGTTGCAGGGGCAGGTTTTGGTATCAGCTCTAGAAGTTGCTTACCACTTTGATCCGTTGCATTGAAAGATTGTTCGTAGAACTCAATCAGCTTTGTTTTTAGAGCATTAGAAAACTGTTGCCGTTGAAATTGATTATCGTCAACTGCGTCATTCGCCTCTTCTGATTCTTCCAGAAATTGATAGGTGAGATAGTTTGTGGCCTGTTGGCGGTAGGCATCCAAAGATGTGGTCTCAGCCCGTGACAGATAGGTGTCGCTGTCTTCTTCAGTGTGGTCAATGAATGCCAAGCCAATACCAAACTTTGCATCCAGGGATTCTGCCGACGATTTCTTTAAAATCTGTTGGATTCGCTGATAGAGGTTCGAGCTTAATTCTTCAACCGCTTGTGGATTATCTCGCTGTAGCAGAATGCCGAGGCTGGTCATCGAGGTGCGTGCGAGCTGGTCCTCTTTGTCGAGTAAATTGCGTAGAGCGTCTATTGACTCCAGCAACAGGGTATTAAATGCCTCACTATGCTTATGTTGATCAGGATCGGCAAATCTTACCGACAAAATGCCGTGAGTGTGCTGATTGGTTGGTGACTGCTGTAGGCAGTAGTCGAGTGTATTTAACAGCGTTTTTCTGTTTTTTAGCCCTGTTAACTGATCGATATTACCCAGACGGCCTGCTGAAAACACCACTTCAGCCCTGCTGATCCTTGTCTTTACTGTGGCTAATAGATGTTGGGGTCTGACCGGTTTGGTGAGAAAGTCATCTGCTCCTGAATAGAGAGCCAGCAGTTTCTTTTCCATGTCATCTTCACCAGATAGAAAGACAATAGGAATCGATTTTAAGTCAACTTTTTCACGTATAACCTGAGTGAGTTCAATACCATTTGCACCTGGCATATAGAGGTCCATGAGAATCAGGTCTGGTTGGAACTGTTCAACGGCCTCAAGTACGCTAAGCGGATTGGTAATAGCAAGGGTTTTCAAGCCCCCTTTAGCCAGCAGTGCCGAGGCAAAATTGGCTTGTGATTCATCATCCTCTACCACCAGAACGCGTTTTTGCGCTATCCGATCTGGTGTGATTAAGTTACTAATCCTGAAGATCAAGTCTGTGATATTGATTGGTTTGGTAAAGCAGTGCGTTACTCCGGTGCGAAGTGCTTCAAGACGCACCTCGATGTCACAATCTGCTGTGATCAACACCAACTCTGGGTGATTTTTGGCACCAGAAATTCTCTCCAGTATGAGTTTTATCTGCTCGATACTCTCTATCTGTTGGGTGTCAATTAGGATACCTTTAGCTTGATCAAGTGTTCTAATAGCTAGTAGATCGTCAACACTATGAATGCTCAATACCTGCCACCCATTATTCTGAATGGCGTCTATCATCAAGGAGTCACTCGGGCTCGATTGATTTAAATAGATGAGATCGTTAATCCCACGCGCAGGGTTTGAGGCAGGTGACTGCTGTTGGGTGTTGTGAATTAGTTGCTCTAAATTTACCAGTAACTGATTGAGTTTGATTATTTCTTCAGAATCAGGCTGAAGGGTATTCTGGTGTATATTGGTGACGATCTTATCGATGGAATTAGTAATTTCAGTGATGCTGATTAACCCAGCCTGACGGCTTTTTCTCCCCAGCTCACTTAAGTGCCTGAGAAGAGTCATCACGGATGAAGCATTCCAAATACCAGAGGGTAATATGGGCCACGAGGATGTAATTTGTCGCAAATACTCAGTTAGATGGTGCATTAGCTGCTTGTTCAGGTTCACTCCACGAATAGCCAAGTAGCTTACCTGGTTTCACGATAGGTGTTGTTGCTTGTGGGTGATAAATGTACTGTTAGGCTTCGCTGATATACATTCTTAAAATATAAATCAAAAATTACTGTGTTGCTATCAAATAGAGAAATTTTGATCAGATCGCAATGCACAACAAACAACACCAATTGGCACCGCTGTCCTACTTAGCGCCCTCTCCCTTGGGAGGGAGTTATAAAAGTATGACGTTCATTTTGGAAAAAGATTTTGAGCATGTGTCGATGCAACTTTTTCGGGTGGTCGCACGAAATGGTGGGTATCTTCGCCTGCCATGCTGGCTATTAAGAAAAAGAGACCCAGCAGGGCAGATGGGCTGAGTGGCGTTGGCTCATCGGTATACGTATATGACTTCAAGCCTAGCAACTCCTGTGGTATAACGGCTATTCCTTGCTCATGCTGTCTATGGTTTCGTTCGTCTTCTCTTTTGCTGCCTCATAAGCGTCACTACTCTTCTTACTGGCAGTGGACATCATTTGCGATGTTTCATCTTTAATGTTTGTGCCGATTTCCGATGCAGTCTGTTTGGTACTCTGATAAAGATCCTTGGATGAGTCAGAGACTGCGTCCGCGGCGTCACTCCCCAGCTGTTTCGTTTTATCCCAATTCTCTTTGCTTGATTGTACGATTTTATCCGCGAGTGATTGATCTGACTCTTTTGTGTTTTCTGTGGATGGATTGTCTGCTTGATTAGATTGGCTACAGGCCGCAATGCTTACTAAGCAAGATGCTAAAAGAAATTGTTTGAAATTGGCCACTATTTGAATTCTCTCTCTGTATTGATTGAATCAGGTGTGTTGTTTTCGAATGCATCATGTTTATACCCTTAAATTGAACTTGGGGTATTCAAGGGAGATGAGAGTTAACAAAAGTTAATTTAAATTGAATATATCTCAATTTTATACACACAAAATACATGTATATATGGAGTACCAGTATTCTATATCTTGTGGCTCAAAGTAGCAGCCTTGCCGGCATATACAAAAGGTATAAGCAGGAAATCAGCAATAAAATATCGCTATCGCTTCGCCATTCATGGTGTAATGCGGAAAAAATATTGGTAGTAGCAGATGAACAAGCTTCAAAAGTACAATAATGGCTAACCTTTTGATTTGCAAAGGCTATCGATGCCCGTGCTAAAGCAAGGTGCTTCTGGTGAATGCTTGTAAATAAACACTGCAAATGTTAGGGTTTTGCTCAATGTTTATGTAATAAGTTCCATAAAATCATTGAGTTAGATAAGATTGGCGAATTTTAAATAAATAGGGCTTTTATTTGAGACTCATCTGGCAGTATACTTGATATGTGGAATCGATTACTGCATTATTAAGTATGTAATATCGACGGAACGAGATTCTAGGACTAATTGATTGATGTTTATTTGGCGGAAGTAGGTTAGAATAGCTCCTGATAACTGCCTCCAATTCAACTAAATCAATGGATTGAATTAATTTTTTGCGTGTTTCTCTCTCTTACATTGAAATCACCTCATCAGTCATCTCAGTTAACATTTCATGAACCCACTCATCAAGGGTTAAAGCTGCCTGGACAAGTGGAGCCTCAACTGTGGTCGAACCATTTAGCCTACCGATCCGCTAGAGAGCCTGAAAATCTGCTCAATCACGTCAGGAGAATCTACCTGCACCTCGAAACGAACCAGACTGAGGAGCTGTACGGCGCCATGCTGGATCTGTTTCTGGTTTTGGGTGATCGTGGCAGTGCATTACGTAAGCGGTTGTTGAAGAAGGCAAAGAGTCGTCTACCAAGTGACACGTTTGAGATGTTTGCCAATAATCTCAAGGAGGGTTTACGTAAAAACCAGCCCTATCCAACGAGTCCCTATTCCGTATTAGGAAACTTTTTTGATGAGGGGTTAAGTCTATTTGATGAGGTAGGTCCATCAGAGGCAGAGAGTGGTAAATCTGCTGATCCACTGGAGTTGGCTCATGAGGAGCTAACTTTTGGTGATATCTCAGTTGCTCAAGAGATACTCGAAAAAGCCATACTCGCATCACCAGAAAGGATGGGGTTACATTTTGGTTTGCTCGAGATATACAAACATACACGATCACTCAGTGATCTGATCAGAATGCAGCAACAACTGGGTGAGCATACTGACATCGCAAAGACTTCATGGAAGAAGACCCGCCAATATCTGGAATCCCAAGGATGAGGCATGCTGTACACAAGTCATGAACCAATGGGGATAGCTCTACTGGGTTTGAATGAGAAGGATCAGCCCATGATGGAGATGTTTCTACAGAGAAATTGGTCCAGTGAGTGTATTGTGGTGCCTGATCATCAGGCTAAACTCTGCATCCTCGACTTGGATGGGGTTGAAGGGGATAAACTGCTGCAACGCCAGCAAAGTGATTACAGCGATCGCCCATTGATCGTACTCTCAGTTCATGAGAAGTCGATTGAGGGTGCTAGGGTATTGCGTAAACCATTACGTACCGAGCAGTTGCGGAAGACGATCGATGACTGTCGCAGTATGATTCTGCAGGAAAACATCAAGATAACGAAGGCAAAAGCTGAGTCTGAGCGTATTGTCCGGATCAAACCGTCGCGTGTGTCTGCCATTCGTGTTACTCCGGAATCTGACCAGAAGAGATACGTGAAACCTGGGAAAAATCAGCGCCGTCTCTCGGTGCCTTCGGCTGTTTCGCAGGCACGTATCATCCAGAGTAGTTGCGGTAATAGTGCTGATGGCCAGGGTAATAAAAATGGTAAGGATGACTACTACAATCATCAACAGAACTTTCAAGAAATTCTAAAAAGTGCGATTGATTCATGTCGATCTCAAGGTAAACCGGCTCATCTATTCTTTCAGGATGGCAAAAGTATCACGATATTGCCTAAGTCAAATCAGTGCCTCAATGCAATTACTGATTCGAAGTTGAAACCACGTTGTCTGTTAAAATTGAAGTCTGATCAAGTTCAAGTCCTGATCTCTGAGTATAGTGAATCTCAATTATTGATTGGGACCGATGTTATCCCCCAACCATTAGATGCGCTGTTGTGGAAGGTCTCACTTTGGAGTTCCAGAGGTCGATTACCGCTGGGTACAATCAAAGACAGCGCAATAGGAATCAGACAGTGGCCGAACATGACACGTCTGTTGACCATACCAGACTTCATCAGAATAGCGGCCTTGTGGAGTAAAAAACCGAGGACCCTAGCTGAGACAATAGAGATACTGAATATTGAAATAAGTTATGTGTATGCCTTTTTTAGCGCCTGTCATGCATTGGGCTTGATTCAATATCATAGTGGTTACCGTAAGCATGGTGATCCTGTCAAGAAGGCAACTGAGAAATCAGCGAATCCAGGGATACTGAGGCGAATCTTAAGGCGCTTACAAGCAGTTTAACATTTCCATGTTGTATTGGAGAACCGATGGCAGAATATAAAATAATTTTCACTGGACCTGTAGGTGCGGGTAAAACGACAGCGATTAGTGTGCTATCGGATATTAAACCAATCACGACAGACGAGCTGGCCTCTGATATGACAAAGGAACTAAAGCAGCAAACTACTGTAGCGATGGATTATGGTCTGATGAAGTTAAACGGTTCAGAGCGGGTTCATCTGTATGGAACACCAGGACAGGAACGCTTCAATTTTATGTGGGAAGTGCTCACTCAGGGGGGGCTTGGTCTCGTTCTGTTAATCGACAATTCGCGAAAAGAGCCTTTCCAGGATTTGTATTTTTTCCTGGATGCTTTCAAGGGTTTTATTCATCGTACAGCTGTTTCCATCGGAATTACTAGAATGGATGAGAAGTCACGACCTCAGATCGATGACTATCATCGTGAGGTCTCATCAATGGGTTGGCCGGTTCTACCAATAATGGAGGTCGACGCCAGAGAGAAAGAAGATATGTCCATGCTCGTGCAATCACTACTCTACACAATTGATCCAACTGTAACTGAATAGTATGAATCTCACTCTGAAAAATGGAATATATCTGGAACCAACGCCTGCTGGCGCCTATTATGCGGTCAGTTCTACTCATGATGAGCCAGCACGTCGTATATTGATTGGTATCATGAGTGATAGCTCCCTCCCTCTATCAGATATATCAAGAATCACTCATTGGAGTGGAGAGTCTAAAGCGGATACCATGGCTTTAGTCAAGCGATTACAAGAGATGTCACTCTTATCTGGCACTAGAAATCAGTTAGCTGTTCCAGATGGTTCGCTCGAAGTTGTACTGCCCAGCATATTGGCAAAAGTATCCATTGAAAAGAAGGCGCTACTTGCTGATGATCAGGGCTTTTACCTAAGTACGAGTAATTTTCCACACGAAGCCGCTGAGGCTCTGTCGGCTGTCAGTGCAGATTTAGGCTCCTTGTATGATCGTCATAGGTTGTTGTTAAAGAATAATCTATCAATTGATGTTCAGGCATGGGCGCTGTCTGATGCGGCCGGAAACAGTCAATTGGGGTTCTGGCCTATTTATATCGGAAAACAGCGCTTTGTCTTGATTATTCAAGGTAGACCTACACTTAATCAACCCTCATTCAGAGACCTGATTTGGGTTTTGTTATTGCGATATTCAGAAACGTTCAACATAAGAGATAAATCAGACAATGGTTGATATTGATTATGAACAACTGATGCGGTACGCCAAGCAGTTTTCCGGTGTTACTGAACAGATGGAAGAGACACTGCAGGGGCTCTACGAGAGGGTAAAGCCTAATATGGCAGATGTGACAGAAGACTTTTACGCCGTTCTACTTGATATACCAAAAGCAGAGCCATTTCTTAAAGATCGGGTTGATTCATTAAAAGAAACCCATATTAAATGGCTTGAAACTGTTTTTAGTGGCCCGTTTGATGTGGATTATGTAAGAGCGATGTATCGTGTTGGTGATGTACATGTCAAAGCGAAATTGCCGGTTGAATTTATGGCTGGTGCTATGGCTCTTGTCTCTACGCGGCTTATTGCAATGTTAGGAACGATCATCATTGATGATCAAAAACGATTTGTAGAAGCGGTCTCTGCTGTTAATGCTATATTGGGTTTTACTTTAATGGTAATGCAGCAATCTTATGAATCGTCCAGATTAGCTGAGGAGTTGGAAAAGTTTTTGAAAATTACAGGCATGAGCCGCACTCTGTTTGACAATCTGGCGAGTGCGTACAAAGAATGAAACTGGATCAAATATTTTACATTAAATAAAACAGGAGATAACAATGCGCGAAGATATGCTTGCTTCCATTCTGAGTGATCTTAATGGTAGTTCAGCTGACATTGAAGCGTCAGCCGTGATATCTACAGATGGTCTCATTATGGCCTCTCTATTGCCGGCGAATCTTGATGAAGACCGTGTCGGCGCCATGAGTGCAGCAATGCTTTCATTAGGTGACAGAACAGCTTCTGAATTGACCCGTGGTAGTTTGGAAATGGTGTTAATTAAGGGAAGTGATGGATATGTTGTAATGACCCATGCTGGTGAAGAGGCTGTAGTATCTGTGCAGGCTAAATCCTCAGCTAAACTTGGTTTGGTATTCCTAGATATCAAGAGAGCAGCAGAAGCAATCAATAAAGTAATCTGAGAATACTTTATGCTTCTATACGACGGCAGTAGAAGGGATGCTACTGCAGATAGTAGAATTTGCAGTTAATTACAATAAAAAATAACTACATATGTACATCTCTTTTTTATTAAGAGGCTTTGTAATATGCGAGATATGGAACCTGAAGATATTGATGGGGACTATATAGAAAAAATTCTTATCTTCAATGATGGTAGTAGACGAAAAGTACTAATAACAGATAAAGAGACACCTTTTCAGGATGGTCGACTTATTGTCTCAAGAACGGATGCTAAAGGAATCATTACACATGTAAACCAGTCATTCATCGAAATGTCAGGTTATAAAGAACAGGAACTTGTTGGACAACCACACTATATTTTACGCCACCCTGATATGCCTGCAGTCGCCTTTAAAGGGCTGTGGGATACTATCGAAAAAGGGGAAAAATGGCATGGATATGTGAAAAATCTTCGTAAAGATGGTGGGTATTACTGGGTGCTGGCTGTAGTGATACCAAATATACGAAAAGGTAGAATAACCGGCTTCACTTCCGTCAGGAGAAAACCAGCAAGACGTAAGATTGAAGAGTGTACTGAACTGTACCCAACTCTCTTTTAGTGGGATGTATTATGTCTTATAAAATGACAGTAAGTCCTGATTTCACACCAGATCATATTGGCGGTTGGTATATATTCAACACTTGGCTACAGAAAAGTCTACAGTTACCAATCCACCTCGAGCTCTATGATAGTTTTCATCAGCAACGGGATGCTATTGATGGGGATGAGGTCGATCTAATCTATGCGAATCCATTTGATGCCTCTAAACTTGTGCGTGATAAGGGTTTTGTAGCTGTAGCTCGACCGAGACGCTCTGCAGATGAGGCAATAATAGCCGTTTGTGAGTCATTCCATGCCCAGCAAATTGAAGACCTCGATGCAGACACCAAGATCGCTCAATCTGAAGATCCTGATGTGAATTTGATTTGTGACATCATGCTTGAGCCTGCAGAGTTGTCAAATCCCGATCAACAGCGGCTCATATTGGGTAGCTATCCTTTGGTTGCTAAAGCCTTAATCAAGCAGAATGCGGATGTTGGTTTCTTCCTTGTTGAAGCCTACCTTTCACTCTCAAAATTGACAAAACAGCAACTGAGAATACTGGCACGCAGTCAAATTAATGTTATGCATCACACGCTTCTCGTAGGCCCGAAACTGCAAGAGTATCGTGATTTGTTGAATCAACACCTTTTAACAATGACAGCCAGTCAAAAGGGAGCTGGTGTGCTAGATTCAATGGGATTTGAAGCATGGGACAACATGAACGACGAAGAGATGGAGTTCATGATAGATCTGGTGGATACATTGAACTATCAGCCTGACTAATAATCATTCGATCAATTGGTAAAGTGCTCGAAGTTGTACGGCAACTCCAATTAAATTGTACGCTTTACTGAGGCTGGTTTTTTCACCTATAGTCACTTTGTCTTATTGAACCTAAAAAAATCAGTTGACCGCTCCATTCTAATCGCAGGTGTTTGATTATGATAAAAAACGCTTCGATGGTTATGGTTACCTATCACGCTGTCCAACTGATCTTTTTTAGGTTGAAGAGGTAGCGTGGAGAGATTGCCATACTGCTGTGTAGCAGTTGATGTCAACCTGAAATTGCAAACCACCGCTAAAGTTTTCAGATCAAACCCCAATGGATTGATGTGTGAATAATTAGGATGTTAATTCAGATCTGCGAATATTGAGTAAATAGTCACTGAAGTCTGTGAGTTTCAAGGGTTTTGAAAAAAGAAAACCCTGAGCAAGCTGAATATCCAGTGAACGTAAAAAGTTCGCTTGATCTTCGGATTCTACCCCTTCGGCGATGATCGATATGCCGAATTTTTTGCTTATTACGGAAATGACTTCAGACAGTGCTTTAGCGTCTGGTTTCATAGGCAAATCTTCAATGATTGATCGATCAATTTTTAAGTGATTTAAGGGGAAATTTCTAATAGTAGAGAGTGGTGATAATCCAGTGCCAAAATCATCGATCGCTGTCTCTATGCCGAGAGCTTTTAAGTCTAGCAATGTGTTAAGCGCATTATCCTTGTCATCAATCAATACCTTCTCAGTGATCTCTAAACATAACCTGATGCCTGCGAGGTCGGCTTGTTGTTGTATACTCGATATTGTCTTAGTGAAAGATTTATCGCTAAAGTAGTTCTTCGTAATATTTACTGAAAGAAAAAAGTTATCGGGTTTATCGTCCCATAATTGTGCATCATGGAGTATGGTTTCGAATAACCAGTCTGTTATACCTCGGATCATCCCGGATTTTTCTGCGACTGGTATAAATTCCGAGGGCTCTATCATTCCTAGGTTATTGCTAACCCAACGTAATAGGACTTCTGCACCGGCTAGCTTGCCGTCTTTTAAATTGAATATAGGTTGGTAAACAGGGTAAAGCTCATTGAGCTCTAGCGCTATACTGAGTTCACTTTCAAGGGTTATTATTTCATTAACTGCTTTGTTTAAGCGTTCTGTGAAAAAACGAAATGTATTTCTGCCAGCATGCTTCGCGTCATACATTGCAATGTCGGCATTCTTCATTAAGCTGCTTACTGTGGCTCCGTCATTTGGGTATACCGCTATTCCTAAACTAGAGGTTATATTAAGCTCATGATTGTGAAGTACAATAGGAGAATCGGTTGTCTCGATGAGCCGAGCCACTACTTTTTCAAGGTCAGTCGACAGATCAAAAAGATCAGGGATCAGGGCTAAAAACTCATCTCCTCCAAGTCTCGCCAAGGTATCTTGTGTCCTTAGTTGGTCGCTAATTCGATTGGATAATACAATTAATAATTCATCTCCAAAAGAGTGGCCTAATGAATCATTGACATTTTTGAAGTTATCAAGATCAATATAGATCACAGCTACATACGATTTATTTCTTTTCGCGTGTTGGATAAGTTGCTCAAGACGATCAAAGGCTAAAAATCTGTTTGGTAGTTTGGTGAGTTGGTCGTGAGTGGCTTGTTCAACTAGCTTTTCTTCAGTAACTTTTCTCTGTGTTATATCTTCCTTGACAGTGAGATAGTGAGTTGTCTTGTTATTGTCGTCACGTATCGGGGCAATCACTGCGTATTCCCAGTAGGAAGTTCCATCTTTTCTTTTCGTCTGAAATTCTCCTTTCCAAGTTTCTCCCTGTTGTATGGTTTTCCAGATGCCATCAGCAATGGTGCTGTCTTCCACGTCCGAGCCAAGACGCTTCTCCTTGACGCCAATGACTTCCTCTGGTGAAAATCCACTAAGATCGGTAAATTTAGGATTGACATATTCAATCAAACCGCTGGTATCAGTGATCTGCCATAGAGAGCTTTTTTAACTCTCCTGAAGTTTTACGATTCAACTCGATTTCTTTTTCAAGTTGCTTATTAAACCCAATGAGTATCTCTCTGTCGCTTTTGATTTCATGCTGCATTGTGTTGAAACTATGAGCCAGACGTCCAAGTTCGTCGTTGGAAAGAATTGGAACATCCTGATCGAATTTGCCATCAGCGATGCGTTTGGCGCCTGTGGTTAAGGCATTAACGGGGTTTAATATCTGAAGTTTAAAAACGATAAAAATGATACCGCCTAAAATAACCACAATGAGCGTATAGATCTCGATTAAAAAGGCAGTGGCTGTTTGGGTTATATATTCGATTCTGCTGGTGTCCAGGCCGATTATTAGCCAACCGAGTGCGATATCTCCGTCATTGATAGGAAATTTTAGCGTGATTGAATTGTTTTCCTGGGTACTCTGGTAGAGCACTTGGCCAGGATTCTTTTCAACCCAGTTAGCAATTTCATTCGCATCGATACCTTCTGGTAGGTAGGTTGTGATCGGTATGTTTTCGGTTGTTATGATTTGCGCATAGCGTACGTCGATTTCATTGGAAATCTGTTGTACAAAACTGTCGAGTGTCGTGACGTCATAGCTATAGATGGCATCAGGACTGATTAAAGCGATGAATTGTCCAATGGCATATGCTTTGTTTCTAAGGCTGTACTCAAGGTGTGTCTGCTGTGTGTTATAGATGTAGAGTGTTGCACCACCAAGAGTAATAATGAGTATGATACTAATCCAACTCAAAAATTTAAGGCGTATTCTACTGCTGAATGTTGGATTTACAGTTTTCGTGCTCTCTCTATTAGGATCACTTGGCATAGACAAAATCAACGATTATACGGTGGGAGTCATACTCTGCATCTGTGGCAGGATTGATGGCGCTTAAGCGCGCCGCTTTGAGTGCCTTTTTACCTTCTACGCTGTTTTTTAAATCAACAAGCAGATGAGTAATTGTTTTTTTGAGTTCTTCGTCCATCTCTTCTTTAACAGCCCAGGGCAGATGGGGTAGCGGTTTGCTGACGACAAGTGTTTTCAATTTGCTGACATCAATTTTGTCTTTCACCAATGGCAGTCTCCAAACGACCTCGCCAGCACCACCGGCATCCGCCTGCTTTTGATAGGTCGCCAATACAGCATTTGGAGGGTTAGAGGCGAAAATCTCTTTGTAGTCACCACCCATAATGCCCGACTGTCTTAACAGGTACGTTGGTACAATGTAATCCTAACATAAATTGCACCTCGTATGGTGCGTTCCCCAAACTCTTCATTTTGTGCGATGACATGATAGTTCAACTCATCATGAGCGTTGATATATTCAAATTGATTGAGGTGTACCAGGTCGTATCGCCTCTCTTTTAGGCGTTTCAGGAAAACATCAAAAGTAGGTGAAAGCTCTAACCTTACCGGCTGGTTTAGGTGTTTCTGCAAATACTGGGTAAGCGGGCGGAAAAGTTTTGAGGTGACGGAGGCATCTCGTCTGGGAAAAATGCCAACCAATAATGAATCGGCGAGAACCGGCTTAAAAAAATCGCAAACAACGAATATCAGGACAAATAGAGTTTGTCGGGCAAGTTGCATAATACGGTTTTTATTAGCTCTCTGTACCGTGTGGGCCATCAACTGTTCAGAATGTTGTTCGTCGTTCGCAAAAGTCTGTTAATTAGCCAGCAATCGAAAAGGGCTGAGCTGGTATGATTTTATCACAGGTGTTGAACCCGCCAGCTTCTGTGATTAAATCGATGCTGATTATAAACAATAGTAGTTGATTTATGCTATGTTTGTAGAATCTGTATAAGTGATTGAATTATCGAAACATATGCCATCCTTGGCGCGCTCTAAGTTAATCTGATCTGTTCAACCTAAAAAGATCAGTTGTACCGCGTGAAGGGTGCGCTTGTGGTGGTGCAGGGCAAGGGTCGCTCCTGCACATCCATGTGCCCGCGACACTTGTGCATCCCTGCACGGCGCGCAATAGCCAGCTATTCCAAGGCGTCACTCATCCGAGACGGTCATCTGCGACTCGATAGACAGGATCTTCCATCATATTGACTTCCACAAGATCCCCAGCTTTTACCAGCAGATTCTGACACTCCTGGCTCAGGTGGCGGATGTGCAGTGTTTTCTGCTCGCGCATATAGCGCTCTGCGAGACTGTCGATGGCTTCAAGTCCGGAATGGTCGAAAACCCGAGCATTCGCAAAATCAACAATCACCTCTTGTGGGTCGTTCTTCGGGTCGAACAGATCCGCAAAATTCTGTACAGAGCCAAAAAATAGTGGACCGCTGAGGTGATAGTATTTTATGCCGTACTCATCGACGTGGATTTTAGCGACCATTTGTTTGGCATGCTGCCATGCAAATACCAGGGCAGAAACAATCACGCCGACCACAACAGCAATCGCAAGATCTGTCAGTACTGTGACGACAGCGACCAGAATGCCGACAAAGGTGTCTGCAAGCGGTATCCGTCCTAGCAGGCGAAAGCTGGCCCATTCGAAGGTGCCCAAGACAACAATAAACATGACGCCGACCAGGGCGGCAACCGGGATCTGTTCGATCAGGCTTGAGCCCACCAGGACAAACAGCAATAGAAAGAGCGCGGCGGCGATGCCGGAGAGCCGTCCTCGTCCTCCGGAATTTATGTTGATCATACTCTGACCAATCATGGCGCAGCCCCCCATACCGCCGAACAGGCCATTTACAGTATTACCAATGCCCTGGCCTATGCATTCCCGATTACCCTGGCCGCGTGATTCGGTGAGTTCGTCGATCAAACTCATGGTCAAAAGAGACTCGATCAGACCGACACCGGCAAGAATGACAGCATAGGGCAGTATAATGTGCAGCGTCTCTAGGGAGAGTGGAACCATTGGGATGTGGAAACTGGGTAGCCCCCCTGCAATGGTAGCGCTAGGGTCGCCGGAAAGATCACGCAGTACATCCTGCACTGTGCGTGCATCCAGGTCGAACAGGATGACCAGCAGCGTGATGGTTACTATGGCTACCAGCGATGCAGGAATGGCAGAGGTCAGCTTGGGAAGGAAATGAATAATCGCCATTGTTAAGCCGATCAAGCCTAACATGACCCACAGCGATGTCCCTGAGAGCCAAACCATATTTCCATCTAAATCAGCCGCTTGGAACTGTTTTAGCTGGGCAAGAAAAATAACGATTGCCAATCCGTTAACAAAGCCCAGCATCACCGGGTGAGGCACCAAACGGATAAACTTGCCAAGCCGAAGTATACCGGCGCCAATCTGAAACACACCGGCAAGCAGCACAGCAGCAAACAGATACTCCACGCCATGCTCCGCTACCAAGGCGACCATAACCACCGCCATCGCACCGGTCGCACCAGAGATCATGCCGGGACGACCACCAATGACCGCTGTGATAAGGCCCATCATAAAGGCCGCATAGAGCCCTGTCAGGGGGGTAACGCCTGCGACAAAGGCAAATGCCACCGCTTCTGGGACAAGGGCTAGGGCCACAGTCAGGCCAGACAGCACGTCATTTTTTACACACTGTTTTCCTGGGCAGGTTAGTTGAAACATCGAATTTCTCTCGGGGGGGCGGCAAAAAAGCTCAGGAGTATATCAGGATTATCTAATGTAGTTAATCTATAAATGGGGCTATTTCCAGCCCTGCCAATTAAAAGTTACTCAAATAGTAGGAAAAAGCACAAAAAACCTGCTGATTGATTAATATCACTGCTCAGAAGGAGAGAACGGCTAATTTGTGCCCCTCCAGAAAGAGATGCTTTTACAAAAGTACATCATCCCGGTGAATGACGGGATCCAGGGAAATAACGTGTAACTGATTTATTCGTAGCGCTTACCCTGCAGCCCGACTTTCAGTCGTTCTACGCACTCGTGTAGTGTCCTCTATAAACCATACATTTAGACGAGGCCTATCATGAAATTGAGCTTAAATCCCTAGCCTCGCCCTGCGGGAAGCCACTCAAGCCGCGATTGCGGCGTTGCAGCCCTTGGAAAGGGATCAGCCATTTCCAAG
>JARRQD010000025.1:0-18235 GCA_037382205.1 Candidatus Thiodiazotropha sp.
ATACATGGTTTCATTGTTTTACAGTAAAGATCATAAAGCCATTCCTGATCTCTCTGTTCACCATTCCTAATCTGGTAACCTTTCATGGTTTCACGACTCATAACGTCACGCTCTGCGGAAATTTGGGAGCGACAGCGAGCAAATTATCCGTAGCAGCGCCTTGTTAACTTTTACACCCATAAACTGACAATTGCGCTTATAAGAAGCACATACACTAGAACCGCAAATATTTTCCACCCGTAGTCCCATATACTTTTATTATGCAACTTGGTGACTAATTGGCATTTAACTAACTGAGTATCTTGAGGAAGATTTAGCTCAAAGGAGACTGGGTATGGTTTATAAGACATAAAATCACCCGCCCAAACCGAGTCCGCATTCACTCCAAGAAATTTTCCATCCTTGTCATAGTAAGAAAATGAACCATGAACACTATCATCCTCTGTTAAATTTGGGGTGTCTATCCTCGCTTGAAAGCTGATTGATGTTATTTTTTCACCACCTTCATTAAATGATTGATTTCGAATGACATATTCTAGAACTTTGATTTCGTCATCAGTCTTTTCTAGCTCAATTTCCATGAGGTCCCTTTAAAGTTAACGTCGGGTTCACCGGAGGAGCGAGTGCAGCGAGCGATTCCGGTGCAATCCCTTGTTAAGGCTTACTTTCCTGAACCAACCTGCCAAATGTACCCAGTACATATTTTCTATAGATGGTGTCCCGCAATTCATGATATACCTTGTAGTAGAGAGATTTTTCGGATGTTGAGACTAGGCTAACAAGCTTTTCTGCTTCTTGGTATAGAAGACAATTTACCATCTTTGTTTGCATGCAAAACCCTCTGAGTGATTTCGTGACTTAAATAGTCTTCTTCGTACTCAGATATTTGGTCGTTCAAATCACAAAGCAGGTAAATAACTGCTCCCTGTCAGATCAATGTTTCATCAATATCTGTTTTGTAGCTTTCTTCTACTTCAACTGCAAGAAAGTCAAAGCCGTTGAATTTTTCTGGGTTCAAATAGACCGTCTCATCATTAGATATACCGCCACCCAGAACAATTTTATAGTACAAGAGAAGAACTGAAGCCATTGCTTCATTTCCAACCATTGGATTATCTTCTCCGATCTTCATTCTTGTAGAGCCTTAACATATATTCTAAGGCACATTGCCTTATATCCTGACCAATCACCCACTTCAGGGTGACACCTTCCAACTATCCTACAATTTCTGCAGGATAGCAGGCCATTTGCACCGCTTGTTCTTCGAGACATACAATTGAATATTATGGTGTGTTAAATTCGCGCAAGCTGCCTTCTATCCAGATATTTATTAATTTGACATCACATGTGAACTAAAAAATTTATTTCAATAAATCTAACAAAAAGAGAAAAAACATGGGAGATAACAGTCAAAAATCACCATTCTTACAACAAGTTATCAATACGATACGGGTGCGGAACTACAGTAGAAGCGCCATGTTTTAGAACAGCCATTGAATGAGATTAATGGTATTGTTCGTGCCAAAGCACCAAAACGGCTGCCAGTTGTATTGACTCGTGAAGAGGTGCCGCAGATTTTGAACAAACTGCAAGGTCAACGCTGGCTGATTGCCTGTTTGCAATATGGTTCTGGTCTTCGATTGATCGAGAGTGTCAGGCTTAGAGTTTTAGATTTGGATTTTGATCATCAGGCTCTCTATGTTCGAAGTGGCAATACGTGGTTCCAGCTACCCAACGCAGTGTCGATCCACGTTCTGGCGTTGCCCGGCGTCATCATGCCTCTCAGAACAAATTGAAGGAATTTAAGTGCAGGATTTATGCAGAGACTGGGTTATCTCTAGGGTAAATTGATTCAAATACGCTTCTGATCCCTCAATACCTTCACTTGAAACAGGGCATTGCGCTCCTCTTCTTCCAGGGCATTCTCGATAAACTTTATCGTCTCTTTATATTGGGGAATGATGTTATAGCGTAGCGCGTTTACTCGCTTTTGCGCTTTGCGCTGTTCGGCGATCAGTCGATTCAGGCTCATCGAGACTTCGCCCATCTTGGCCAGCAGCAGGGAGGCTTCGGCAAAGTGTTTCCGGGTCTCATCAAAACTGGGATCGGTGCCGAGTAATCCTACTGGGTTGAGTGGTTTCACTTCACCATTCACCGATGGAAACTCCACCCCTAGATTTCTACGGGGGAGGATCTTTAGCTCCAGCACTTGCTGAACACCGAGTACTGTCTGGTTGATCGCCCGGCTGCCCATGCGCATCTGCAGCAGACTTAACCAGTGGTAGGCGGTCTTCACCGCTTGGTGGGCTTGGTCTCTGACTTGCCGATATTCACTGATCCGCTGATAGACCAGCCGGGTGAGTAATTCTCGTTTCCGCTCCAGCAGGCTATGGCCCTGTTGCAGAAAGTTGAGCTGTCGCTTCAACTGCAACAGGGTGTTTTTGGTCGGAGCGGCCTTGATGCGTTTTCCGGTCATGCGCGCTGCCGATGGTATTTGGCGATTTCGGTTTCGTTGACCCGGGTCAGTGCCTGGGGTGGGAAGCTGGAGAGCAGATCCCAGGCCAGGTTGAGTGTCTCTTCAATACTGCGGTCTTCTTCTTCTCTCTGACGAACGAAGCGGTTTTCAAAGGCGTCGGCGAACTCCAGGTAACGCCGGTCTCGGGTCGAGAGTTCATCGGCGCCGATGATGGAGGCCAGGTTGCGGGTCTCCAGGGCTCTGGCGTAGAGGGCGTAGAGCTGGTTGGAGACGTGGGGGTGGTCTTCTCGTGTGAAGTCTTTGCCGATGCCGTCTTTCATCAGTCGTGATAGGGAAGGCGAGATGTGTACTGGTGGGTAGATGCCTTGGTTGTGCAGCTCTCGGCTGAGTACGATCTGTCCTTCGGTGATGTAGCCGGTGAGGTCGGGTATCGGATGGGTGATGTCATCGCTGGGCATGCTTAGTACCGGCACTAGGGTGATCGAGCCATGGCGATCCTTGATGCGGCCAGAACGTTCGTAGATCTCCGCCAGATCGGAGTAGAGGTATCCGGGATAGCCCTTTCTTGCGGGCACGTCTCCCTTGGCGGTGGCCACCTCGCGCAGGGCTTCTGCGTAGTGGGTCATGTCGGTCATGACCACCAGTACGTGGCGGTCGAGATCGAAGGCCAGGTATTCGGCGGCGGTGAGGGCCATGCGGGGCAGGGTGAGTCGCTCCACCGGGGGATCGTCGGCCATGTTGACGAACATCACGACGTTGCCCAAGACTCCGGAGGAGGCGAACTCCTCTTGGAAGAAGCGGGCATCCGCGTAGGAGACCCCCATCGCGGCGAAGACCACCGAGAAGCGGCTGTCGTCGTCGGGCAGTTTGGCCTGGCGCACGATCTGGGCGGCGAGACGGTTGTGGGGCAGGCCGGAGGCGGAGAAGATCGGCAGCTTCTGGCCTCTTACCAGGGAGTTGAGTCCATCGATGGTGGAGATGCCGGTCTGGATGAACTCTCTGGGGTAGGTGCGGGCCGCTGGGTTGAAGGCGGCGGCGCTGATGCTGCGGCGCAGGTTGGAGACGATCGGTGGACGATAGTCTCTCGGCTCTCCCAGGCCGTTGAAGATTCGGCCGAGGATCTCCGGTGAGAGGGTGATCTCCACCGGCTCGTCGAGAAAGCGTACCCAGGTACTCTCCAGGTCGAGTTCGGAGGTGCCCTCGAAGACCTGAATCAGCACCTCTTCATCGGAGCTGCGGATCACTTGGCCGTTGCGGGTGTTGCCCTGTTGGTCGCGGATGTGCACCCGGTCGCCGAAGGCGATGTTGGGGACGTTGGCGACGGTCAGCAGGCCGCCACGGGCGGAGGAGGCGGTTCGATACTCCTTGGCACTCATGCTGGCTGTTCTCCTCGTTGCGCGTATTCAGAATGGATCTCCTTGAAGTCGTTCAGGGCTTCTTCCCGGAAGGCTTTCAGTAGATCGGTCTGGTTGGAGTCGTAGAGCTCTTTGCAGCGCCTCAGGCGGGCCAGGATCGGCATCTCTGAAAGCTCCTGTACCGGAACGCCGAGTTCGATCAGCTCGGCCCCCGCATCGTAGACCG
This sequence comes from Candidatus Thiodiazotropha sp., assembly GCA_037382205.1. Lineage (GTDB taxonomy): Bacteria > Pseudomonadota > Gammaproteobacteria > Chromatiales > Chromatiaceae > Thiodiazotropha. The sequence continues at coordinate 4,058 of JARRQD010000025.1, forward strand.
AGAGGATCAGGTCGAGCAGCATGAACTGCTTCTCCGGTGAGGAGAAGGTGTCCACCGGATCGAGGGCGCTCTGTTGCAGTACGCCCTCTTTGATCAGGGCGGCGCCTTCTAACACCCAGCGTTGCGCGGAGGAGAGGGCTTCCGGGCCTACCAGGTTGACGATGCGGGAGAGTTCCGCGTCGCGGGCCAGCATGCCCAATGCCTGGGCGCGGCGTTTCTCCCAGCCTCGGTCGATGTTCTCATGCCACCACTCGGCAGCGGTTCCCACATCGGCTGAGAAGCTGTCGACCCAGTCGATGGCCGGATAGTGGCGGGCGTCGGCGAGCTCTTTGGACAGTGCCCAGAAGGTCTGGATGATCTCTTTGGTGTGGCTGGTGACCGGTTCGGAGAAGTCGCCGCCAGGGGGGGAGACCGCGCCGATCAGGGTGACCGAGCCCTTGCCGCTGTCCATGGTTTCAACTCGTCCGGCTCGCTCGTAGAAGGCGGCTAGACGGGAGGCAAGATAGGCGGGATAACCCTCTTCAACCGGCATCTGGCCGAGGCGGCCGGAGACCTCGCGCAGCGCTTCGGCCCAGCGGCTGGTGGAGTCGGCGAGCATGACCACGTCGTAACCCTGATCACGGTAGTATTCGGCGATGGTGATGCCGACGTAGATAGAGGCCTCACGGGCCACCACCGGCATGTTGGAGGTGTTGGCGATGAGCAGGGTTCTGTCCATCAGCGGCCGACCGGTGTAGGGGTCTTTGAGTTTGGGAAAGCTGTCGAGCACATCCACCAGCTCGTTGCCGCGCTCGCCACAACCCACATAGATGACAATGTCTGCGTTGGCCCAGCGGGCCACCTGGTGTTGTACTACGGTCTTACCGGCGCCAAACGGGCCGGGTACGGCGCACTTGCTCCCTTTCAGCAGAGGGAAGAAGGTGTCGAGGATGCGTTGTCCGGTGATCAGGGGTTCGATGCCGTTGTCCCGACTCTGGTAGGGGCGGGGGCGTCGTACCGGCCAGCGATGGTAGAGTTTCAGGTGGTGGATCTCGCCCTGCTCATCCCTGACCTGGCCGATGCTCTCTTCCAGATGGTAGTCCGCCTCCGGGGCCAGTTCGATCAGTTTGCCGGAGATGTTGGGCGGCACCAGAATCCGGTGTTCAACGGTCTCTGTCTCTTGCACCTTGCCGATCACGGCACCACCGATGATCGGCATGTTTGGTTCCAGGTTTTCAGAGGGGGTGAAATGCCAGGCCTTGTCCCGCTCGAGTGGCAGTGGGCTGAGCCCCCTTGGAATCTGATCGCCAGCGGTGAGAAACATCGCCTCCAGTGGGCGCTGTACACCGTCGAAGATGCCGCCGATCAGGCCAGGGCCCAGTTCCACCGATAGGGGGTGTCCGAGGCCTTCCACCGGCTCTCCTGGGCGCACCATCTCGGTGGATTCATAGATCTGTGCCAATGCCTGACGGCCCTCCAGTGAGATCACCTCGCCGTAGAGTCCCATGCTGCCAATGCGCACTTGTTCGCCATTCTGTACCCCAGGCAACTCAATGGTGACGATGGGGCCGTTGATATCTTTGATCTTGCCTTTTTTATTGGAAGTTGTGTTCATGATTAGTGTGCCTGTCCGTCACCGATGGGGGGCAGCAGCCGTTCGACCAGGGCTTGGTGAACTTTGCGCTCAAGACGGCTCAGACGACCTTCGAAGGTGTGGTCGATCTGCACCCGGTGGTCGGTTGTGGTGACCAGGCATCCGCCTACTGTGTTGAGGGTTTTATCCAGCAGTTGAAAGCGCTTGCCGGCCATTAATTTGTCGGTCAGTTGAGCCCATTGAGGCTTCAGTCGGTGCAGATCTTCTGGGTTGACCATGACTTGCAGTTGTTCCGCGTCGATCTGTGCGGCGGCCTGCTTCAGCAGTGCTTGCAGCAGTTCGAAATAGCGCGCTTCATCCTGACAGAAATCGGCCATCGTCTGTTTCAGGCGTTCCACCACCACCTGCACCAGGTTCCAGCGCATGTGATCCATATTGCTCTGCAGTTTCAGCTCATCCGCCTGGACTTTGCGCAGATAGGCCCGGTCGGCCTGGGATTTGGCCAGCAGGGTCTCCTTCTCTTCCCGCAGTTGAAGTTTTTCGCTGGCCTCCCTGAGGATATTCTTGCGTCCCGCATCGGCGCGACTATGACACTCCGCGGCCATCTGTTCGGCGCGATCTAAGATTGCTTTTTCGAGGGCTTCGACCTGGTTCACTCGTGATCTCCTGGTTAACCGCCGGTGAGCTGTTTCAAGGTTTCGTCCAGCTCAGATTGAAAGTTGTCCGAATCCTGCAAGGAGGGGACTTCAGAAAGTACGATGCGTCCCCCTTCGCTGCGGATCTGCTGCAGCAGTTTCGAGTTGAGCTGATTCACAGATTGCTCGATGATCAGCAGGGCCCGCTGTTTTTGCTGCAATAGCATAGCGAGGAGCGCTTCCAGTGCCGCTGTGTCGGGATCGGTCAGGGTCTCGAAGCCGATCAGGCGAAAGCCGTCACCCAGGGTGTGGCTGCCAACAAAGATGTTGCGGACGCTGTGGCTGTTGTTCTCTGACATGGTCTCAGATCTTGTCGAGCAGCAGGATACTCATGACCAGACCGTAGATGGCGATGCCTTCGGCCAGTCCCAGGTAGATCAGGGTTCTGCCGAAGATCTCTGGTTTTTCCGCCAGAACCGCCAGCGAGGCGGCGCCGATCGGCCCCACCGCGATGCCGGCGCCGATGGTGCTCAATGCGGTGGGGATACCCACGCCGATGATGCCCAGGCCAAGCCCGATGGAGATCTCGCCGCTGGCTTCAACCGCCGGCTCCACGGCCGCCATCACATCCTGGGCGCCGAGAAAGATCAGGGCCGCCTGAGCGCATACAAAGACCACCAGATTCATGGCGATGGTGGGCTTGAACCAGGGTTTGGTGACTTTAGCCGGCTGCATCTCCATGACGATGCCGGTGGCGATCAGGCCAACGATGCCGAGTGTCATTACCGCGATAAGCCAGTACATAGTCTGCTCCTCTTACTGTTTTTCAGTTCACTCATCTCTACCCTCCCAAAACCACGGATTCAGGAGAGTGTCAGGGGTTTGAAGGCTTTGCCGTCTCCAGCATAGAAGCGGGAGAAACCCTCATAAAATTCCAAACGCAGGACCTGGATGGCGACAATCAGCCCCTCCAGGACCAGGATAAAAACATTGCCCAGCACTACGGTGATCCAGTGGCCGGTGTCGCCCATCATGCCGGCCAGGGTGAAGATCGCAATCGCTAACGCCACATGGTTCAGACTGAACGCGGCGACACGCAGGAATGAGAGGGTGTTGGAGGCGTAACCGGTGATGGTCTCAAAGGTCTCGATGAAGGCGACCAGGATGCGTTCGCCAATGGAGGCCTCTTGCTCGATCAGTTTGTGGGCGAAGATGCCGACCAAGGTCAGGATCGCCAGGGTGGCCCAGAATCCACCCACTGAGCCATTCGCGTAGAGGCTGTAGCCAGCGCCAAGCATACCCGTGTAGAGCAGTAGTGAGAGCAGGCCGTTGTCGCCGAACAGTGCCCCCAATCGATCGCCCTGAACCAGGTGGTTGATGATGTTCAAGAGGGAGGAGATGACGATAAAACCGATTCCCCACAGAAGGGCTACCGTGAGCATGTAGAGGGGGGCGGTGAGCGGTGCGATCCACAGTGGGTGGAACAGGTGCTCGAAGCCGAAGATGCTGCCATATAAGACGCCGAAGACCATCGATGAGACCCCGGCGGCAATGCCAAACGGTGTGTAGCTCCCCAGCTTATGGCGAAACAACAGCGCCGCGCCGAGAATCACCGCACCATGCCCCACATCACCAAACATCATGCCGAACATCAGGATGTAGGTGAGGGCGAATAGATGGGTTGGATTGACCTCCCCATAGCGGGGCACCCCATACTGCATCACTAGGGAGGAGAAGGGTTTGAGCAGTCGATTATGGCGCATCACGGTGGGTACGATGGGACGCTCTTCCGGGAATGGGGCGCGACTCTCCAGAACAAAGGGGTTGGGTAGTTTCTGTTGCAGGGTGCGCTCTACTTGCTGCATATCCTCGGCCGGTACCCAGCCCTGCAGGCGGGCCAGTTTGCCGCTTTTACGCGCCGCTTCGCCAAGCGCTACGTAGGGGGCGGCCAAATGCAGGGTATGGGCCGTTCTGTCCAGCCCCTCTACGCCATTGGTACGCCAGGCGTCGATCTCTTGTTTGAGCTGCTGCGACTTCTGTTCGACTGCGGTACGGCGCTCAGCCAGCTGACTCTTGGCGGTTTCCGGTTGGGTATGCAGCTCCGGGGGGATTTCCAACGGGCGAAAGCCTGCGGTGTCGAGCACCGATTTCAGTTTTGAATGCTCGCTTCGTTTCTCTCCGATGATCAGAACATGGCTCTCTTTTTCACTCTGCATGAAGCTGAAGAGCAGGTAGCCATCGAGACCAAGAGCATCCTTGAGTTGATCTACCCGTTTACTGGATACCATGCCGATGCTGGTATCCAGGAAGGGTTGATCCTGTTGTAACTGCCCCAGGTCTACCTCCAGATTGCTGAAATTGGCCAGGCTGGTCTCCAGCTGGTCGATATTGCGCGACTCTTCGGTAAGCTGTCGTTGCCGCTCTTCAAATTCAGAACAGGTCTCCCAGGCCTCACCCAGCCACTGGTTTGCCGCCTCCAGCTCAGTTTGAGTAATGATTGTGACTTCACCTGAAAAAGGGGCAGGGGGGTAGTCCACCAGGGCGCTGATCTTGTCCAGCCGGCTCTTTGCCTGGTTGAACAGTTCACGAAAACTCTGCCCAGGAATTTCGCTCAGCATGGTTTCAGCATAGGGGCGGCTATCGGGGCTGAAGTTATTGAGACCGGCCAGGATCACCGAGGCGCCAGGCAGATCCTCACTGAGTATTTTGATACTGATCTGTTTCATCGGTAGGGGGCTAAACATGGTCAATCCCCCTAAGAAACCGCTGATTACGATACTTTTCGTCATCCCGGTGAATGCCGGGATTCAGGATAACCGAACAGATAGATTCAGCGATTCGCCGGAATGACGGCCTATTCAAACACGCCCTACCTGTTACAGGCTGGTGGATCATGCCGCCTCCTCGGAAGATGAGGCGCCTCTGGCGCCGGAGATCGCTTCATCCAGCAACTCGGCCGACATTCCCAATAGCTTGCCTTGAATGATGCCATACAGACGCCAGATGTCGATGTCTCTACTGATCAGATAGCAGAGTGCTGCGACCACACCGTCCTGACTGCTCAACATCAGTTTGCGCAACTCATCGGAGACCCAGTATTCAAGTCGCTGTCTGACATCGGTGGTATGGGCGCTGCCGGCCAACAGGCTGTGAAAAGGCTCTGGCAGTTGATCGACGATGTTGTCCAGTCCATCCACATTGGCCAGCGCCATCAGCTTATCCCGCTGAATCTGTCCACCATAAGGGATCAAAAGGTAGTAAACCTCACTGGGTGCAAACTGGTAGACCAATCGGTAGCGCATCAACCAGAGGATGTTCTGCCGATCCACCATGCATCCGATGGCCTTTTTCAGGCCACGCTTGTCACTGCAGTCTGTGATATTGGCCTGGGCCAACATGCCGGTATAGTAGAGCCGGTCGATGGCGGCGCCTAACGAGAAGTTCTCGTGTTGCTCTTCGTAGATGTTGCGTGCCTGACTGGCAATCTGGGAATAGGGGCCGCGTTCAAGCTGGCGCAGCATCTCCTGGACATTTTCAGCCTGCAGCAGTGCTTCATGGGGTAGTCTGATGTTTTCCGGCAGGGCGTAGAGATTGTGGCGAATCTCCTGTATCCCCAGGTCATTCCATTTGCCCTGAATCAGGGTTTTCAGATTGTAGAGTTCATATTTGCGAGGCCAGTAGAGGATCAGGCCACGGGAGCGGCCACTCAGCGGCCTGAGTAGTACTTTCAGCTCATTCATCAGTTGCTGTAGTAGCTGATGCTCTACCAGGCCACTTTTTTGGCGGGTTTCAATCTCCTGCTCAAAGATCGGCAGCAGATCGAAACGCTCCCCAAGTTGATGCAAGGACATCTGCTTCAATATGCGGATATCCTCACTCGACTGCAGTCTGGAGGCAAAGATGCTGACGCGGGTCTTGAGGTAGGCCTGATCCCGTTGTGAGTTCATCGGCTGGGCTCAGTCCTCATCGGCGTTCGGGTCGATCAGTACGGCAAAGGCGGCATTCAGTGCGTCTTCTTCTCTCGCCTCGGCGTATTCTCGCAGCTGGGCATGCCGTTCATCGAAACGTTTTTTCAATTCAGCGATGGTTTGATCGGCACGGCTCTCCGCCTTTTCCATGAAGCCGCTGTGCAGCTCAGGGATGCGAGCTTCGAAATGTTGCTCTTTGGTTTTAGCCTCCTGCAATGATTCCTGGATGATACGCTCTCGCTGCTCATCGGCCTTGCGATGGATCTGTTGTGCTCGGTTTTCAGCTTCGAGTAACCGCTGCAGTGACTCTTCCATTAACCCCTATGCCCCCATGGTTTATTTTCACAGCAATTTGTTTTCAGAGGTTGTGTGATGGAGACGCTCGTGGACGTTTCCGAAGTACATAGATAGTGTAGACAATATCATTGTTCTATGTGGATCAATATCATCGGGCTTGGTTGAGCTAGATCATGAATCCATTGGATTGTGTCGTTTGTCTGTCTGGTGGGTTATGCAACAGGGTTTGGTGCGCTACACGTTGCAGAAATACATTGAACCTAAAAAAATCAGTTGACCGCTCCATTCTAATATCAGGTTTCTGATTTTGAAGAAAATAGCTTCGATGGTTATGGTCACCTACTGGGTGAATCACGCTACAGCATGAATGGCACGCTTGTGGCGGCACATGGCGGCGTTGCGCCTACCACAAACGCACCTTTCACGCTGTCCAACTGATCTTTTAGGTTGAATCAGGCCTTCGCGATGGGCTGTCTGATAGGGACACTGTTCGGCAGCGCCATACTCAGCTTATGTCTGATGCTGTTCAGTTCATTTTGATTGTAAGCCCGCCGCTGCGAGGTGCCCCAGACCGTGCCGGGCCACCAGGGATCTGTCGTTTGACGTCCGACGATATGGATATGCAGTTGGCGTACGATATTGCCAATCGCCGCTGTGTTGAGCTTATCCACCGGGTTGTGGCTTTTGATAAAAACCGAGATCAGACTGATCTCCTTAAACAGTGCCATTAATTGGTCGCTGGTGAGCTGGTGCAGTTCGTCACAGCTGACTCTGGGTACCAGAATGAACCAGGGCAGTAGAGCATTGTTCATCAAGAGTAACTGGCTCAGCTCCAGTTCTGCAAGTGTATGGCAATCTGCGGCCAGTCTTGCGTCGAGCGCGAAGCATGGGTGATCGGATGACATCAGGCTACTTAGGCTCCTCCCTCGCGGGGTATCAGTTCTGGTTGTTGACGCTGATAACCCACGGCTTCGAGTTTGTCCAGATAGGCTTGCCAAAGCTCATCCTGATGCTTCCCCAGGTTATAGAGATATTGCCAATCGTAGAGCCCGGAATTGTGCCCGTCGTCAAAGTGGATCTTTACGGCATATTGACCTACTGGTTCAACCTGGGTGATCGAGACCAGCTCTTTACCTTTCTCCAGCTTTGCTGTGGCCGGGCTGTGTCCACGGGTCTCTGCTGAGGGGGAGTAGACCCGAAGGTATTCGCAGGGCAGGGCAAAATGGGCGCCATCATCGAAGGCGATGTCCAGAAAGCGGCTCTGTTGGTGGACTTTGATATCCACAGGACGAGGCGTTGCACTCATAGGGTTATATGATCCTGATAAATGAATAGTGATAAGGAAAAAGAGGCCCTGTTTGATCGGTCGAAACGTCAGATGTCAGTAGATGGCTAGCGGCAGGGTTTGTGTAACTTTGATCGCGTTATCGACTGAGAGTTTCAATAGAATAGTGTCCTTTTTTTCGAGGTAATACGGTTAACCCAAGCATGGGTTAATCGCTACGAGAAGTCAGTGACTTGGCCTCGGGCCAGCCTTGGATATGTCGTTGAATCAGTTTGGCAAACATCTCGATATGTTTGGTTTGGTCATTCAAGGCGGGGATGTAGCTATAGGTTTCGCCACCAGCCTCGAGAAAATAATCTCTGTTCTCAACCCCAATTTCTTCTAGGGTTTCCAGGCAGTCGGTTGCAAAGGCAGGGCATACCACCTGTACACTGTTGATACCTTCTGCCGCCCACTGTTTGAGGGTCTCATCGGTATAGGGTTTGACCCACTCCTGGGCGCCGAAACGGGATTGAAAGGCCAGTTGCCATTGCTCATCGCTCAGGCCCAGTCTGTCGACCACCGCTTTGGCTGTGGCTTGGCACTGATCCGGATAGGGATCGCCTGCTTCGTGGTAATCTTTGGGTATGCCATGGAATGAAAAGAGCAGTTTCTCCGCCGCGCCATTGGTCTTACGATACTCGGCGATTTGACTGCTCAGTGCATCGATATAGTCCGCTTCATGATGGTAACGTTGAATGAACCTGATCTCAGGTATCCAGCGCCAATGTTGCAGTTCTGTGGTGACGGCGTCGAAGATCGAAGCGGTAGTAGTGGCCGAGTATTGGGGGTAGAGCGGTAATACCAGCAGTCTTTGGATGTTCTGTTCGCGGAGTTGTTTCAGGGTGTCGGGTATCGATGGGTTGCCATAGCGCATGGCCAATACAACCTTGACTTTACCTTTAACGCTTGAGCCAATCGCCTGTTCTATTGCATCACGTTGCTGTTTTGAAATGACCAGCAACGGCGATCCCGCCTCTGTCCAGATCGAGGCGTAGGCCTTGGCGGAGCGCTTGGGTCTGATCCGCAGGATGATGCCGTGCAAAATGATCTGCCAGATGAACTTCGGAATTGCAACAATTCTGGGGTCACTGAGGAATTCCGCCAGATAACGGCGAACTGCGCTGGTGGTGGGGGCGTCCGGGGTGCCTAAATTGACCAGTAGGACTGCCAGACCGCCATCCTGCATGGTGCGTTGTTCATTTTGGTTCAGATAGTTCATGCTGTTCAGGATCTAGTGTCCTATATAAATCATACATTTAGACGAGGCCTATTATGAAATTGAGCTTGAATCCCTTGCCTCGCCCTGCGGCAAGCCACTCAAGCCACGATTGCGGCGTTGCCGCCCTTGGAAAGGGAACGGCCATTCCCGGCGGGCTGCGCCTTGCACTCGCGGCTTGAGTGGCTTTCTAAATGCACGCTTCATATAGGACACTACACTAGTCGGAATGATCGGCTCCAATTCAATAACTTTGGCCTGCTGAGCGGATTCTTGCCTCAACCCGTGCTCTTTTCAACAGGTCTTTATTGTGTATTTCCGGATAGAGTGTCCAATAACGGTCTATCTGCTCCGCCTGTTTGATGGCCAATTGTTCCAGTCTTTGTCTGCTGTCGCTACTCAAATAGGGCAGCATTAACAGTTGCGGTGATTTCCAGGTTATATACTCTTCAATCAATGTATGGTTTTCCGCATCGTATCCCGATTCAGCCAATGGCAAGGTGGGAAAGCTGAGTTCATGCAACTGCTGTTTGTCAAAGCTCATCATTTCATTCTCAGAGCTTCGAAAGAACCAACCGGTGTTGGGTTGCGATCCTGCTCTGTGTTGCACCTCGGCCTCGAGTACTGACGCGTGTACTCTGGGGTTGAATCCATCATTGTTCGGGAGGCCCCGTTGAGTCAAATGAGCTGAAACAAAGCGACAATCATCCTGCTCGGCGGCGAACCATTTGGCTGTTTTGCGGCTCAACCCTATCTCATCTTCTGTACGGCAGCTTTGTAGTAGGGCCAGCGGGGACTGATTGGCTTCATCCAGTAACCAACACTCATAACAGTCGGTCATCGGAAAGGGTAGGTATGGCAGTTCAGCTTCTAGGTTCTCAATGAGTCTGTCACTGGCGGTAATCATGGTGCGAATGTCAAAAAGTGGATTGACAGGCACCTGTTTGAGACCAGCGTTTTTCGACCAGAGTCCAAAGGTGAAATATTGTTGTGTCCCCAGTGGGGTATTTGCCCACAACCCTTGAGGGGCTTCGCTCAACACCTGAATCTCCCAGGTTCGACCATTGGCACTGAGTGCCCGGGCGCTGTCGATCTGATAGACCTGGAGCAAGCCATTGAACGGATTGAGGCGCCGGATACTGAATGCGTTGTTCGAAAGCGGTTGCATAATCACAGCCTACTCCAGCTCTGAAAAACAATCGAGGGGAGATGGATTAATAGTGATCGGTAACTAGTATAGGACACCACACTAGGATGCATGACCCCTTTAGCCGCATCAATTCAAATTTCCAACTTGTCGCAGGTTGCCGATAAGTCCCAATGTTTTGGGGAGTGGTATAAACGTGCCAGTTGCAGTTCCCGCTCTAGCTCCATCTCTCTCGGCAGGTGGTCGCCAAAGCGAGTGAACAGCTCCTCTTGATCGATGGTTTCATGACGGGCAACCTCCCGATCGATGTTCATGAGTTGAAAAAAGTCTGATTTATGGAAATCGAGCCCCTCCCAATTGATGGCAGTATGAGAAGGTACCCAGCCCAAAGGGCTTTCTATCGCATGACCTCTACCGTTGCATCGATCAATCACCCACTTGAGCACCCGCATGTTTTCGCTGAACCCTGGCCAGATAAATCGACCATGTTCATCTTTGCGAAACCAGTTGACACGGAATATGGCCGGGGGGGTGGCAACATTTTTACGGCCGATACGCAGCCAGTGCTTCAGATAATCCGCCATGTTGTAGCCACAGAATGGCAACATCGCCATTGGATCCCGCCGCACGGAGGCCTGATTGATGGAGGCGGCTGTTGCTTCTGAGCCCATGGTCGCCGCCATATAGACGCCATGCTCCCAGTTGTAGCTCTGAAACACCAATGGAAAGTTGTGACTGACCCGTCCACCAAACAGAAATGCGGTGATCGGAACCCCTTCGGGGTTTTCCCACTGCGGATCGATCGAGGGGCAGGCTGAGGCCGGTGCGGTAAAACGTGCGTTCGGATGGGCTGCGGGGCGACCACAACCAATCACCCAGTCTTCACCCTGCCAATCGATCAGATGTTCCGGGGGATCATCGGTTAATCCCTCCCACCAGATGTCGCCGTCATCGGTGAGCGCGCAGTTGGTGAAGATGCAGTTCTCTCTGAGCGCGGCAATTGCATTGGCATTGGATGACTCGTTGGTACCCGGTGCGACACCAAACAATCCATACTCGGGGTTGATGGCGTAAAACTTCCCGTCCTCAGGGTTGGGTTTGATCCAGGCTATGTCATCGCCGATGGTCGTGACCTTCCAGTCATCAAATCCTTTGGGCGATTTGAGCATAGCGAAATTGGTTTTTCCGCAGGCACTGGGGAAAGCCGCTGCCACATAGAACTTTTTCTTCTCCGGGGTTTCAACACCCATGATCAACATGTGCTCGGCAAGCCAGCCCTCATCCCGACCCATGACTGAGGCGATGCGTAGTGCAAAACACTTCTTGCCTAACAGGGCGTTGCCACCGTAACCACTGCCAAACGACCAGATCTCACGCGATTCGGGAAAATGGGTGATGTATTTGTCTTCGATGTTGGCGGCACAGGGCCAGGGTAGATCCGCTTCTCCCGGCGCCAGAGGAGCCCCAACGGAGTGCACGCAGGGTACAAAATCACCGTCGTCTCCGAGAACATCGAGGACTTTTTGCCCCATCCGTGTCATCAGGCGTTGATTGACTACGACATACGGCGAGTCAGTGATCTCTACGCCGACATGGGCGATATGGGAGCCGAGTGGTCCCATGCTGAATGGGATCACATACAAGGTTCTTCCCTGCATGCAGCCCTTGAACAATCCATTGAGGATCGTTTTCATTTTCTTCGGATCCATCCAGTTGTTGGTTGGGCCGGCATCCTCTTCTTTTTCTGAGCAGATATAGGTACGCTCCTCGACGCGGGCCACATCACTTGGGTGGGAGCGGGTCAGATAACTGTTGGGGCGTTTTTCCGGATTAAGCCGGATAAAGGTTCCGTCTTTCACCATCTCATTGCACAATCGGTCATACTCTTCCTGTGAGCCGTCACACCAGTAGATCTGTTGCGGATCGCAAAGCTGTGCGATCTTATCGACCCAGTTGAGAAGTTTTTGATTGTTTGTACGTGAGGCGCCATCATGTTTTCTGGTCATGGTGATTATCCATCTCTAGTTATTCCATTGGTTTACAACTCTATTGAGTCTTAGGCTTTTGGCCCAGTTGCTGCGCAGACGGTGGGTGGCTCTGAATAGGCTTGTGAGACAGCCGCACCAGTATATGAAAATCCCAAGGAAATCGCTATCCTCTCATAAACAGGGTTTATATGGGTTCGCTTCACTGGCCTGTTTTGATCTAGAATGTTGCGGATCCTACAGCTGTCCAATCAGGCTTCATGAATAGAGAAAAACGCCAGGCCATCTTCGAGCGACTTCAAGCGGCCAATCCCAATCCCACCACGGAACTCAATTACCAAAATCCTTTCGAACTCCTTGTGGCGGTAATCCTCTCGGCTCAAGCCACCGATAAGGGGGTAAACAAGGCTACCGACAAACTCTTTGCGGTGGCCAATACGCCACAGAAGATCTACGCTCTGGGGCTTGATGGGTTGAAGCGATATATCAAGACCATTGGTCTGTACAACAATAAAGCGAAGAATATTATCGAGACCTGTCGTATTCTGCTGGAGAGTCACGAGGGCCAAGTTCCGCAGCAGCGTAAGGCGCTCGAAGCTCTGCCAGGCGTAGGGCGAAAAACTGCCAATGTGGTATTGAATACTGCGTTTGGTCAACCGACCATGGCGGTGGATACCCATATTTTTAGGGTGTCGAACCGAACCCGGATAGCACCGGGTAAGACCCCGTTGGAGGTGGAAAAGAAGCTGTTGCGATTCACTCCGGAGAAATTTCTACAAGATGCCCACCACTGGCTTATTCTGCATGGGCGGTATACTTGTGTCGCTCGTAAACCCAGATGTGGCAGCTGTGTGATCGAAGATCTATGCGAGTATAAAGAGAAGACGGAATAGAGACGGTTATTCAACTAACCAAGGAGCCTGAGATGAAAATGATAAAGATCCTGCTGGTGAGTCTGTTTATTTCTGTCGGCCTAGCGCAGGCGGATGATGGACTGGTGACCATGCCCAGTCAGTTCAGTGTTGAGGAGACGGCAGAGCGGTTTGTGGCTGCGGTGGAAGCGGCTGAACTGAAGGTATTCAGTAAAATCGACCATGCAGCAGGAGCAAAACAGGTCGGACAAAGCCTAAATCCCACCCTGCTGATTATCTTTGGTAGCCCTAAAGTAGGTACAGCGCTAATGACCAGCGATCAACGAACTGGTATCGATTTGCCTCTGAAAGCACTGATCTGGGAGGACCAGCAGGCCAAGGTCTGGTTAAGCTACAATAATCCCAATAGCTTGTTTGAGCGGTTTGCTATCAAAGACCGGGAGAAGGTGCGTAAGAAAGTGACCGCTACTCTGCAGAAGTTTGCCAACAAAGCCACTCAGCCTTGAGTGATGAAAGCTGATGATTAGTAACGATCGGAATCAGCTTCGCCTGGTCTTTTTCGAGGCCTGGCGAAAGTACTCTGCAGGGGAATCTCTGCAACCCCTTGAAGAGATGGTTGCCACTGTCATACAGCAACACCCTGAGTACCACAGGCTGCTGAATAACAAGCAGCAGGGAATCGATCGAGACTATCTACCGGAGGATGGCGAGACGAACCCCTTTCTGCACATGGCCATGCATCTGACTTTGATCGAGCAGGTCTCTACGGATCGACCTCTGGGGATTACCCGTTTATATCGACAACTTTGTCAGCGGAAAGGGGAGTCACATGAGGCCGAGCATCAGCTGATGGAGTGTCTGGGCCGAAGCCTTTGGGAGGCCCAGGTCGAGAACAGGATGCCTGACGAGCTGGCCTATCTTGATTGTGTCAAACGGTTGGTAAATTAATGGCCGGTCAGCAGAATTTCAGCAATTGCACTCTCTGTCGAGTGATGCGCGGATTGGCGTTTGGAGGCATGGGTGCCGCAATCGGAGGCTATGGGGCGCTGTTTTTCGGTGTGGATAGAAATGAGGCGATCTATTATGCCTTGTTTGGCGCCCTCGCCTTAACGGTTCTGATCTTAAGAAAAAAATAGTCGCCATTGCTGTAACCCACGA
>JARRQD010000025.1:18312-23921 GCA_037382205.1 Candidatus Thiodiazotropha sp.
GTAAACTACGCAAGCGATTGCGCTTTCCACTGAGTGATTGTGCTAGCGCTGAGGGTTATGATTGCTTGCTGATAACCTGACAGACAAGCTTGCCTTTGTGGAGTCTGGTCTCTATCTGCTCGCCTGGCTCAACGTCTGCTGAATCTGTGATGACTGCACCATCAGCCGATTTGCAGACAATTGCATAGCCACGCCCCAATGTATTGAGTGGACTCAGGTTGTGAAGATCTCTGCCCAGCTGAGTGAATCGGTTGCGATCCTGTTCGAGTCGTTGTTTTACAGCCCGATAGAGGCGTTGCTCCAAGTTGGTGATCAGCTGAATGAATCGCTTCAGTCGCTGCTCTGGCGTCTGTCTGGCTAGTCGGGTATGAAGCCGCTCAAGTCGCTGATTTCTCTGTAATAGGCTGAAATGAAACTGTCGTGACAGGCGATCCGAAACGTCATCCAGACGTTGCGCCTGTTGCTGCAAGCGCTGTTTCGGATGCTGCAGGTGCAGACGCTTGATCAGGGCCGTGCATTGTTGCTCCAGTTGTTGCAATCGTTGTTGCTGAAATTGCTGCAACCGTTTCGTCATGGTGCGCAATCTTTGTTGCCACTCAAGTTGGTCTGGGGTTACCAGTTCTGCAGCAGCCGATGGGGTAGGGGCCCGCCTGTCTGCGACAAAATCGGCGATGGTGAAATCGATTTCATGGCCAATACCGGTGACCACTGGGATGGTGCAACGATCGATTGCTCTGGCGACTTGCTCTTCGTTAAACGCCTGCAGGTCTTCTATAGAGCCGCCGCCACGGCTTAGGATCAACAGATCGCACTCCTGGCGTTGCTCAGCCAGCTTGAGCATCTGCACGATCTGCCTTGTTGCATCTTCACCCTGCACCTGCACTGGGTAGATGATCACTGGCAGGGCGGGAAAGCGTCGCTTCAGTACGGAGAGCAGATCGCGAACTGCAGCACCTGTCGGTGAGGTGATCAGGCCGAGCTGCTTCGGCGGGACGGGTAGCTGTTTTTTGCGCTCACCATCGAACAGACCTTCGGCCGCCAGTTTCTGCTTCAGCTGTTCAAACGCAACACGCAGAGCCCCTTCACCGGCTGGCTCCATATGTTCTGCAATCAGCTGAAACTCGCCCCGCGCCTCATACAGACTTACTTTGGCTCGGATCAACACCTGCTGCCCATTCCCGGGCTGAAAGCGCAGTCGCTGCCGTTTCATGCGAAACATAGCGCAACGCACCTGGGCGGATTCATCTTTGAGGCTGAAGTAGATATGGCCGGAGGCAGGTTGGGCTAAGTTGGAGATCTCTCCGCTGACCCAGAGGAGCGGGAAACTGGCTTCCAGTACGGCTCGGGTCTCCCGTACCAGGCGGGAAACGGAAAAGATATCTCTAACGCTGTTATTGGTTTGGGATTGTTGATTCAAGCGCTCTCTTTGCTCAAATAGGTTTCTAATTGATCCACTGGCAGTGGATGGCTGAAGTAGTAACCTTGAAATAACTTGCAGCCTTTGTCACGTAGAAATTTCAATTGAGCATCGGTCTCAACACCGATGGCGACCACTTCGATGTCCATATTCTGTGCCATTGTGATGATGGTCTGTACGAGTTGTGCATCTTTTGGGTCGCTGCTGATGTCGCGGATGAAGCTTCGGTCGATTTTAAGTTGATCCACAGGTAGTCGGCGTATATAGGCGATCGAGGCATAGCCTATGCCAAAGCAGTCGATGGAGAATCTCACCCCCAGTTTCTTGAGTTGCAGGACTTTTTCGGTGGCCTCTTCGAAATTCTCCACCAGAGTGCCCTCATGGATTTCAAGGGTCAGACATTTAGGGTTAACCCCAGTCTTGCCATCCCCACACTGATGAAGCGACGTGGCTCGACCTCGCCATGGCTCGGATGGTGCCAGCGTAACAGCGCTTCAACACTGACCAGGTTGCCCGCCAGATCAACTTGGGGTTGATAGTGGATAGAGAGCTCGTTATTCATCAATGCATTGCGCAGATCATTTTGCAGCCTGAGTTGCTGGTCTGCCGCATCCTGCATACCGGGGAGGAAGAAACGGATGGCATTGCGCCCCTCCTCTTTCGCCCGATACATGGCGGTATCGGCAAATTTCAGGATGTCGTCGGCACTGGCCTGATCCATAGGAAAGATGACGATACCGATACTGGGGGTGATATGCAGTTCATTGTCGCTGATGTTGTAGGGGGCCGAGAGGGCCTGCTGAATTTTCTCAGCGCCTTGGTGGGCTTGTTGTGCGGCGATCTGTGGGTTGTTGTCGAGTTCGGTAAACAGCACGATGAACTCATCACCACCAAGCCTTGAGGCGGTATCCTCACTTCTGATTTCACTCTTTAGGCGTTTGGCGACCTGTTGCAACAGCTCATCGCCGATATTGTGCCCCAGAGAGTCATTAATGGTTTTAAAATGATCCAGATCCATGAACAGCACGGCGCCTCGATGGTTGTGCCTACGGCAACTGGATTGAGCCTGGCTAAGGCGATCTAGCAGTAAGCGTCTGTTGGGCAGGGCGGTAAGGGCGTCGTAGGTGGCTTGATAAGCGAGCTTGTCCATTGCCCTCATGCGCTCGATTTCAGCACTGATTCGGGCCGCAATGATATCCATCACATCAGCCCAGTCGGGGGGCATAAAGAGGGGTTTTCGGGAGACCACCCAAACAATACCGATCACTACATTGTAGCGATCACGGATTGGTGAGCCGGCAAAGCCTTGGATATTGAGTAACACCAGCCCTTGATCTTTTGGAAACAGATCCTGTACCCCTTGAGGAAACAGGGTAGCCCCCTGCCTGATGACCTTGTCACATGGGGTTTCACTGATACGGTAGGTGTAGTCCTCGATTACCTTGCCATCGATAATATTGGCCAGGGATTTGATCTGGTTTCTGCCTGCCATCTCTCCAATATTTGCCCCATCAGCACCAAACCAGCGACACAGCTCTCTGGTCACATGTTCAAAGAAACCTTCACCGGAGATTCGCACCATACTCTCCATGAGTGTATTGAGAGTCTCTGTGGCCCGTTTGCGATCTGAGATCTCTTGATGGGTTCCGCATGCCCGGATCGGCCGTTGGGTAATCGGGTCGAACTCAACCGCGCCACCAGAGCCCTCGATCCAGATCCACTGGCCGTTCGCATGTTTCATGCGAAATTCAACTTTATAGGTCTTACCCTCTTCGATATGTTGATTGATGACCGGCATGATCCGCTCTCTGTCTTTGGGGTGAAGTCGCTCCTGCCAATCATCAATGTGCTGTTTCATGGCAGAGGCTTCCAGGCCCAGCAGATCCAACCAACGCTGGTTGACGGTGAAGTGATCTGTGATCAGATCCCAGTCCCAAAATCCCAAGGAGGCTCCTTTTACAACCAGAGAGAGTTGCTTTTCGGTTTCGCGCAGATGGGTGACATCGACCAGAGTGACTGGAATATGTTGGATCTGTTTGATTGAGTCTGAGAGAGGGAAAGTAATCATCACCTGCATGAGTTGTCTGTTCGCCATCAGCATTGGCACTTCACACTTGAACAGGGTTTGTTTTTCGCTGGAAGCGATTAAGAACTCTTTGAAGGCGGTAAACACTTCCGGTGTGATGCTCTTCGGCAACCACTCCTGTAAGGCCTTAAGATTGTTTACGCCGAATAACCTGAAGGTTGCCGGGTTGGCGTTGATCACTCGAATCTGGAACAGAATCTCACGCAACTGCTCCGGATGATTATCGAGATGGGTTCTGAGGTCTTCTATCCCCGAGTCGAGCATTTGGTCGAGTTTGGTCAGGGCTCTCGAGCTATCCCCCTCACAGAGCGCCGTCGCCACTCCATCAAAGAAATTATGGTACTGAGCCTCGGTTACCTCGAGCTGCTTGGTGTTGATTCTGACTCGCCATCTCAGGACTTGAGCTATCAATACCAGCGCAGCGACCAGAATACCGATCGCAAAGATGACCTGGTAGAGCAGCGGTGACTGTTGTGGTGGGGCTGGAGGGGGTTCGAAGAGTGTTTGGAGTCGCTGATGGTAGATCGACATCTCATCATGTTTTTGGATAGAGAGACGAAAGTCGAGTCGTCGCTTGATACGATCCGCATTCGGGCTTTGCCGGGATATCGCAAAACGGACATCCAGAGGTATCAGAATGATCGGACTGGCCACAGGGCTATGGAAATGGCCATGAGTCATCCCGAACAGACGACTGATCAGGCCAGCGTCTGCCCGGCCATTGGCAACCGCTCGCATTACCATATCATAGGTAGCGTATTGCTGGATGTGGCAGACAACTTTGAACGATTTGCAGATCTCCTGCAGCCCCTGGTCTGAGGTCAGATAGACATCATCCTTCAATGCGGCAATGCGCTTGTTGTTAAGATCGCGAATCGCTTGTATGTGCGAATTCTCAGGAACGTAAATCTGCCCCCAGTTGGCAATGATGGTTTGATCAGAGAAGAGGAAGCGCTGTTTTCGGGGTTCACTAATAGCGATTGCGGGCAGAAGATCGATTTTTCCGGTAGAGAGTCTGTAGAGTTGGTCGCTCCATGTGCCCAAAACATAGCGCACCTTCCAACCTTCCTGGTGGGCGATATGCTCAAGAATGTCAATAAATAGCCCTCCAGGCCTGCCCATTGAGTCGGTATCCACCAAAGGTGGGTTTTTATACACACCTACTCTCAGTGTCATCTGAGGATTGCCCTGTGCAGCTCCCCAATAGACCAGCAGGACAATGGCAAAAAGGCGGAAAAATTTCCGGTTAAACACTGATTTGTGCATCTGCACTTCCTGACTTCATTGTCTGAGTCTCTAACCCCTAGCATAGCGTCTGAACCATTTGAATGCAGGATTTAGAATTAGGGGTGGCGACCTATTGCAGTCGTAGAGGATTGAGCTTCTGGTAGCTGCTCGAGCAGGCTCGAGGGTTAGTATATAACTCACCACTGGCTAAAAACATGAAAGAGTATAGGGCTTTAGGCCTGGAAAGGGTGGCGAAACCCAGCTGAAACAGTGATCAGGCTGTTTAAGGGCACAATTAAAGGGCCCAAGCAGCGTGGGTTCTTTTTACGCGATTTTTTAATGATTTTTATGTAATGCTCTGAAAAATATATAATTATATCCTGCTTGTCTGTGCGACTAATTGTTGGTTATCACGCTTTGATTGCCGTTATGTCCTGTGACAAAGCGGTTGCCGGTTTACCGGCCAGACTGCAACTTCTATAATGCCCGGCTACTTCATCCCTCCAGCTGGAAAAAATGCTATGCGTGTAATCGAGGAAGCCCTCACATTTGACGATGTACTCCTGGTACCCGCCCACTCACAGGTACTGCCCAAGGACGTCGATTTAAGGACCAAACTGACCCGGGAAATCGATCTCAATATTCCATTGGTCTCAGCGGCTATGGACACAGTGACCGAATCCCGTTTTGCCATTGCTCTGGCGCTGGAGGGGGGGATCGGCATCATTCACAAGAACATGGATGCCGCCAGTCAGGCCCAGGAAGTTGAGAAGGTAAAGAAATATGAGAGTGGCGTGATACGGGATCCGATCACTGTCGGTCCCTACGTCAGTATTGGTGAAGTGGTTGAACTTACCCGCTCGAGAAACATCTCCGGCG
>JARRQD010000026.1:0-30076 GCA_037382205.1 Candidatus Thiodiazotropha sp.
CGTGCCATTCACGTTGTAGCGTGATTCACCCAGCAGGTGACATAACCATCGAAGCTATTTTCTTTAAAATCAGTAAGCTGCTAGTAGAATGGAGCGGTCAACTGATTTTTTTAGGTTCATCAGCTGCACGAAGTCTCAGCGCTTGAAGTTCTAAAAATACTCGATGTTCATTTATTCATCATCATACTTAAATCACGTACCATATAATTTGCAGCACGTTTCCAGGCTTTCTCATTATCCCCTCTGAAGTCATAGGCTTTTTTAATCAGGGTCTCTTCACTGGCCACATTTTTCAGCTCGATATGCAGGGTCAGGATCAATATACTCATTTTGTAAATCCAGCCGTGCATGACTTTTTCACCCTCAACCTGCCTGGCAAGATCGTACTCACAGAGATTACAGTTTCGAATATCAGTTCCCAAATCTGCATCTTCTACCGCATCATTAACTTGGTTTTGCGGAACCACCTGATAGAGGCCGGCACGATCTATCCTGTCACCGATATATTGAGTCAGCTTTTCAAGCATTAGCTGATTGCGTTCCCGGCCACCTGGCATGGGGGTGTTATCGACGATCTCAAAGGGCAGCACGACAAGTTTTTCAAGGGGAGCAGCAACTGACGTTGCAGGGATAACGGTTATTGCTAACAGCATCAGCAGATAGAATTTCAAAACTAAGCTATCTGAATCTGATCCGGCTTGCTTCAGGTATTGCTTTGATGTACTCATGGGTAGCCTCTCTGTCGGTACCGACAACGATGCGTAAATGTCCGGCAATCGATACCTCTAACTGCCCCTGAATCTCCACCTGCTCGCCGTTTACTGCTTGTCCTGCATAAGTTGCAGTATAGCTGATAACCTCATTTACAGATGGGTGATTGAGTCTGTAACGGGCAGGATAATCAAAACTGTGGCGATCGTTGTCAATTGTGGTTTTTAGATAGACTCTGCCCTGCTTTCGGTAGCGCATAAGATCCTGCCACCTGTCCGGTGTGAGCAGGCTGATATCAAATTTCGTCTGTGCTATGGCGGCCTTGTTGTACTTGCGTTGCTCATGCCATCGATACTCATCATAGCTGAGATCACAATTACGTCGCTGGTAGGCATCCAGCCATAAAGTTTCATCCAAGGGTTGCAACAGTTTTTTGGCGAGCAGAGCTTTTATCAATGTCCTGGCTTTATGAAATTGACTCGGCTGATAAAACACAAGATCAATATCTGAGCTGCTTTTTTGGGCTCCGATCAGCAATGAGCCGGTGACGCCTATCTGATCGCGTTCCAAGCCATTCGCTTCAAACAGTCCAATCAACTGACGTAATTTATTTTCAATGGGATCATCCGGTCTCTGATTGCAAAGATCCTGCAGACGTTGTCGGGGACAATGATGATAAACAACCGCATCACAATCGACACCATGCAGTTCCACATCACGAACTGTTGAGTAGTAGAGGTATTGTGGATATTGCCTCGCCAAAAGTGCGTTTGCTTGTTGAGTGGTGAATTTTTCAAAACCGGTTGCAGTGCGCAGATAGCGTAGTGAACAGAGGATACGTCGATCCTCCAGACCCTCTGCAACCACAGCAAAGATCAAACCCTCCTGGGTCTCAATGAAATCTTTTGGCTGATAACGATTCACATCACAAACCGACGCGTTTTTTCTGATGTTGTGTATCGATCTCACACCACTGTTGACGATACTCCTGGTAGTCGTAGCTTCGGCTCAAACTCACTTGGTTATCTTGAAGAAAACAGATCGATGGCAGATTCATACCATTGAAACGGGTAGCTTTAACCAGACTGTAGGCGCCCACATGGTCGAAAATAACCCGATCATTGATCTCCAGAGGGCGATCAAATCGGTACTCACCAAATCGATCACCACTAAGGCAGGTCGAGCCCACCAGGGTCATGGCATAGGGAGCCTGTTGATCTTCACCAAGCCGATGTGGTTGTGTCTGATATTCAAACACTTCTGGTAGATGGTTGACGGAGGTGTCGAGTACGGCAATCGATTTTCCATCACTTTCGAATCTGTCGATCACAGTTGTTACCAGCATGCCCACGTTATCGACAACTGCACTACCCGGTTCCAGGTAGACCTCTGCCTGCCAGTCGTCCGTAATATGTTGAATGGTTGAATAGAGTCTATCCAGATCGTCCGCTATCTGAAAAAGATAGCCGCCACCCAGATTGATCCATTCAAGCTCTTTAACCAGTTTTGGCAGCTGTGCTTGCAGATGTTTCACCGTTGTTTCTAGAGGCGCAAAGCTGGAGGATCCGAAGTTGGTATGCAGATGCAGTCCGCTCAGTTTGGATTGTCTGAAAGATCCTTCACCATAGTGTTTGACAACATCAGTCAGTGGCGCGCCAAGCTTTGAGTGTTTGCGGCAGGGATCGTATCGAGGGTCATCAAGAAACGAACATTGTGGGTTGACACGCAAACCAATACGAGCTTTACCAGCCATCAGAAAAGGTAAGCGCTGTAATTGGCTTAATGAATTGAAACTGACGGTATCGCAGAGTTCTCCGATCTCAGACATCTCCTCTTTACGAAAGCCTGGTGTGGTAATGTGCAGACTGGATTCGCCGTTTGTCACTTCATTGGCTAAGCGGGCTTCGAACAGTGAACTTACCGAAAAGCCATCGACAGCCTCACTGATCTCTCTCATCAACCCCTCAACCGGACAGGCTTTGATCGAATAGAGAATATGGCAGTCACTCGCAGAACGTATCTGCTCTAGCTTGGTAAGGTTGGTTTTTAAGCGATCTTTGTCGAAAACAAATGCGGGGGTTTCCTGTACAGAGTCAACCCAGCTATCTGATGCACTACTCTCTGATTCAGTTGTCCAATATCTAATTCCCATGGGGCAGCTCCTTATAACTATCTTGCTTTTTTACTGAAGGCGGTGTAGCAAGCGCATTGCGTATCTCATTCAATTGGTGAGGCATCATTGGGGCACTTCGCTCCCCCAAATCACAAAGTGCCCCACGAAAACCGAGATAGTCTGGCATCAAGGGTAGTAACAGTGGAATATCATCGAGGCGTAGCGAACCAGCCAAACCGGTGAGTAGGTCCAGGGACTTCGCTTCACGGATAAAAACACTCAACTGCTGTTGGTCCATATGCTGTAATAGCCCACCAGCGCCTTTACCGGCTGTATCGAGCATAACCCCTTTAAATCCGGCTGCGGCAAACTCAGTCAACCTCTCGATGGGCGACTGGAGATCGGCAAACAGCACAGCAATAATCGTATAGCGATCGGTAAGGTTGCCGATGGCCTGCAAACAGTCACTCAGTTGTTCACGGCTAAAAAATCCCACTTTGACATAGTCGACACCGGTTTCCCCGGTTTTTTCGATGGCTTGAGTCATCAACGAGGCATTCGATGGTAGATCGCCAATTGTGGCACTCACAGGACGACGACCGGCACATTGGGCAACCAGATTACAGATGGTTTCGATCGGCAATGCACCCAGCGCACCCTGCGGTGGGTTCTTCAAATCAATGATATCGACCTCTGCCTCTATTGCCAGCGCCAACTCTCTCTGGTCCATCACACTGGCCAACATCTTAGTCATGCGACTCCCTCCTTGGACAGTTTTTGGAGATGCTCAGTCACTCTAACCATCAACCACTCCCACGCCTCTTTTTCACGTTCACCAGCACTCTTTTCAATGGCAATGGTGAGATAGTCGATCTCCTGATTAATCTTCTCCACAGGCAACCTGCCTAAACGACTGACCAGAATCGCCAACTCCAGGACAGCAGCCTGAGCCCGGTTGAATCCTTGAAAAGGGCCGTGAGTCGCCTGATGGACAGGCTGACAGATCAGACGGGGGCGTATCTCATCCTCCTCGACACGCAGCAGTTGCACCTCTGTATGAGCCAATGCACTGGCCAACCTGGGGGCTGCCACCCGCTCCGCCATAACCAGCGGCCAACCATAACGGCCTGTCAGACAGCCGGCAAATACCCGAACATCATCGCAATAGTTAATCACCGCACATTCGCTGCTGAGTATGTTGTTGAGTGTACGTGATGGCTTAAAGGGGGCGATAACGACTTCACTCTGCCGCCAGACCACGCCCATCGGGGCAATCTGATTTTCGCCTTCTGAGCTGCGGCAAGTAACGATTACTTCCTGGATCATGATCTGTTCCTGGTTTTTTTGCGCTTTTTCATGGTGGTGCCTGGCACCTGCTGCTGTTCGAGACTCTCTGTTACATCAGGCAGTGCGACGCCCCAGCGTAGTGGTTGATCCTGCACGTAGCGCTTGCCCAGCTGCTGAGCAATCTCGGCGCGAGCCAGCTCTACCCCTAAATAGAAGGCATGACCGCCATCATTTTCCACACCGAGTTCCGGATAGAAATCAAAAGGGTCGAAATGGAGCTGCATACCATCCCGGTTGTAACAGTGGATACCCTGATCACTGACCTGGATCCGGTAGTTAGGATCGCGTATCTCTGCGGCCAGCTCACTAATCTCTGTTGCACTATAGGGGAAGGGCTTGATCTCATGCACAGCGGTCAGACCGCTGTCCACCTGTTTGGGCAGCCTGTTTTCCTGTCGTGCCCAAAACATGATCCGCCTGGCTCGATCGGCCTCCCTTACCGCACTTTGGCAGTGAGGGCTTACCTGAGTGGTGAGAATGTTTGTGATATGAAGCTCCGAGATAATCCCCATCAGTATGGCATTGACTCCGCTTGTATCGGCTTCCGTCAATTCAGTTATGTTACCGACCCCCATCATAATTTGAACCTGGGGGTATTTGGTACGCAATTGGTGGTAGCGGGTAATCGATTCGGTAAAACCAAAATGGATCGGATCCAGGATAGGATCGGCGATGTAGTCCCGTCCAATTTGATCCAGCTTAGCCATTGCCCGTTCGAGGGACGCGAATTCTCCTGCTGTCGCGGGAATCAAAACCGGTGTGGCAGACACCCGTTCAGCCACCCAGAGGTTGTTTTCAGTCAGACTCAAAAGATAGTCCGCGCCAGCCTCGCCACCACTCAGTAACTCCTCTGTTTGCATCGAGTCGACACTGACCTGGAAACCCTCAGCTTTAAGCGCTTTCACGGCATCCGCCAGATGTGGGAAGGGGGTTTCAGGCAGGCAGCCCAAATCGATGATATCAGCGCCATCTGCTGCGTATGAACGAGCTCGCTGAAGTATGGCATCAACCGAGATATTGGGGGCATCGACAATCTCCGAGAAGATATTCACATCGTAACCGCTCAGGTCGGGTTTACTCCCCTCCAGCCCAAAGAATGCGGGGATATCCATCAGCTCTTCGGGTCCACGCTCAACTGGTACACCATAGTGCTGCGATAACTCGAGCAAATCCCCCCGACAACGCCCGGGCACCAGAATCTTTTCCGCATCGCCGATATCTGTCAGGCGGCGACGGATCATATCCCCCGTCATCAGGGCCGCCACTTTGATACCGAGATTGTGTATGCGCCACTGGAATGCCTCAGGCGAAATCCCCTGGAGAACCCGAAACAGCGGCTTCTCAGCAAGACTTCCTGTGAGAAATAGGATTTTTTGCGTCACGGCTTATGCTCTTTGCTGCGTTTTAAGCGATCATGCCGCTTAGGTTGCGTCTACAGATACCCCATTGACAGTCAGCCTCTTCAACAGCGATCTCCAAAGTCTCTACATGAGTCAGCGAATTGTACTGTTGCAGCTTGGGTAACAGAGACTCCATGATATGCCAGGCAAGCATCTCTGCCGTGGCATTGGCAATGGGCAGTATCAGGCAGTTGACAGAAGGCAAGGAGAACTTTTTGTCGTAGCTGCTGACCTCAATCTGTTCCCCCACCGTTGTGATATCCACCTCTTGGCTCTTCCCCGGCAGCAGAATCTTATCGTGTAATTGAAGACAGATTTCAGCTGCCAGTCGGTTGAGCAACACGAAATCGATGACAAAGGCATCTTCGTTATTGTCGCCAGAGGCCTGAATGCGGACATGGAAATTGTGACCATGCAGGTTTTCACAGCTGTTGTTGAAGGTAATAAAGTGAGCTGAATTGAAGTGCAACTCACCCGGATTCACACTCACAGCAAATGATTGGGCGTGATTTTGCAAAGGCTGGCTCCGCTATTATAAATATTTGTGCTGATGCCAAGATTTTTTCCTGGCGAATGCTGCAATCCAAGTGCCTATTTCACCGTATCCGTTGATTCGCCGGGATGACGGATGATTCGGAGGCTCCCGAGTTATTCTATTTTATGCAAAAATAGATCCAACCTACCATTAATCATAGTCATTTCCGACAAATCCATCCTTTGCTATGAGGGAATAAGTGGCTGTAAACGCCCCTTCTTAGCCAATTGACACTTACTTAAGATGAATTTCAGATTTTTCGTCATTCCACTGCAGGCCGGAATCCAGATACCTCCCAATCTCTTATCATCTGATGTTAGGTCGTGATACTACTGAGGTCATGAAGTCTTGATGGTAGCGATTGTTGACGGCAGGGTGGTTGGTTCTGCTACACCCGGAATAGGTACAGCGGTGTTCATAATCTGCAACACATAAGAAGGGGCTGAATTGGAATAGCAGGATATTCCGCGTCGTTGCGTGCCGTGCAGGGATGCACAAGTGTCGCGGGCACATAGATGCGCAGGAGCGACCCTTGCCCTACACCACCACAAACGCACCCTTCACGCTATCCAACTGATCTTTTTAGGATGATCGCAAGGTTAGGGTCGGGGAAATAAATAATCATCCAAAGATTGCGCTGTATTTTGTCCCGGATTCTAGGCGCACAAAGGGGAGCATAGCCGCTCTACATGACCCTTTGTGCAACAACCAAGCCGGGGCAAAAGACAAGCAAGATTGGATGACTAAAGCGCTGTTACGGTGTGGTAATAGGTACCGGAATAGGACACTAGTCTGCAAACTCGGGGTTTGCTGCGTCCCCCTTCTCCTCGCACCTGAGCATTGGAACCACGGAACCAACAGGATAGTAAGTGCCATACGCCACCATATAGCGGCTCTGTATGCTGTAGGCTTCACGCTCGGCATCGATGCTTCGCTGGCAGTTTTCCAATAAAGCACCCTGTTTACCTTGTAGCCAGTGCACCAGTTCATGGAGCGCAACGGATGAGTGGAACAGATTGTTTTCCAGATCCATACGATCATCAAGGTAGACCACATCCCCTTCACCGGGATACCAGCCTAAAACTTTACAGGAGCGACCATTGCAAGCCTGCTCTTCAAGCCAGCTATGGGCGACCATCTGCATTTCAGGGCACTCGTTTTCAACCGGCTCGAAATCTGAGAGGGTGAATATCCATGAGAGTAATACTGCGCACAATTCCATAAGAGACCTCTATGTTCTGCGATGGGTAAAGTGACTCACCAGTTACATGGTGACGACCTGCCTGATAGAGGATTCCCAACCAAATCCGAGTAAGGCCAGCGGTTGTCTGATACTCATTGTATCGTTCAATTAAATGAGTACTTTAGAGAAAGCTGATACAGCTGTTCAATGATTGTACAGCACCGCCCTACTGTTTTACTGAGCATGTCACATGCCAAGCGTAATAAATTACATTTAATTTTCTTATAATACTTATGGATAGAGTCTATTTAGAGAATTTAGGTTAAATATTTTTTTGAGATCCAGTCACTTTTTAGTGATAAAAGGGTGCATCTCGTGCACATAAGTAGCGGCTAATGCTTCATGATCGTGCAATATTCACACAATAAATTCTCAAGCTGACGGATAAATATTTTGAACTGGATTATTTTGACCATCGACCTACTCGTCCTGGATGATCATCTCCACCTGAACAAGAATTTATTATTAATTATTATAATAATAATATAGACTTATCAGCATTATTAAATTTAAAATAGTAACTATGTTATTGGTCTTTTTGGCATCAATCAGGATACAGGCCGAAGAGAGGTTCAGGGTCGATTATACACTCACGGACCTGGCGCTGACTTCAGCCATCTCTCCCTGCAGCAATTTATCAAGATTTTTATGCTCAGTTGGCCCCAGAATCCAAGTCTGTGGCGTGGATCTACGAAGGTAATTGGTAAACTGGCAATCGACAATCTCATTGGCCACTAGCCACTCTGAAGTCAGTCTGTTGCGCTCGATCCTAACGGATTTTACGACCGCCAGTTTGTCGATCCCGAGTTTTTCAGCCAACCAAACTGCCAGGGAATCCGAGGTAATCTGCCAGTTCTGTTCGATACTGGGATCGGAGAGCACCATCGATAGGGGCATCCAGACCGGTGTATCACCCTTCTCAAGCGCTGTGGCAATCGCTTCTGCATCAGCCGCCGGGGTTAATCCAGGTTGCAGCCCGCAGAGCATTCTGCCGTATTGCTCCATGGCGAGCAGCGCCATCGCATGTGCGGTAATATCATCGAAGCCAATTTGGGCCTGGGCCGCTCTGACCTGATCCGCAAAAGGACCACCGCCAGGCACCAAAACCACGGATGAATGTTTGGCGAAAAGCCCCAGCCACTGTTTCAGGTTGGCTGCATCGAACAGACTGCCGCCGAATTTGACTACCCACATTCGGAATTCATCTGGTTCATACGCTGCAGCAGTTCAAGCAACGCAGAGGCTTTGTGGTAGGTCTCCTGATACTCAGCTTCTGGGTCTGAATCAGCGACTATACCGCCACCCGCCCAGAGTCGGGTGATACCCTGAGCATGTACCATCGTTCTAATGGCAATATTGGTGTCCATGTCCCCATCGAAACTGACATAGCCGATCGAGCCGCAATAGACCCCTCGTCGCTGAGGTTCCAACTCTTCGATAATCTCCATGGCGCGCAACTTCGGCGCACCGGTTATCGAGCCGCCGGGAAAACAGGCGCGTAACAGGGAGAGGGCGTTTTCAGCAGGTGCCAGTTCACCACAAACTTTACTCACAAGATGGTGTACCCGGGTAAAGCTCTCCAATTTGAACAGCTCCGGCACAGTGACACTACCGGTGGCGCAAACTTTGCCCAGATCATTGCGTAGCAGATCGACAATCATCAGGTTCTCTGCCTGATCCTTGGTGCTGTTTTTCAACATCTCCGCAAGCATCATATCCTCAATGGGATCTTCGCCTCTGGGGGCAGTTCCTTTGATCGGTTTGGTCTCAACCTGGCCGCTACGCAGTTCAAGAAATCGCTCAGGAGACGAACTCATGATCTGACAATCTGGCGTGTTCAGGTAGGCGGCAAAGGGCGCTGCATTGAGTTGCCTGAGTCCTTTGTAGGCCTGCCAGGTATCACCCTCGGCAGCCACTGAAAAACGTTGTGCGAAATTGACCTGGTAACAGTCCCCATCAAGAATGTATCTTTTAATTTTGGCTATGGAGTCCAGATACTCTGGCCGGTTCATATTGGAACAGACCTCACCGAGTACCTGATATGGGGTCAGATTACTGGACTTGTTTGCTCGTTCTCCTACACCCATCAGCATACGGCGGAATCTCTCCAGCCGAGTGGGGTTTTGACCGACCAGCCAGCTACGTTGCTGTTGATGATCGACCAGCAACGACCAATCGTAGATACCAACCGCCATTTCCGGCAGCTGTTCCATATCTTCGGCCAGAGTTGGAAGTCTCTCCAGACGACGCCCCAGGTCATAACCGAAATAGCCAATTGCCCCGCCGCAAAATGGCAGACCTTCCACGCCTGGCTGGATAGGCCCTAATGCTTCACTCAGTAACTGAAACGGATCTTCGGTGGATAGACGCATCGAACCGCCACTCGGTACGATGCGGGTGTGCTCACCTCGGGTAATCAGCACCGTTTGAGGGTCAGCCGATAGGATGTCGTAACGACCCTGTTCTGTGTAGGGGTGACAGCTATCGAGGAATGCAGCCCAGGGCAGATGAGCAATGGCTTCGAAGAGCTCTGCACTGTCCTGCCGATAGGCAAAGGGAATCACCTGAATACTCATTTCCCAGCCTCCAGAGCGAGACTGGCCACGGCCACGGCGGGCGCGCACTCCGCCACCTTAATAGCGATCTGCTCATCACAGGGGAACAGAGATTCTATGCCCAGATAGGGGCGGTTCAGGCGACGACAGATCGTTTTGATCAGAAATCGCCCCACACCCGCACCAACCAGCGGGGCATTGCTGGAGAGTGATGGCTTGGAGAGGAGTCGTTCACAAGCATCCTGTATCTGGCGAAGTTGCTGCTCGGCGAGGTAGTCTGAGACTTTTTTCCAACCGGCTTGATTGCTGGCATCAGCATCCAGCCCCAACATGCGTGCCAGCCGTCTTTCGCTCGCCTCTCGGTTCTTTGCACCATTGTCGGCACTGGGCAGTAGATCGGCGCCCTCTGGTAGATCGCCAGTGATGCGATAGATATCCGCAGTGGTTGCAAAATACTCGGCCATTAAATCAACCCACTCTCCTGCAAACGGGACTTTTGCTGTAATTGCCATCAATGGTGTACGTACGATACCGGTATAGACCAGAGTCTGCTCAACCAGTCGATGATGATCCGATCCCTGCTTGATCAACACCTGTCTATCTGCAAATGGTATCAGGTCGGTTGTCGTACTGCCTACATCGATCAAAAGCCCTTCCGGGAGTCGATTGGCTACCCAGGTGCCGGTGGCCAGCCAGTTTGCTGAAGCAACCTGTAAGGCGCTCAGTTTGCCCTGTTGACTGTCAAGGAACTCATTGTCACCACCAAAGATAGCCAAATCGGAGCGGGGAAAACGTTGCGACATGGTATCAATCAGCGCGCTGACACCTGTGGCCCGATCCGGGAACAGGTCCACCAATTCACCGGTCATGGTGACAGCGTGCCTAAAACGGCTGATCTCACCGAATTGCCCCACCACTTTATCGATGCTCGATTCGAGATACTGCAAGCCCTGCCAGAGGGGGCAGGCGATCTGCATCACGCTGTCGACCTGACCTTGTGTGTTGATCAGCGCCGCTTTGGTATGCGCGCCACCCAAATCCCAGCCTATGATGCCATCATGCTGCACCGGCAAACTCCAGATTCACATCGACCACTGATGCATTCAGCATATCTTCTACCAAGGTTTGTTTATCCTGTAACAGATCAAATACCAGTGCCGCCGGGTTTACCCCCGTCGACTCTTTAAGCCCTACGTAGGAGGTGGTCAACCTGGGGTTCACTTCGAGCACCTGCAGCCCCTCTTTGGTATCGATGATATCGACCCCTATGATACCCCACAAATCGGGAATCGCAGCGGCGACTGCCTTGCCGAGATTGATAAAGCGGCTTTTATCCTCAAGCTGGCCATTCACTACACAACCGAGCAGCATAAAACCAGTATCGGTCATGGCGATTCGTTGGTGGTTGACGCTCATTACCAGTGCTTTGCCTTTGCTGACCAGCATGTTGATACTGGCCGGGGTGCCATGAATAAAAGGCTGTGCCACATACTCTCCTCCAACCGGTAAGGACCTCAGTTGTTGAAACAACTCATCCCGATCACGACAGACTCTGATCCCCTGACAGCCTACCCCATCATCAGGTTTCAGCACCCAACTGCCGCAGTGATCAGGCACACCCTCGTCGAAACGATAGGTGGGTACCACCGAGATACCCTGTTGCATGAGACACATGGAAGTTCTCGATTTGCTGGTGGTTGTGTGTACTGCGGAAGGGGGACTGTTTAATAATACTTTCCCCTGATTGACCACTGTTTCACTGATGTGAAGCAGCACATTGGAAAACTCAGGAGCGATCGGCCAGACCGCATCGGCCTGCTCCAGACAGTTGACCCAAGTTTCGGTAAATTCCCCCATACCACGTAACATGTGGCACTCAACCGGAAGGTCGAGCTGGCCCAGCCTGGCATCCCGGGTGACAAATATCTCGATGCCATTGATTTCCAACAGATCGGATAGCAATGACATTAACATCATGCCACCCTCTTCTGCTAGGGATGGAGGCATTGGGCTGTCCAACATGCCCCCTCCGGTAATATACTCAAAAACGAAGACTCGCATAACCGGTTATCCATTTAGATGAAGCTTATACCAGTCATAGACCTGATGAATGGCATGGTCGTCACTGCAATCAGAGGACAACGGCATAACTATCTGCCGTGCACCACTCCGTTGTGTCGTTCGAGCCAACCAGAGGCGGTGATCTCCGCCCTGCTGGGCCTCTATCCCTTCGATACGCTCTATATTGCTGATCTTGACGCCATCACTGGCGATGGCGCCAATACAGCGCTGATCAGCGAGTTGTCTCGAAGGTTTTCTAAAAACCATTTTTGGGTGGACAATGGGCTCAACGATCTGCAACATCTGCAATCGTTCGCCCGCCCTGTCATAGGCACAGAATCTCTCAGCACGCTTCAGCAGCTTTCTCATCTTATCACCTCACTCCCGTCTCCCCTGCTCTCACTCGATTTTGTGGATAACCGTTTCAAAGGCCCAGCAGGTTTGATGGATCATCCTGAACTATGGCCTGAGGACGTTATCGTCATGAGTCTTTCTCATGTCGGCAGCGCAGGTGGCGCCGACACTTCAAGGATGCAACAGTTGCGCCAATTGTCTGTAAAACACCGTTTTTATGCCGCCGGTGGCATCAGAGACCAGCGGGATCTGCAACAAATCGAAGCGCTTGGTGGTTCAGGCGCCCTACTCTCCACGGCACTTCATCAAGGGACAATCGACAGTTCAACCCTGAATGCCTATCTGTCTGACTCCCACAGCCAGACGTCAACAATTAACCAGACAAGCAAAAAACTAAATCCCTAGCTTTTGGGGTTTGCAAAGGAGAGAACTCTCATGTTCCCCTATGGTCAACCCAAAATTGCACTTTTTAAGGCTGATCTAAATCGTTACGCCGGATTCTTAATTACCTCCAGTGCCGGTGATTTCTGTTTAATGAGTTTTCGATGGGGAGAGTTGCCCAATCGTTCATCAACGAAGTGTCCAAGTAATCGATCACTACCCTGTTTTTGAAATTCCGCCAGTGATGGTCCTGTGTAGTTGCACCAGGACTGGGTTGTTTCATAGAGCACCAACTCAACCAGTCCCGGTAAATAATCGATCAACTGTTCCCAGATGAAGACGCACAGCATCTCTGTGCTGGAGCGCCAAGCCAGTTCGGATACGGCGTAGTTGAGGTTATGATGATCGAATTTATCGATGATCTGTTTGCTTGCCACCCGCTTGAGATAACCATAATCCACCACACAACCGGTCACAGGATCGATCCGATCCCTGACTTTGACATGCAGTGTGTATCGTCCCCCATGCAGGTTGGAACACTTGGCCGGGTGGTCAGTAATAAAATGAGCTGAATCGAAAACCAACTCTTTTGAAACGGTTACTTCGGGGGTGTTCTGTTCAAATCTCTCTGGCACACCGGGCATTTCACTGAGCATTGCTTTGACCATTTTCAGCAGTTGCCAAGTGTCGGATGAAGTCAGAGTTCTAAGTAACACACCACCACACAGAGCGGCAACATCCAGTTGTTTGAAACGGATACCATGCTGCTCTAATTCGACCATCACAGTCTCCGCTGAACTCTGTTCGGGAAATTGTAAAAATAGATATCCAGCCTGTAATTCGCCAACATGGGCAATCAGCACGGCCAGACTCCATAAAAAATCGGGGGGTGGTACAGGTGACAGACGCGCTTCTGCATTCTGTTGCAACAGTCTGGTGGGCACTTTAAGGCGATTCAGTGAAACTACCCGATGAGTTGCTTCAGCGTAGCGGTACTCCTGACGAAATTGAAAACCATATTCAGCAAGCCATTGCAGATCCCATAGGAGTAGATCCAAGCGACGAATCTCCCCTGGTAACAGGGTAAACTCGTTTTCAGATTGAAGCAGTCCACTCCATTTCAACCCCCTGACCAGAGCCCTGGCCTTTTCTGAGGGTTGGCATAGCGGCGAACTGTAGTCATCAATCACATCTTCACAATTAATCTGCTCGCGATCGAGCAGCAGATCAAGTGGCAGATGATGCCTGAGCGCATACTCATGTAGTGTTAGAGAACAACAGTGCAGCAGATGGTCGTTGTCAAGCCTTGACAGCTCGTCACCACACTCAAGACATTGCATAATCCCCCCTCCACAGCCAAAGCACATCAACTGTAAAGATTGTTATGAGGCAAGTTTTAAAACGTATCTCCACGGATACGACAGCTGCCCAATCCGTGGGGTTAGTGTTCTATGTTTGGTAGGCTATGCCACGATCCATGTGGCAATACCATTTCCAGACGTTAATCGTGCGCAGCGAAAGGATGAGATGCAGAGCCTTTTTGAGCAACCACATCGCTCGCCTTAGGCTCACCGGTTATTGCACGTTTGATTGACTCTTTGGTCGCCTGATAGTTGTAGTCCTGGATCTTAGTGTCATCCTCAGCTTCCCAGTGGATAAACACACCAACACAGATAAATACATCATCGGCTTCGTCAGCTGGAATGGTGCCGTCTTCAACACAATCAGCAACCGCCATGGCAACACCACGCTGAGCTGGGCCAAACATTTGTACCGCCTGTTTAGCACCTTTGATGGTCACTTTGTTAAACATCATGGTGCTTGGTTTGCAGGCCAGGTTTGGTGCAACCACAGCAAGCAGTGCGGTAAATCCATCTTTGTTGTTAACCAGACCGTTACAGAAAGCAGTCTCCGCTGCAGAACCGCGTGGACCGATCAAGAGATCGATATGAGCAACTTCGTTGCCGTCTCCTACCAGCGATTCACCGACCATCGTTCTATTGATAACTGACATTCAGTTTCTCCTTACTTGTTATTGAGATTTAACTTCGTATCCCCACCTCTTTCGGGCGGGAATCGCGGACACGGGAAGTCCCCGTATGATGATCAAACACAGCTGCAATCGTCTCCAGGTGTGAGAGGAACAGTGTTGCCACTGTCATATCCGCTGTGGTGCCTGGGTTGATACCTTTGCGTTTGAATTCTTGATCTGCCTGAAGCAGACGTAAATGAAAATGTTCCGGTGTTTTGCTGCGCGAAAGCGCCTCTTCAAGCTTTGCGGCATGAAGGGTTACCACCGTTGCTTTGTAGTGTCCGTGTTTACGTACGATATGACTGTCCGGATAACGGGCCAGCAGACTCATAAAGAGTCCGGAAATAACCCAATCTCTGTTATTCCAGCGCTGTTCGTAATAACGTAATCTAGGCAGCGCAAACTCAAACAGATTGGCATAACCAGAAGCGTACTGACGCGCGATCATATCCCGTTCGGCAGCATGATCCATGACCTCGAGTAGATCGCCTTCTGGCTCATTATTCACATCATGCTTCTCCGACTCACCAAGACCAGCCGGTGATGCCAGACGGATTGCCCGATACAGCCACAGCATATCCTGGTTGCTCGCCTGATTGATAACCTCACAGAGTTGATTGCGTAATCCAGTCTGTTTGTCAGTTACCGTCAGCATGGCTTGTACAAGCGGTGCACAGAGCATCAGAATACCGAGATTGGTGTTACAACCGACACGATTATGGGTTGCCTCAACAGCACGATAGATTCGCTCACCCAGTCCACAGTCTGTTGCGGTCAATGGCCCGGCACTGACCTCGGCACTCTGCGTGAAATCTTCCAGTGTCATTCTATGGCCATCCGCATAGCGGTGAACATTGCCTGGCTTCAGTGCATCAAGTTCACTCAGGCAGGCCTGATGGTAGGCCGCTTCCAACTGCTCTGTTAAACTGCCACCTTCTATCAGGAACTCGCTCATGAGACCACCTCCGTGTAAGCGTCGAGAGAACAGCAGCCGAGAAAATCCTCAACCAGTAACTCAGCCACATCTACCGGGGTAACCTTCTGCAGCCCTTTCCAGGCGGGTATGCTGTTGACTTCCAGAACATAGGGTTGGTGTTTACCATCGCGCAGAATATCGACGCCAGCGTAGCTCATATCCAAAGCACTGACCGCTGCTTCGGCAAGGCTTTTGAGCTCTTGATCCAAGACGGCTGCATGGCAGCGGGCACCCTGCGCCACATTGCTGATCCAGCCCTGACCGCGACGTAACATAGCGGCTACCGCTTTACCATTGATGACAAATACCCGCCAGTCACTGACATCATCGGATCCGGTATCGATATAGCGTTGCAGATAGTAGACGCCGTTATAGAATTCCCGCTCGGGTAGATCATTGAAATTGGCGATCTTCAGCAGGCCATTACCCTGGGAACCAAACAGCGGTTTAAATACCAATTCATGACCTGCCTCAAACTCACTCAGCATGATCTTCGAGAGTTGATGGTGATCTTGCAACACCCAGGTAGCCGGTGTCGGCACCCCAGCACGATTCAGCAAAAAACTGGTCATGCCCTTATCCACACTGCGCTCAATGGCACGGCCATCGTTATAGACACAAACGCCCAAGTGTTTCAGGGCATGTAAAATATCCAGATAGAGTACAACCTGTTCCAGGCTACCGCCGGGCACTCCCCGCACGAAAACACCATCCGGTAAACATTCGAATCCAGGAATCGAAACACCATACGGATGGTTTTCGAGGTCAAAACCACAATCTTGCAGAGAGACAAATTCACTGCGGCAACCCTGCTCTGCGAATGCCGCCTTTAAGCGTGCACCGTGCCAACCCGGGTCATCAGTAAATATGGCAATCCGTTTGCTCATGGGGCAATACCAAAAGAGGTTTTAAGCAGGTTTTCATCCAGCTTACCTGCGCTAAAGCTGCTGCCGCTGTCCAGCACACTTACCATCACCCTGGCTGGACTGAACAGCATCGGGTCGATCTTGAAAAAGTCATACTCATAAGCTTTGAAAACTTCAGCAAATGGACGACCGTAATCCCGTGATGCACTGCGGGGGAGCGGCGCACTACCGATCCCATCGTGGATTGAATCCAGACTGAAACCTAATTCATGTGCCTTGTGCATTGCCACTTCGAGCACCCGGGCAACGATCTGCACCGTTCCGGCAAGGCTGCTGGTGGGAGTCAAAATCAGTGTCAGGGCGTCAGGATCCACACCGCAATCTCGAGCGATCTTGTCGCACAGGGGGAGCGGTGGAAATCGGTCGACTTCCAACACCAGACAGGTCGAATCGGCCCGGTCCCGATAGTTGAGTTCTTCAAACAGAGGCTCCTTGAGCGCTAGAATTCGACCTGGACCGGAACCTAAGGCATTGAATGCTTTTTGTCCCTCTTCTTTGTGAGACAAACTCCAACCGGCATACTGGCTGCCTAGACAGGCAATGACTGGATCGGTTGTGTGGACATGAACCGAAAGCGGCCAACCTGCCACGGGACCACTTCCACTCAACGTGACAAGGCCCAGTCCTCCCAGACAGATCTCTGCGATGCGTCTGCCAGCTTCCAGGCAACCCTTTACGTTGATTCCGGCATCCACCACCTGACAACCATTTTCCAGACGGCTCACCTCAAGGCGCAATTGTGCCGCATCATCGATCAGCGCCTGAACCAGAGGAGCGGTATGCGCATTGATACTCAGACGGCTCATACGACTCCCCTAGTTTGTACTGCTTGATAGGCAGAGATGCCTATTCGATGAAGAATCTCTTCCTGATAACTCTCAAGTAAATGTTCCACTTGGTCCGCACTACTTGCCTCGGCAAACAGACTGCACAGCGGTTGTCCCGCGACGATTCTTGCGCCGTCTGCCGGCCGATCCTTAGCCCACTTAGGCCAATCGATGGCAATCGGTAGTTGAAATGTTTTAGGCGCATAAACGATCATATGCCCATAGACCGATGCTGAACCCAACATGGGGACAACTGGTAGTTTTGCTCGACAGGCATCGAGATGGTGTTTGATCCAACCATCCGCTAACAGATGTTCATACAGCTCCAGGGTTGCCGGAGGCCTGGGATTGATATCTATCACCAATGCACTACTCTCATTCAAAACAAAATCGATCCCGTTAATACCCCGCAGTGATAACTCTGAAACCAGTTTTTCAATGATCGAATCGAGCTGCTGGCGCAACTTTCCCTTCAGGGAGGTCTGTCCGATTGCACCACGGTAGAGAAAGGGGGCTGGGGGATTTGCCGTATTTACACCAAGTCGGTTATAACCGATCACACGATGTCTTTTACCATCGGCAATGAACAGTACAGAGAGAACCTTACCTGGAATGTACTTCTGGTAGTAACAACTCGAATCCGCTGCCGAATGTTGGGCATCAAAAAAGGCCACACCCTGTCCCCCGCAACTGCCGGCACGCTTAATCAACCAGCTCTTCTCCTCAGCCTGGTAAGGTGGGAAAAAACTCACCTCTGGATAGGGGATCCTCAGTCGGTTGAGTAGTGAAAAAAATTGCCTGGGTTTACCCAGAACCTCGAACACATCGGGATCATTGCCGAAGATCGGCAGATGGTTGGCTAGACCCTTTAACAGGGGTGACGAGGCTTCAAGGCCCGCACCAAATACCAGGCCTATGACCTGCTTGGGTATGTGGGTGACAATCTCATCAATGAAGATCTCAAGATCCTGCTGCAAGAAACCTTGACTGACCGGCCAGCAATCTGCGACAGCCAGGGTATCCTGATCACAGAACCAATCGAGTACAGTGACCTGATAGCCGCCGCGTGCAGCGGACTCCGCCATCGCCCGGCCACTGTTTCCCAGAATCAAAAGTCCCTGTTGCTCAGCTGACATACTCACGTGCCACCTCAAACGCACTGTTAAAATCGAGAAACTCCGGATTGTCCTTTTCGAACATCTGTTTCAGTAATAGATGTTGGGTCTGGTACTTGACATTACCAACCGCCAGGGCGCCGATCGCCAGGGGTTTGGTTGGCAAGTCGCTCATCACCACACCATCATCCATAACCCCTACCCCCGCTATGCCTTCTGGTGGCACCGCATTCACATCGCAGGCAACCTTCAAACGTTCTGCTTTACTTAGATGGGTTTTATTTAGCACCTGAATGCCGGCTTTGGCCGCATTGAATACCACATCGGCTTGTCCAATCAGATCGATAACCATCTCATCATTGCTTGCCTGGGCAGCACTCAGGGTCGCGCTGTAGTGCTGATTGCACAATTCAACCAGCTCTCCAGCTTTTTCAAGGGATTCATGGCTGACAATCACTGCATCGGCACCAGCACTTGAGGCCAGCATTGCAGCCGTTGAACCAACCGGGCCAGTACCACCGAACACCACTACTCGTTTGTTGGTCAATCCTTCGGCATCTGTTTTTCTCAACGCGCTTTCCACCCAGGCCGGCAAATAGTGAGACTTCGAAGGGGGGCACCATGGATTCGCGGGCAACCTGCATCATCTCCATCGCCAGATGGGCTTCTCGTCCACCGA
Organism: Candidatus Thiodiazotropha sp.; assembly: GCA_037382205.1. Classification (GTDB taxonomy): domain Bacteria; phylum Pseudomonadota; class Gammaproteobacteria; order Chromatiales; family Chromatiaceae; genus Thiodiazotropha. The sequence goes on from JARRQD010000026.1 coordinate 19,256, forward strand.
TGAAAATACCGGTGCGTTTGACCCCTTTGGGCCCACGGGAAAAGATCGCATCCTGAACCAGATCACGAACCTCCTCTAACGCCACATCAATAGAGGGCGTGCAGGCTGTCCAGCCTGCATCGTATGCCATGTTGACATCGAAAGGACTGAGGTTCTTTGCTGCAGTCAGCATGTGTAAAAGATAGGGTCTTTCCATCAACGGGCTCGCTTCTGATTGATTAATCTTGTTGGTTGTTGTAACAGCCTCACCTCCGCACCCGTGTTACGGGCAGCCACTTGTTGACAGCGAAATGATGAGAGTTCACCGAATCGGTGTTTGAGTTCACGTTCGATCCGATCCGCCTGTGTTTGTCCCTCCAGCAGGACAAACCCGGTCGGTCCCCAGGAGCTCTGACCAACGCCTTTGTAACCCTGCTCAGCGATCCAGTTCAGTGCGGCCGATACCATCGGACTAGTGAAGCGCCCACCTTGGGCTGAGGCGAAGTGGTCTCCGACCACCTGCTGGATCTCTCCAATTGCCTTGGAGAATGGGCCAAGTTGGGTTTCCATGATCCCAGGTACAACCTGCATCATGGCCAATCGGCACAGATGCGCAGCGGATTGCTCGGAAAATTCCGGCAACGCTGAGAAGGCGCCCACCTCAGCTTTTCCGTGCAAACCCTGCCCACGACTATCGAACAGCAGCAGAATACGCCAAGAGGATGGAAATTCGAGTCTGATCGGAACCGGCGGTATGGCATCGTTTTCACCACGTCCACAATCGAGAATAAATCCACCTCGATCGAAGGCGCCGATTCCAATGCCAGAGCGTTTACCACGTTTCAGGCTCTGAGCGATGCAGTTGCTGTCGCGACTACCGCCATACAGGTGCTCGATCGCAGTGCCAACTGCCAAGGCCATCTGAGTACCGGATCCCAGCCCCACATGATCGGGAATCGCCTGCTGCAGTGTAATATCGACGCCACCTTTTAATCCGCATGCCTGCATATACTCCCGGGCATATTTGGTCGCTCTCTCCGAAGACGGACCAGTGGCTGTAATCTCGCTAGACTTTGACGCACTTAAGCGTGTCACCAGGGTATCGATGGTCAACCCGATGCTGCCAAATTTACGTCCCAGACCGCCGTGTAGATCGAGAAACCCCAGATGCAGACGCGCAGGTGCTTCGACTTCAACAACAAGCCCGGCATCATCGGCTCTGTACTGGTAGTTCATGGTATGACCTTGGTCGTTTATCATTATCAGTTTCCACTCTTGCAATTTGTATGCCTGCCAAAATTCTCCTTAGTTGAATGTTCCAATCGACCAGGCTTTTTCGATCTTCCTCGTTAGCGCTGACAGACAATGAAGTCTGAAGTGATTGCAACTCCTAGAACTTGTTGCCCAACGACCAGGATGGTGCTGAAACAGCTTCACTTTGTCGCCACGATTGAACGACAGGCCCGTCGAATCAGCTCGTTAACAGGAATCAGTTGGTCGCATTGTCAGAGCGCCCCCCTTGCAGGAACTGGTCGCCATATCCTGAGTGGCAGATTGAATGGATCCATATCATTTCAGTCGACTGAAATTGGTACGATACTGATTTCTATGCACCTGTGATGAATCAATGTGTCACTACCCCTGCCCCACCATTAAACAGTTGACCTGAGTTGCAGTTTATGCTTGAAGAAAATCTATTATTTTATGGGTGGTTACGCAAAGGTGTTCAGATCAATAACGATTCTTTCTGAACCTGTAAAACGACGCCTCGGTGAATCGTTAACAATAACTCTAGACAATCTCACAGATAATATTTTGTGCTATGACTTTTGAAGTGGCACGTTTTCTGCTCTCGAGACACGAAATAGTATCTTCTAAATTTGCAGCGGGATCTTTGACAACTCATGTGGAATGACTCAATCGACCAGACAATCAACTCTGTCACCTGCCCAGGCTGTGGATTGAGTTGCGATGATCTATCGATCACGATTTCAGGTGATCAATTACATTCCCTGACCAATGGATGCCTAAAAGCCCACGACTTCTATGACACTGCTTTAAAAAGTACTAACTCAACTCCACTCATTGAGGGTTCGCCGGCCACACTTGATCAGGCATTGGCAAGCTGTGCAACACAATTGGAACAGTGTGATTCCCCTCTGTTCGCTGGCTTGGCAACGGATGTCAACGGGATGCGTGGCCTACTCGAGCTTGCCGACCTGTGTGGCGCCACATTGGATCACCTGAATGGGGATGCAATGTTCAGAAATCTGCGCGTATTGCAGGATAATGGCTGGTTTACCACCACCTTCTCAGAGGTCCGTAACCGCTCCGACCTGGTCGTATTGATTGGTAAACAGTGTATTGATGGCTTTCCGCGACTGACCGAACGTCTGCTGAAACCTCAGAAAACCCTGTTTTTGAAGCCTGGACAACGTCGAGTTGTGCTGCTTGGCCCCTGGGAAGCTGAGGCGCTTCCTGATGAGCTGGCAACCATTGATCCAATGGTGATCCCTATCCGACTTGAGTCCATTGCTGATGCCATTGCGCTGCTGAGAGGTCTGATCGCCGGCAAGCCAGTGACCCCTGATCGAATCGGTAAGCAGGCTGGTGAGTCATTGATCAGTTTGGCTGATCAGTTGCAACAGGCAAACTACAGTACAATCTGCTGGAGTGCCCGTGAATTCGAACTACCTCATGCAGAACTTGCCATTCTGGGACTGGTGGAATTGGCAAAAATGCTCAATGAAAAGACTCGCAGTGCCGCGCTTCCCTTGGCCGGAACACTCGCTGATATCACCTGTAATCAAGTTATTACCTGGCAGCTTGGATATCCCCTTCGTAGCCGTTTGCAACGAGGCTTTCCAGAACACGATCCAATTCTAAATCGCTGGCAGGATCTGATCGCACGGGGCGAAACGGATCTGTTGCTCTGGACTTCAGCACTCTCCGAACAAGTTTTACCACCGCACAGCGATATTCCGACGATCGTTTTGGGGCACCCCGGAATGCGCTTCAAAACACCGCCATCTGTCTATATCCCTGTTGGCATTCCCGGTATTGATCACCACGGCCATTGGTATCGCAGTGATGCGGTCTGCCCACTGCCACTGAGTAAACTGAGAAGTAGCAAACTCTCTTCGGTTGCAGAGATCACTAAGTTGTTGAGCAGACAGTTACACTCCGATTCAGGCTTTATTGCCGGGGGTGAAGGATGCTGATCAAACTGACCGGGGCTACGGTGTATGATCCAGCCAACAACATTGAAGGTGAAATCCGAGATATCTATATCCGCGACGATAAGATCGTCGCACCACCTAAAACGGATGAGACGATCCATAAGAGCTACTCGCTGGAGGGTAAAATCGTCATGGCGGGCGCTATCGACCTGCATACCCATATCGGCGGAGGCAAGGTCAATATCGCTCGCACGATGCTGCCGGAAGATCAACGGGGAACCGCTAGAGCCCGTACTGAGCTGACCCGTTCAGGGGGTGGACACGCAGCCCCTTCCACCCTATCAGCCGGATACCGCTATGCGGAAATGGGCTACACCAGCTGTTTCGAACCGGCGATTCTGCCGATCAATGCCAGACAGGCGCACATGGAAATGGCCGACACACCGATGCTCGACACCGGTGGCTATGCCATGCTCGGAAATGATGAGCTGCTGCTGCAAATGATGGCTGAAGGCGTCGAACAACAGACCATCAATGACTATGTCGGCTGGATCTTGAAAGCATCACAGTGCATTGGCATTAAGGTGGTCAATCCCGGAGGCATTAGTGCCTTTAAATTTAATCAACGGGCATTGGATGTCGATGACCTGCACCCTCACTACCAGATCTCACCAAGAGATATTGTGGCAAAATTGAGTCGCGCCCTGCATCAACTCGCTGTCCCCCACCCACTGCACGTGCATGCGAGTAACCTGGGGGTTCCTGGCAACTATCTCTCCACCCTGGCGACCATGGATGCGGCGGAAGGATTACCGATACATCTGACGCATATCCAGTTCAACAGCTATGGCACTGAAGGTGACAGACACTTCTCATCAGCGGCAGCCGAGATCGCAGAAGCCGTTAACAGCAGAGCCAACATCTCAATCGATGTGGGTCAGGTGATGTTTGGCCAGACGGTGACTGTTTCCGGAGACGTCATGGCGCAACATGCCAATCACCATCATGCTCACCCCCATAAGTGGACCTGTATGGATATCGAATGCGACGCAGGCTGTGGTGTCGTACCCTTTCGTTATCGGGACAAGAATTTCGTCAATGCGCTACAGTGGGCGATTGGTCTGGAGCTGTTTCTGATGGTGGGCGATCCCTGGCGGATCTTTCTGACTACGGATCATCCCAATGGTGCACCGTTTACCAGCTACCCCCATTTGATCCGATTGCTGATGGATCGGAGTTTCCGAAACGATATGCTGTCGCAGATCAATCCGGATGCGGCAGCTGCCAGCCATTTACAGTCTCTGGATCGAGAATATTCACTATACGAAATTGCCATCATGACCCGCGCCGCCCCAGCTAGAATCCTCGGTATGAGCGACCGAGGCCATCTTGCTCCAGGCGCTGTGGCGGATGTTGTAGTATACCATCCAGCGGGTAATCCAGAGCAGATGTTTGAGCGTCCCATGTTGGTCTTCAAGGCCGGGCAACCGATCGTCGAAGAGGGCCACATCAGTCAACCGGTCACTGGCGCAACCCAGGTAATACGACCGGAGTATGACCCGCATATCGAAAAACGGATAAAACCCTGGTTCGATCGTTATCTCAGCACGTCTATGGAGAACTTAATGATATCGGACGATGAGATGGCTGAAGGTATTGGCAGTCCGATCAATATCCACCCTTGCAGGCAAAGCAGCTGATGATCATAAACGGAACTGAAATAGAAGAGACTTTTGCTGAAGCATTCGGCATGAGTGCCACCCGGATCATCATCACTGCAATCGATACAAAATGGGCGCGCATTGCAGGGGAGACCATGACCGGCTTCGCCACCTCAGTGATCGGTTGTGGCGTGGAAGCGGGCATCGAAGCCGAGCTGTCACCCGAGCAGACACCGGATGGACGCCATGGCGTATCTGTATTGCTGTTTGCCATGTCTGGTAAGGCTTTGGAAAAACAGCTTGAGACACGAGCAGGTCAGTGTGTTCTGACCTGCCCCACCACAGCGCTCTTTGCAGGGATGCAGGGAGAGAAACAGATTCCATTGGGTAAGAATCTGCGCTTCTTTGGTGATGGTTATCAGATTTCAAAACAGATCGGTGCAAGCCGTTACTGGCGAGTCCCGGTGATGGACGGCGAGTTTCTCTGCGAAGAACAAGTTGCCAGAACCAGCGCGGTCGGTGGGGGTAATTTTCTGGTTCTGGCCGAACAACAGCAGCAGGCCTTGACCGCCTGTGAGAAGGCGATTGCTGAAATGCGCAAGCTACCGAATGTCATCATGCCTTTCCCCGGGGGAATTGTAAGATCCGGTTCGAAAGTCGGTTCAAAATATAAATCCCTGATGGCCTCTACCAATGATGCTTACTGCCCCACATTGCGCGGTTTAGTCAACAGCAAGCTCGATCAGGAGATCGGCGCGGTGTTGGAAATCGTGATCAACGGCCTGACCGATGATGATGTAAGGCAGGCAACCAGGATTGGTATCTCAGCCGTTTGCGAACTGGGTGCTGCAGCTGGTATCAAACGGATCTCGGCGGGAAATTATGGTGGCAAACTGGGTCAATTCCACTTCCACCTACGGGAGGTGATGGCATGAGCATGCCTACGCTGAAACTGCGCAATGCGATCAACCGCCGAATTGATATGTCGTCATTCATTCCAGAACTAATTGGTAGTAAATCGGCTGATGAAATTGCCCGTATCCCGCTTTGGTACGGCAATCGACAGGTGGAGACCGGAGAGCTGTTTGAAATCAATGACAGCACATCAGAGACACTGCTGATCCACTCGGATAGTAACAAGCTCGATCGGATCGGTGCGAATATGGCGGGTGGCTCTATCTTTGTAGAAGGTAATGCCGGTGCCTATTTGGGATGCGCTATGAGGAGTGGCGTGATTAAGGTCACTGGCGACACCGGTTTAGCGGCCGGCTGTGCGATGCGTGCCGGCGAACTGACGATCGATGGAAATGCGGGGGATTTTCTTGGTGGTGCACTGACGGGAGAGCGCCAGGGTATGCGTGGCGGCCGGATCTTAGTCAAAGGCAATGCCGGAGATCGGGCTGGTGATCTAATGCGACGCGGCACCATTCTGATTGCTGGAGACAGTGGCGACTATTGCGCCTCACGGATGGTGGCCGGAACCATTGTCGTAGCTGGACAATGTGGTCGGCACACCGGGACTGCGATGCATCGAGGCACCCTGATAACCTCGGATAAACCGGCCAGCCTGCCCGCCACATTCAATAGCAATGGTACACATTCATTGAGTTTTCTCTCCCTACTCAAAAAGCAACTCGCCTCAATGGCAGACTTATCTGCTATTTCCGAGATCGGTACAGAGGTAGAACGCTGGGTGGGCGACCTCAGCTGTGATGGTAAGGGTGAGATACTGATCTGGCAGAGGTAAGTGATTTATTAGAAACGATTGAACCTAAAAAAATCAGTTGACCGCTCCATTCTACTAGCAGATTACTGATTTTAAAGAAAATAGCTTCGATGGTTATGTCACCTGCTGGGTGAATCACGCTGTCCAACTGATCTTTTTAGGTTGAAGTTAATCACATCTCCAATCGACCTTGATGGCGCTGTTTGTCTGGATTCTTAGCCCCGTTGTATCTAACACTGTACCTAATTTGGCACACCGCCTGTTCAATCTACCCATCACCTACCGAACTCCCTCGGGAAAAAATCCCAGAAGAAATAGGCCATAGTTGTTGTCGACAGCCTATACAGACTGAAATATCCGTACATGAGGAGAGAATAAACGCGAAGGCACGTTTATTGCAAATAGTTGAACATGCTGTCAAATAAGCCGTAAAAAAAGACAGTCGCATTTTGCAGCGCATCAAGCGCAATTGACACAATAACCGAGGAGTGATGTTTATGAAATGGTCTACCCCTTCCTACGAAGACATGCGTTTTGGTTTTGAGATCAATCTCTATATCAATAACCGCTAGCAGGAAATCCTTGTTACCGCCTACTCAGTAGGCGGTAACGATTATAATAATAAAATAATATGTTGATACACATTTTAGGTTCCGGTGCCGGTGGTGGCTTTCCACAATGGAACTGTAATTGCTCAAACTGCCAAGGGGTCCGATCTGGCAGCATTAATGCCACTCCAAGAACACAATCATCCATCGCAATCAGTGCCAATGGGGAAGATTGGGTACTCTTCAATGCCTCACCCGATATACGGGCACAACTGGAAGCCTTCCCCACATTGCAGCCTGGACGTGCTATACGTGATACCGCAATCCGCGCCATCTTGTTGGTCGATGCACAGATCGATCACACCACAGGACTTTTACTCTTACGAGAGCATACCGAACCCTGGGACGTCTACTGCACACAAGCGGTGCAGGAAGATTTAACCACTGGTTATCCCATTTTTAACATCCTGGGACATTTCCGAGGAGTGAACTGGCATGAAGTGAAAACCGATGAGTCGACTTTTTCCATCCCAGGCATTGAAGGTTTGGTATTTACCGCTGTCCCGTTGAAGAGTGAAGCACCACCCTACTCGCCCCACCGTCACAATACAGTCCCTGGTGACAACATAGGGGTACGAGTAGAGAACACAGAAAGTGGGCGCAATCTTTTTTATGCTCCTGGCCTGGGTTCTATGGAACCCCACATACTGCCCTATATGGAGCAGGCCGATGTAGTGCTGGTTGATGGTACCCTGTGGACCGATAATGAAATGATTCAGGCCGGCATCAGCAAAAAACGTGGCAGCGAAATGGGCCATCTGGATCAATCAGGAGAAGGTGGCATCATCGAGATTCTCAGCAGCCTGAGCAAACCGCGAAAGATACTGATACATATCAACAACACCAATCCGATACTGGTGAACGATTCTCCCGAACGCCTGGCACTCACTCAGGCCGGTATAGAAGTCTCAGCCGATGGCATGCAGCTTGAACTATAATTCAGAGATATATTATGACCCCCAATAACAACGCTCCCTGGTCAAAAGAGGCGTTTGAAAAAAAGCTCAGGGAAAAAGAGAAGTATTACCACATCAACCATGAGTTTCATCTGCTGATGAACAGCGGCAAACTGGATAAGCCAGCCATACAGGGATGGGTTGCCAACCGTTTTTATTATCAGGTCATCATTCCTGTAAAGGATGCGGCCATTATGGCCAACTGCCCTGAGCGGGATGTACGTCGGCACTGGATCCAACGGATTATCGATCATGACGGTACTGAGGGAGATGAAGGCGGCATTGAAGCCTGGTTGTTGTTGGGTGAAGCCGTGGGTCTGTCTAGAGAGGATCTGCTTTCCCACAAACACTTATTACCTGGTGTCAAATTTGCTATCGACGCTTATGTCAATTTTGCCCGCCAACAACCCTGGGAAATTGCCGCCAGCTCATCCTTGACCGAGTTATTTGCCCCGACCATCCATCAGAAGCGGCTTGATAACTGGCCAGAATACTATCCATGGATCGATGAACGGGGATACCGCTACTTTCGCAAGCGCCTGACCGAAGCGCGACGCGATGTAAAGTATGGGCTCGACATCACCTTGAACTACTACAAGACCCGTCAACAACAGGAGCAAATGTTGCAAGTATTGCAGTTCAAGCTCGATATTCTCTGGACCATGCTCGATTGTATGTGGATGGCCTATGTCGAGAACAAGCCCCCCTATCACAACATTGAAAGCTGACCGATGAGCAACCACTTTGAAGCGGATGATATTCCGCAGATTTCAGCCACTTTTCGTTTGCAGTGGGAAGAGGCGCAGGATTGCCATGTACTCCTCTATCCGGAAGGCATGGTTAAATTGAATCCCGCTGCTGGTGAAATACTCAAGCGTTGCGATGGTATAAACAGCGTCGGGCTGATCGTTAAGGATCTACAGTCAGCCTTCCCTGATGCCGATCTGGCTAGCGACGTCTATCAATTTCTGGATACCGCCTATGACAACCAATGGATCCAACACAAGTCTGCCTAAACCGCTTTGGTTACTGGCTGAACTGACCTATAAATGTCCTTTGCAGTGCCCCTACTGCTCCAATCCGATGGACATTGCACGTTACAAAGACGAGTTGTCGACTGAAGAGTGGATCCGAGTCTTTAAAGAGGCGCGTGCGCTGGGTGCCGTCCAGTTAGGTTTTTCAGGGGGCGAAGCACTTGTACGCAAAGACCTTGAGATCCTGATCGCCGAAGCCAATAAGTTAGGTTTCTACACCAACCTGCTGACCTCTGGTGTGGGGATGGACGAACAGCGAATCAAGGCATTCAAAGAAGCAGGACTTGACCATATCCAGGTCAGTTTCCAGGCCAGCAGTGAAGAGCTGAATAACTATATTGCCGGTAACAACTCATTCGAGCACAAACTTGAAATGGCCCGGCTGGTGAAAAAATATGACTACCCAATGGTACTCTGTTTTGTATTGCATCGTCACAATGAGGATCAGGTCGAGCAGATACTCAAGATGTCACACGCCCTCGACGCAGACTATGTGGAACTGGCCACCACCCAATACTACGGCTGGGCGCTGCATAATCGAGCGCAGCTGATACCCAGTCAGGCACAGGTTGAGGCGGCTGAAGCGGTAGCACACCGCTACCAGGAGAAGTACAAAGGTAAAATGCGCATCTTCTATGTTGTACCGGATTATCATGAGACACGTCCTAAGGCCTGCATGAATGGCTGGGGAGCCGTATTTCTCACGATTGCACCGGATGGTACGGCACTCCCCTGTCACGCAGCCAGTGAACTGCCGGGCCTGACATTCCCCAATGTGCGGGATCACAGCATTGATTGGATATGGACTGATTCAGAGGATTTCAACAAATTCAGGGGTTATGGCTGGATGAAGGAACCCTGCCGGGATTGCTCGGAAAAAGAGAAAGATTTCGGTGGCTGTCGCTGTCAAGCCTACCTGCTCACCGGGGATGCTGCCAATGCAGATCCGGTCTGCAGTAAATCCCCCCATCATGAACAGATGGTTAAGCTTGTCAATCAGGCCAATTCGGATGCCAACTCAAATACGGCTCCGCTGGTTTTCCGCAACATGCGTAACTCAAAACGGTTGACTGAGCACAAATGGCCGGTCTTCAGTAAATCCTGATCAAGCTGAGTCAAATCTGTCGATGGGACTGTTGTATTTAGATTTTGAATTCTACTCCGCCAACCTTTCCCGCATCGAATCAGTCTCACCAACCAATGCCGCTGACATTGCAGGATCATTGATCAGATGACCAGCCTGTGGCAGTTGGATGAATCTTGATCCAGGTATCGATTGATGAAGCTGCCAGGCTGATTGCAATCTGCAGGTTATATCGAATACCCCATGTACGATGGAAACCGGCATAGGCGGTAGTTCTGATATCTGTTTTAGAAGTTGATTCTCCTCCAGGAAATAGCCATGTTTAGCATAGTGGGTCTCAATCTTTACCTTTGCCAGCAGGCGCTGATTCTGTTGTTTGATATCAATCCCATTGGGGGATTTCTGGGTTTCACGAGAGAGATGCCAATAGGCAACATTCGCCCCCCACTCTGACCATCGTGTTGCCGCGGATAGCGCCAGCGCTTCACTTCCCTCAAAGAGTGCCTTGTGATACCAGTTGATCAGATCGCAAGCAGACCTGCAGGGGTAGACATTTTCAGTCAATGCTTGCCAGGCTTGTGGTAACAGCTGTTG
>JARRQD010000027.1:0-19865 GCA_037382205.1 Candidatus Thiodiazotropha sp.
CCTCAAAGCGGAACAGCAGTGCCGGTGAAGTGTTTGAAGCACGCACCAGCCCCCAACCCTGCTCAAATTCGACCCTCAAGCCATCGATCTTTACCATCCTGGCATCGGCAATATCAGGGAGCAGATCAATGGCTTCCATTATGGTCTCGGCATGCTCCTCTTCAAGCCGAACGACATATTCAGGTGTCGATAGACTCTCTGGCAACTCGGCAAATACCTCAGCACTGGTGCGATAATCCAAAGAGAGGATCTCCAGCAGTCTGGCTCCGGTATAGATGCCATCATCAAAACCGTACCAGCGTTCAGAGAAGATAATATGGCCACTGTATTCACCCGCCAGCAGCGCATGGGTCTCCTTCATCTTCTGTTTGAGCATGGAGTGACCACTCTTCCACATCAAAGGCCGGCCACCATTGGAGAGCACGATATTCGCCAGATGTCGGGTACACTTGACATCATAGATGATGTCGCCACCGGGCTCTCTGGTCAGCACATCGATGGCCAGATACATCAGCAAGCGGTCAGGCCAGATGATCTTTCCGGAAGAATCCACCACACCGATGCGATCCCCATCCCCGTCAAAGGCAATACCCAATGCGGCCTGATGATCTAGCACAGCCTTTTGCAGGTCTGCCATGTTGGCTGGGTCACCTGGATCCGGATGGTGATTGGGAAAATCACCATTCACATCACAGTAGAGTTCGACCACTTCACAGCCCAGCTGGCGATAGAGTTCTGGAGCGACAACCGAGGCAGCGCCATTACCGCAGTCAATGACAACCTTAAGCGTCTGACCCAGGCGAACATCGGAGGCCACCCGCTCAATATAGTCCTCGATAATATCCCTGGAATCGAAACTGCCCTCACCCAGCAGTAACTGATCCGCATCAATACGCCGACGCAGCCCCTGAAGTGTATCACTCGAGGGACTCTCACCGCTGATAATTAACTTGAGGCCATTGTATTGAGATGGGTTGTGGCTTCCGGTAACCATGGCGCCACACTCTGCATCCAACTCATGTACCGCATAGTGCAATAGGGGGGTTGGAATCAATCCCAGGTCGATGACATCTCGACCACTGCTCTGCAGCCCCTGAATCAGTGCACTTTGCAAGCTTTCACTGGAATTACGGGCATCTCGACCCACCACCACCACATTGTGGCCAAGCTCAAACACTTCACTGCCAAATCCCTGCCCCAGCCGGGCAACCACATCTTCTGATAATGTCTCCCCAACAACACCGCGAATATCGTAGGCGCGAAAGATTGTTGCAGAGATATCAACCTTGGAAACCAAAGCCGTCGCCTCCTGAACAGCCGGCACGGCTGGGGGGCCCTCTTCGACAGAGATCCCCATTTCGGCTTGGTCGATTGCAATAACATCCCGCTTGGTAGTCGCCTTACCGGCCTGACTGCTGCGATACTCCCGGATCTGATGCTCCATCACATCTAAGGTAGGTTGCAGATCGTTGATTTGAGCCGTGTGAGATTTTGGCGGCCGACCGACCACCATGGCCTCAACCAGAGAGAGAATGCTGTACTGATCTGTTTTCAGCGCCTTGGTCATGCGCCCGGCAAGCATCATCAGTAACAGTGCTGCGAACAGAAACAACAGTGCCGCTGGTGCAGCCTGCACACCAAGCACAACCGGATCCAATGCACTACCGCCGCCCCAGTAAGCGATCTGCCAAATAGTACCCGCAATGGCGATGACGCCGTCAGGTTGAGAGGCCGCCGAGGTGTTGCCCCCTTTGGTCACCAGTGTGAGCGGCGACTCACCTGGAATTACCTGTTGCCATTCGATGCGACCGCTGAAATTACCCAATGAATCCAGCATGCTCCGCAGCACCTTGGCTGAGTAGGCCACATGCAGCACACCTTTTACCTCTCCTGTCTGACTTCTGACGGATGCAGCAACAGCGATGTGTTGGTGTGGCGTGCCAAATTGATGCAGCTCTGCCGCCAAGGGTTGGGTTGTTTTTTCTGCCTGCCTGAGCAACAACATGGAAGCGTAACCCATATTCGGCTTCATACTGGTATCCGGCTCACGGAACCCTAAAGGCAACAGACGCACCAAGAGAGCATCGGGCACCACTTTAGCCAGACGCTGCTGCTCCAAACGCAGGGAGTCAGGATCCTCCAGATCGAATAACACCGCCGTGGTAGCCTGACCGGCCAGGTTGTTGACAAGATTCGTGCGCTGTTGAATGTTTGCACTGAATCCAGCGGCGAGGAGTTCAGCAAGCGCTTGAGCCTGCTGTCGCTGTTTTGTCTGATCGGCACGCTGACCCAGGTAGAAATTGGCCGCCCAGCTGGCAGCGACAAGAACCAAGATCCCAATCACACCAAGCATCCAATAGCTTTTGATTGAGCGCCCACTTCCCTGTTTAGCCATCTTCTCCCCGCTCTTGTTAGATAAAGCCATATTGATTCCTGAAATCTCTTCAGTGCTCTACCAGCGCTTTATGACTGGCATGATATTGTTCTGATATTCGCCCTACGAGGTGCTCTGCCAGTTGATGCTTGGACATCATGGGCAAAACTTCTCGTCCCCCTTGCCACAATAGCAGCAGAGCATTCTGATCTGATTCAAAGCCACCTTCCTCTGCAGCGACCTGATTAGCGGCAATCATATCCAGTCCCTTGGACTGCCGCTTAGCTTCGGCATAAGATTCCAGATTTTCCGTTTCAGCTGCAAAACCGACACAGAAAGGCGCTTCATCAAGTGCGGCCACCTCTGCGAGTATATCTGGATTCTTGATCAGTTCCAGTGTGATTAATTGACTATCCTTCTTGATTTTTTCTTCTGCAACCTGGCGTGGCCGATAATCAGCCACCGCCGCCACACCAATGAAAATATCGGCCTCACCAACCCGATTAACCACGTCCCGGCGCATCTGTTCGGCCTGTTCCACATGGATGCACTCAATGCCAGTTGGTGGCGCGATGCTCACTGGACCACTGACCAGGGTAACAGCCGCACCCTGATCCCTGAGTGCAGCAGCCACGGCATAGCCCATTTTTCCCGAACTGCGATTACCAATAAATCTAACCGGATCAATAGGTTCCCTGGTTGACCCCGCAGTCATCAGAACCCGCACGCCAGTCAATGAGCCAGAGTTGAAAAACTGCGCAACCTGCTGCTGCAGAATTTCAGCTTCCAACATTCTGCCCGGCCCGCTCTCCCCACAGGCCTGATCACCCTCTGCGGGCCCCCAACAGACCACCCCTCTGGCGCAGAGCTTCGCAAGATTCTCCTGGGTTGCAGGATTCAACCACATCTGCTGATTCATAGCCGGCGCGATGGCGATGGGTGCCGTGGTCGCTAGACAGAGGGTTGTCAACAGATCATCTGCCAGCCCATTGGCCAACTTCGCTATCAAGTTGGCGGTAGCTGGAGCAATCAATACTAACTCAGCCCATCGCGCCAGACTGATATGGTCCATCGCCGATTCCTCGGCGGGATCCAGCAATTCGCTCTCTACAGGATGTCCTGAGAGGGCCTGAAAGGTCAATGGTGTAACAAAGCTTTTGGCCGCTTTGGTCATAACAACACGCACTTCGGCGCCAGCCTTCAGCAAGCCGCGCAACAACACAGCACTTTTATAGGCGGCGATACCACCAGTTACCCCAAGCAGGACTTTTTTGTTCTTCAGACAACTCATCCCTAATGTCCAGACCATTTGCACATTCCGACAAGAGTAACCCATGCATCTAAAAATGTTAATAAATGCACGTAAAATTAAGAATATAAATATGCATCTGGTGGCTAAAACCAGTTATTATTCGGCTCACGGACAGATCAGTTGGACAGCGTGAAGGGTGCGTTTGTGGGGGTGCCGGGCAAGAGTCGCTCCTGCACATCCATGTGCCCGCGACACTTGTGCATCCCTACACGGCGCGCAATGACGCACAATAGCGCGCTATTCCAAGGCGTTGCAACGCCGCCATGCGCCGCCACAAGCGTGCCATTCACGTTGTAGCGTGATTCACCCAGCAGGTGACATAACCATCGAAGCTATTTTCCCGACTGGCCCTGTGACGAACGGCCGCGGGAAAAACTGCTCAACGGGGGCGCAGCCAATCTTTCTGATGCTGAACTGCTGGCCATATTCCTGCGCACCGGCACCAAGGGCTTGACTGCCGTGGATCTCGCCCGCAACTTGCTAAATGAATTTGGCGGGCTTGGTGCGCTGCTACGCACTGAACTAAATGACTTTTGCAGAGCTAAAGGACTGGGGGTTGCCAAATATGTCCAGCTGCAGGCGTCACTTGAAATGTCCAGGCGCTACCTTCATGAGCAGCTGCAGCAAATGGATAGCCTGAGCAACCCTCAACAGACCCGCCACTACCTTTATAGCAAGCTCAGACACTATCCCTATGAGGTCTTCGCCTGCCTGTTTTTGGATAACCGTCATCGGGTCATCTGCTACGAAGAGCTGTTTCGCGGCACCATCGACGGCGCCAGTGTGCATCCACGAGAAGTACTGAAACGCGCACTGCAACACAATGCTGCTGCAGTGATTTTTGCCCATAACCACCCATCCGGTGTGGTCGTACCCAGCCAGGCAGACAAGGCCATCACAGCCCAACTAAAGAACGCCCTGGCGCTGGTGGATATCCGAGTATTGGATCATTTCATCATCGGCGAAGGCATGCCCGCCTCCCTGGCCGAACAGGGGATGATATGAGTAACCTACCGTTGCCCTTGATATTCAAGAATAATCTGAATTTGCCTCCATTTGCAGGCTTTAACCTACAAAAGATCAGTTGGACAGCGTGAAGGGTGCGCTTGTGGTGGTGCAGGGCAAGGGTCGCTCCTGCACATCACTGTGCCCGCGACACTTGTGCATCCCTGCACGACGCGGAATAGCGTGCTATTCCAAGGAGTTGCTACGCCGCCATGTGCCGCTACAAGCGTAGCAATTCACTCTGTAGCGTGATTCATCCAGTAGGTGACCATAACCATCGAAGCGATTTTCATCATACTCAAACACCTGCTATTTAGAATGGAGCGGTCAACTGATCTTTTTAGGTTTAACGATGCACGCCTCAGGCCGAAATAGGCAGGCGCAGCCTGGTGCGGAGTGATCGAATCAAACCAAGCCAATCATGGAATTCCCTTGCTTCACAGCCTGCACTCTGATATAAATACGCGCCTTTCGCCCCCAGGGATAACAATTTTTGAGGTTTTGACGATGTCAAAAGTCTGCCAAGTTACCGGTAAGCGCCCGGTTACGGGAAACAACGTTTCCCATGCGCACAACAAAACCAAGCGACGTTTTCTCCCCAACCTGCATACGCATCGGTTCTGGGTTGAGAGTGAAAACCGCTGGGTTCGCCTGCGTCTCTCTTCCAAGGGAATGCGCATCATCGACAAGAAGGGCATTGACACGGTTCTCTCCGAGATGCGTGCCCGTGGCGAAAAGATCTAACCTAAGGAGCAATGAGTCATGCGTGATAAAATCAAACTTGTCTCGAGCGCCGGGACTGGACATTTCTACACCACAACCAAAAACAAGCGGAATCAGCCGGGCAAAATGGAGATCAAGAAGTTTGATCCCAAAGTTCGCAAGCATGTGATGTACAAGGAGTCCAAGATCAAATAGATCTTGTGCAATCCCTGGAAAGAACCCGCCCATTCGGCGGGTTTTTTATCTTCCATCTGTAAAGTTCAAAGCCGCTGAAGCATTAGGTTTCCTACCAAATCCACTTCACAGCTCCAGCCCCTCGCCAACCAGGTGGTGGATGCCATCTCATTGATCAATGCTGGACCTTCAATCAATTGCCCGACGACCAACTCAGTCCGCTCATAACGGGGGACAGCACGATCTTCACCCGGCAGTTGCAACCAGTCTCGCACCTCACCCATGGCGCCTGGCTCTCGCCGAGGCAGTGCAATATCTGACTGCGCACCACGAAGCGCCACCCTCAGGTTGACCAGCTCTACTTCCCCGTTCATGCGATGACCATAGCGAACCTCATGTAGCTGATGAAAATCCTGTTCTGCCTGAGCGAGACTCTTCCAGGCAACATTGAGGGTATAGGACTGCCCCAGATAGCGCAGATCCAGAGAGTATTCCGCCTCGATATCTTCCTCACAGAGCCCCTCCCTGAGCAGATCCTGACTGGCCTGTGAGGCCAGCGTCTTGAGTGCCCGGTCAATAGTCGCATCGTCCAGCGTCTGTAACGCCGCCAATTTGGTGTGAATCTGCTGTCTGCCCGGCCGCGTTGCCAACATCCCCAACGCAGAAAGCACCCCGGCATTAACAGGCACAAGTGCCGATTTCATCCCCAGCGCCTCAGCCAGCGCACAGACATGAAGCCCACCGGCGCCACCAAAAGAGACCAGCGTGTAGCGCCTGGGATCGACCCCCCGCTGCACCGAGGTGACCCGTAATGCATGGGCCATATGCTCATTGGCGACCTGCACAATTCCCTCGGCCACCACAGTCAATGGCAGGGACATCTGCTGGGCCAGACGACCAACAGCCGCCTCCGCCGCTTCCGTTTGCAGCGTCATTCGCCCTCCCAGAAAGGCATCCTCCCTCAACCGTCCCAACAACAGGTTTGCATCCGTCACGGTGGCCTCAACCCCACCTCGTCCGTAACAGGCAGGCCCAGGATCAGCGCCCGCTGACTCTGGGCCAACCAGCAACATCCCCCCTTCATCCAACCGAGCGATGGAGCCACCCCCTGCACCGATGGTATGCATATCTACCATCGGCACGGCCACCGGCCATGATCCTATACGCCCTTCACGGGTCAGTCGAGGCTGACCATCGATCAGAGCAACGTCGGTGGAGGTACCCCCCATATCCAGTGTCAGCAGCTGGGTTCGCCCCGATTGGGCAGCCACGTAAGTCGCACCGACCAGCCCGCCAGCCGGACCGGACAACAACATACGCACAGCCTGCTGAGCCGCCTGCTCAGCGGCAATCGCCTCTCCGGAGCTCTGCATCACCGACAAACGCGTCCCTGGCAATCCTTCACTGAGACGCTGTAGATAACCCGCTACTAGAGGTCCTACCCAACTGTTCAGCCAAGTTGCTATTCCTCGTTCATACTCACCACTGGCTGGTAGCACCGCTGACGAGCGGGAACAGAAGAGGCCGTCTGGCACCAGCGCCTCAATCATTCGTTCAAATCGATCATCCAAATAGCTGAACAGTAGATTGATCGCCACGGCCTGGGGGGCTAGACGGGCAATTTCAGCCTTCAGCTGGTCAATATCCTGATCGCTAAGAGGCTCAACAACTTCACCAGACGCAGCAAGACGCCCTCCCGTCTCAAGACAGAGCTCAGCTGGTACTGGCGGCGCCTTGCTTTCAGGTTGCAGATTATAGAGTTCGGCACGCGCCTGGCGACCGATTGTCAGCAGATCGCCAAGCCCCCGGTTCCCGATATAGAGGGTACGCACCCCTTTGCCCTCCAGTGCGGCATTGGTGGCAACCGTGGAACCGTGAATCAGGATCAGGTTCTTTGTCTCCAGATTCAATTCACGAATACCCTGAAGGATTGCGCGTTCTGGGGCGTCTGGGGTGGAGAGCACCTTATGGGTCTCGATAACCGCCTCTCTGAGCAATACAAAGTCGGTGAAAGTACCACCGGTATCGACCCCCAGCATGAGAGGCGCAGTGAGAGTTAAATCCAGGCTTGCCATCAACTTGTCCGCTTCCTCATTGATACCTATCCGGCAAAGTGTACCCGCTGGATGCAACTCATTGAAACACGACTGCCGTTGTGTGCCAGGTAGACAACATACCTTTTATGACGTAATGCGTATTGGTTCTTATCTCGCCACTTGCATAGCCCCCCAAGCATGTTATGTTGGGCAGGCCACTAGAGTTCTGCTACAACTGGCCCTTATCTCTATGTAATCAATCGAATATGCTGAACCTGCTGACAACCAACCAGTTATCCAGACGCTTTCATCAAGTAGAGGTTGTGCATCCCCTCGACCTAGCGTTATGCCGTGGCGACATTCTGGGCCTGCTGGGACCGAACGGTGCAGGCAAATCAACCATCCTGCGTATGATCTGCGGCGACCTTTCCCCGAGCAGCGGTAGCGTGGAGATCTGTGGTTTCGATCTGCTGCAGCAACCCCGTCAAGCTAAGCGCAATATCGGTTATCTACCTGAGCGCCCACCGCTTCACCCAGATCAAACTGTGGATGAGTTTTTAACCGACAGCGGCTATCTGCACGGACTGAACAGATCACAGATAAATAGAGCCAAAACTGCAGTGAAAAAACAGTGCGGACTAGAGCAGAACGGCAGACGCCTGATTCGTAAGCTGTCCAAAGGTTACCAACAGCGGGTTGGACTGGCGCAAGCAATTATCCACGATCCTCGGTTGCTGATACTTGACGAACCAACCGATGGATTGGATCCAAGCCAGATACGCCAACTACGGGAACTGATCAAAGAGTTAGCAACCGACAAGGCGGTCATCCTCTCCAGTCACATTCTATCGGAGATACAGGCCACCTGTAACCGGGTAGCTATCCTGCAGCAGGGCAAGAGTGTATACAATGGGGATATCACGCCAGCCGAACAGACCGGCTACCGCCTTGGTCTGGAACAGAACCCCCTGGAGTCTGAAATAACCGCCCTACCCGCTATCGCCTCCGCAGAACAACTGCATACTGACTATTTTATGATTACCTTGGAACAAGGTTACCGACCCAGTGAGTGTCTGCAACAGCTGCTCGCCCGTGGCTGGCAGGTATCAGAGCTATCGCCTGCCTCAAGAAGCCTCGAACAGCTGTTTCTGCAGGCTACCAGCGGAGGGCTGCAGTGAGTCTTTCCCTGGCCTGGATTGAGTGGCGACGTCTGATGCGAACGCCTCTTGCCTGGGGCTCCCTGGCAATCTGCCTGTGCCTGCTGAGCTGGCAGTTTCTCGGCACACTTGAATCGTTCAGTGGAATGCAGACAACTCACCGGGCGCTGGGTCTCAGCCACCATCTGAGTCTACAGATTTACGGCCTTGCTGCGGTGTTGATACTGCTCATTACCCCGATTTTGACCACCCGCGTCTTCAGTGAGAGTTTTCGTAACGGCAGCTATGCGCTACTGAGTAGCGCCCCACTCTCGAACCTGACCATCCTGGCCGGCAAGTTTCTTGCCGTGGTTAGTTTTCTTTGCTTGATTGCGCTCATTCCTTTACTACTCTGCCTGTCACTCTTCACAGGAACCCAACTCGATCTGGGGCTGCTACTGGCCGCCACCCTCGGACTGCTATTGCTGAGTGGCTGTTTTACCGGCATCGGCCTCTACTTCTCTGCCCTGAGTGAGAATCCGGGGATTGCTGCGGCGGCCAGCTACGGTGTGCTGATGCTATTCTCCCTGCTCGACCAACACACACAGACAAGCAGTTTCATCCACTGGCTGGCCTGGCCCTCACACTATCTTGACCTGCAGTTGGGGCTGGTTCGACTCAGCGATATCGCCTATTTCATGTTGCTGGCCCTATTCTTCCTCGGGCTGGCTCTGCACCGACTCGACAGAAGGCGGAGAGGATGATGGGCTGGATCAAAGTCGGACTCAACGACCTACTGTTCTATCTGCTGATGCTGGTGATCCTGGTTTTACTGGCCTGGCTCAGTGGCCGCTATGACAACCAGTGGGACTGGACACAGCAGGGCAGCAACAGTCTCAGCCCAGTCAGTATCGATATTGTGCAGCGTATCTCAGGCCCTCTGACCGTCACAGCCTATGTGCCGGAAACCGCTAAAGTTCGTGAACAGTTGTCCCGCTTTATTGCCCGCTACCAACACCTCAAGCCCGACATCGAGCTGAACTTTGTCGATCCCTTGCGCCACCCTGACCAAACCCGCAGACAGGGCATCAGTCTTTCCGGTGAAGTGGTGATCAATTACAATCAGCGAGAAGAGCGGATTCAGCGCCTGGATGAGGAGCAGTTTAGCAATGCCCTGTTGCGCCTCTCACAAACCCAAAACCGCTGGATTGCCGGTCTCACTGGTCATGGTGAACGGGATCTGTTGGGTCGGGCCAATCATGACCTGGGCAATTTTGGCAACGCGCTCAAGCAGCAGGGATATCAGGTGATCAGTATCGATCTGGCAACCACCCCGACACCACCTGACAACACCGCCCTGCTGATTATCCCCTCACCTCAGAGGCCCCTGCTGGATGCGGAAATTTCCCGTTTGAGAGCCTATGTGGCAAAGGGTGGCAATCTGCTATTGCTGAGCGAACCGCAGAGCCACATTGGCAACTCACTGATGCGTCAGGTAACCGGCATCAAACAGCTACCAGGCACCATCGTAGACGCCAACGTCAAGGAGCTGGGCATCGACAACCCGGCCATTGCGCTGGTTCCCAGATACCCGGATCACCAGGCGACCCAGACATTCAATCTGCTGACCCTGTTTCCCCAGGCCGCAGCCCTGGTTATCCCTGAGCAGAGCATGTGGTCGATTGTGCCGCTGCTGAAGACGCTCGACAAGAGCTGGAACGAAACCGGCAGTCTTCAGGGTGAAATCGAACGTAACCCGCTCGCTGGCGAGGAGGCAGGTCCCCTGACCCTCGGCGTAGCGCTTACCCGCCAAGTCGAAGCGCACCAGCAGCGTATCGTGGTAATTGGTGACGGTGATTTCCTATCCAACAGTTTTCTCAGTAATGCGGGTAACCAAGACCTGGGATTAAAGCTCAGCCGCTGGCTGGTGGGTGATGATGAGCTGATTGGCATTCCGGCGAAGCAGGCGAGCGACCGGGAATTGCATCTATCAAACCTGGCGATTGGGGTGATTGGCATCGGCTCACTGATTGTCGCACCACTGCTCTTGCTGCTTATCGGCATCATCATGATGTGGCGCCGTAACCGGGCCTAGTGTAGTGCCACATAAACTGCGACTCAATCTGATCCTCGTGGCAATTATCGCCCTGTTGGCCCTGCTCATATGGCAATCCCAGCCTCAGCCAAGGGTAACACTCAGTAAGCTTGTACCAGCAGAGATCCATACCATCACCATTAGCACAGACACAACAAGCCACACCATGAGGCTTGTAGAGGGTCAATGGGTGATCGAGGGTGCTGCAGGGCTCAGCTCGCGCATCGAGCAGCTGCTGACCATAAGCCAGACCCCCAGTCTTAGTCGGTTTGCTGCGCCACCAGACCTCAAACCATATGGCCTGGACAAGCCCAAGTTGGTTCTGCAGCTGAATCAGGAGACATTTTTCTTCGGTAACATCGAGCCACTGAGCGGCTGGCGCTATGTGCTGCATAGTGGGGTGATTCACCTGATCGGCAATGGCTTTCAACACCATCTTGCCGCACCAATCGAGGCCTGGCAGGAAGATCCTGATGCCTGAACTGCCTGAGGTCGAAACCACCTGCCGTGGCATATCCCCCCACATCACCGGCCAACGGGTAAAGCAGGTAGTGATACGTCAGCCTCGTCTACGCTGGCCCATACCCGAAGAGCTGCCCAAAATACTGAGTGGCCGAAAACTTCTAAATGTCTCCCGACGGGGGAAGTATCTACTCCTCTCATTCCACCATGGCACCCTGATTATCCATCTGGGCATGTCTGGCAGCCTGCGGATTCTCGACCCAGCAAGCCAGCTTCAAAAACATGACCATTTCGATCTTCAGGTCAGTAGTGGCAAGCTGCTGAGACTGAGAGACCCGAGGCGGTTTGGCGCCGTGCTGTGGACCGATCAGCCCCCATCCCAACATCCCCTGATTGCCCACCTAGGGCCAGAACCCTTGCAAGCAGAGTTCAACGCCGCCTATCTGCATGAACAGGGACAGCGACGGCGCTTGGCCATCAAGCAATTGATTATGGATAGTAAGGTTGTTGTCGGCGTCGGCAATATCTATGCCAGTGAATCCCTCTACAAATCAGCCATTCACCCGACCAGACCGAGCAACCGAATCTCCGAAACCCGTTACGCACACCTGGTTGAGGCCGTCAAAGAGACCCTGACAGCCGCCATCGCCCAGGGAGGTACTACCCTGCGGGACTTCCAGAGAGAGGACGGCAATCCAGGCTATTTCGCACAGCAACTGCAGGTCTATGGCAAAACCGATCAGCCCTGCCCAAAATGTGGCTCACCAATCCGCCAGAAAACCCTTGCGCAGCGCTCCACATTCTATTGTTCGGCATGCCAGCGCTGAGTATTGGCATTGATTTATCCGAAGCACTCATCTAGCATGCGCTGGTTTGATTCAACCGACACCAGTAATGGATATTAAAGCCCTACGCCAACTCATCGCCAACGACATGGATGCCGTGGATAAGCTGATCATTCAACAGCTAAAGTCTGATGTGGTGCTGATCAATCAGATTGGCGCCTATATTGTACACAGCGGCGGCAAACGCCTGCGCCCTATGATTGTGCTATTGGCCGCACAAGCCTGCGGTTATGGCGGCTCAAAACATCTCAATCTGGCTGCCATCATCGAGTTCATCCATACCGCGACTCTACTGCATGACGATGTGGTGGACGGCTCCGATCTACGCCGCAACCGGGAGACAGCCAATGCGGTCTGGGGCAATGAAGCCAGTGTATTGGTTGGGGACTTTCTCTACTCCCGCTCATTCGAGATGATGGTCGAAGTTGGCCAGATGCCGGTGATGGATATTCTCTCCCATGCCACCAACCGAATCGCCGAAGGTGAAGTGCTGCAGTTGCTGAATGTGCACAACCCAGAGGCCAGTGAAGCGGATTACATGGAAGTGATCAAACGTAAAACCGCAACCCTATTCGAAGCCGGCTCCCGCTTAGGCGGTGTGGTCGCAGAGGCCACAGCCGAGCAACAACAGGCATTGGCGGATTATGGTCTGCACCTGGGAATCGCCTTCCAACTGGTGGATGACGCCCTGGACTACCACTCAAGTAATGATGAGATCGGTAAGAATATCGGCGATGACCTGGCCGAAGGCAAACCCACCCTGCCGCTGATCCAGGCGATGAAAAAGTCAGATCCACAGCAGCGCCAACAGCTGGCCACAATCATTGAAAATGGCGGCCTGGATGAGATCGAGTTTGTTCTGCAAGCCATACAGAGCAGTGACGCAATCCGTTATACTCAACAGCTTGCCCAACAACATGCCGAGCAGGCAAAACAGGCATTGAAGCTGTTACCGAACAGCGTCTATCTTCAGGCCCTGGCTGATCTTGCCGACTACTCAGTCGCCAGAACCCATTGAATCAACCTATCGATTCAGCTACCATCACTGCTCGCTGAGTCGGTTCAAAGCCGATCAGCTTCATCATTCGGGGTGTAGCTCAGCCTGGTAGAGCACTGTCTTCGGGAGGCAGGGGCCGGAGGTTCGAATCCTCTCACCCCGACCACTATAATCAGCAAGCCATATCCCACCCTAAATCTAAATTATTCCGCCTCCTGTCCTGTATCGAGCGTGCATTGAAAAAAGCCACGCAAGTTGAGTACTCCCCCCGCGTTGCGATTAGGCCTGCCTGATTTGGTATCGCGACGAACTTGACTGGTGCAACCATGACAATGGGCATGGGAAGTAATTTGCCCGGGCAGAGTTTAAACCTAAAAAAATCAGTTGACCGCTCCATTCTAATAGCAGGTGTTTGATTATGATGAAAATCGCTTCGATAGTTATGGTCATCATTTCATCGTGCCGTATCCCGCGGTTGGTATGAACCCGATTGGGGTAACAGCAAACCAGCACACAAATAAATCCTACGAATCGTTCGAGATAATTGAGAAGCGCCTCATTGGGACATCAAAATATCGACATATGGGTTAACCGACGACGTTTATATATGGATGAACTCCGTATTAACTCCGAGATAACAGAGACCACTGTCATTCGGCTAAAAGTACCATACTAAATGAACGTATCACTTTTTTATTTCCACAATAAATCGCTATTACACTTTGACGAGACCTGAACTGACTACTAGAGTTTAGAGACAGAAAACAGCACCCATCTATTTAAACTTGAAACTTAATGATTCAGGTTAAGCTCAAGCCAATTTAAATACTCGTAGATTGATTCACCTAGACGAACGGACCTTTGAAAACCTTTGCAAGGGAGAATGTGATGCAAACACCAAGCTTATTTTCTCGCGGCAATCTTAGTCTACGGCCAGCACGACCGAGCGACCAAGCTTTTATCGAATCACTCTACCGCAGCACCAGAGACGATCTTCAACTAATCGACGCTAAGAGGGATTTTATCGAGACCCTTATTGATCAACAACACCATGCGCAAACGCTTGGTTATTCTGAACAGTTCCCCGACGCCGTCTATTTTATCGTCGAGGTACAGCAGCAGCGAATTGGCAAGGTATCAATCGATTTCAACCACAATGAAATCCACATCATCGATCTATCACTGATCCCGGCTGCCCGTGGAAAAGGTTACGGTGCCCAGGTTATCAAAGCACTGAAAAAGGCCTCTAGCTCAGTCTGCACGCCATTGGTGTTAAATGTCTATAAAAGCAACTCCGTTGCAAAACAGCTCTATCAAACCGAAGGTTTCAAGGTAACCCGAAGTGACCAGATGATCGACAGCATGATCTGGTATCCGAGTTATTCATAGACATACCACGCTTCTCATATCGTTAATTGATGCTCATCGATTTAGGAACTCTCCACTATGATTGTGTTCAGCGATTTCCAACCTCTCTTGAATGATAAATTCGAAGTCGATATAACTGGTAAGCGCTACCCAATAACCCTAACCAGAATTGAAATCCTGGGCGCGCCTTACAAGAAAGGCGCAAGACAACCGTTCAGTTTAACTTTTTGCGCCGATGCTGCATTAGGCATTTTGCGCCAATCTGTCTACCCAATGACACACGACAGCTTCGGCAAGTGCTCCATATTTTTAATTCCAAGAGGAATTATTGAGGATAAGTGTTACTACGAAGCGATATACAACTAACCATAGGCAGCAAGGGTGCCGATCAATATTGGATCACCACTCGCCACGCTATCAAGTGATACCAAAAGATTCGCTAAACAAGTCAAAAGGATAACAACATGACACCGTTTATCAGTCAAATTAATCTATTTGGTTTTGATTTCGCGCCACGAGGCTGGGCCCTCTGCGATGGCACGGTTCTGGATATCAACGACAACCAAGCCCTGTTCGCCTTAATCAATTCAAACTTTGGCGGCAACGGACAAACTACCTTTGCCTTACCCGATTTTCGCGGGCGGGTACCGGTTTCCCTTGGTAACATGGCCTACAGCTTACAGATTGGGCAACAGGGTGGATTTGAGCAGATCTCGCTGGATGAGCACACCATGCCACTCCACGACCACACTGTCTATGCCATCCAAAAACCGGACACAACCGACAACACCAACCAACCATCGGGCAACCTGCTTGCAACCTCTCCAGACGGTAAAGAGATCTACAACCATCTTGCTGCAGAAAATTCCAAGGCCATGTCTAATCAATCTGTAAGCGCAACCGGTTCAACAACGCCACATAACAATATACAACCATCACTCGTGCTTAATTTCTGCATCGCACTACAAGGATACTTCCCGTCACGCAACTAATTCAACTAATTGAGGAGATGCGCAAATGGCAGACAGATTTATCGGTGAGATCAGAATGTTCGGCGGAAATTACGCCCCTGAACAATGGGCCTATTGCGACGGCCAAGTGATCCCGGTTTCACAAAATGAAGCACTCTTTTCACTACTTGGTTCAACCTATGGTGGTGACGGAAGAAGTAACTTCCAGTTACCGGATTGCCGTGGACGACTGCCGATGAATTTCGGTTCAGGAGCCGGTTTAACACAACGACGACTCGGGTCGGTGTTTGGTGTCGAAGCCATTGCATTAAACCTCGATAACCTACCCAGCCACACACATCAAATGCTCGTAACCAATCAAACCACTGGCAATCTACCCGACCCACAAGACATGGCAACCGCTTACGGACAGAACATATATGCGGAATGTGACCCGCAAGCAACGGGTACTTTAGCGGATGAAAGCGTTAAAGCCGTTGGGCTTGGCACTAAGCACAACAACATGATGCCCTATTATTCCGTGCACTTCATTATCGCTCTAACTGGAGAATACCCAACAAGGTCATGACAATTAAGGAGAGATACCATGTCAGAACCCTATATTGCAGAGATCCGAATGTTTGGTTGTGGTTTTCCACCAAGACACTGGGCAGATTGCATCGGCACTAAGCTTAGAATTTCTGAAAACACAACGCTCTACGCCATCATTGGAAACCTCTATGGCGGTGACGGCCACACCACCATGGCACTACCCAATCTCTCAGGCAGAGTACCGCTACATGCGGGCCATGGCATCGGCCTCAGTTATCACCCGCTGGGTGAGTATTCTGGTTTCGAATCGATTCCCCTGACTCAGGAACAACTTCCCACACACAATCACAAAATCACAGTCAATACAGAACCCGCCACCTCCGATGAGGGTGAAGGGATGGTGCTGGCCAAGGGGGATACCGGCCGTGGAGCACCTGCATCAAGAGCCATCAAGATCTATAACGATTACAGCGGGGCTGATGCGGTTCCTATGTCCACATCGACACTTCTGCCTAAGGGTGGCTCCACATCGCACCCCAATCTTCAGCCCTATCTCGTGGTGAGATTCTGTATGGCATTGGCGGGTGAGTTCCCGATACGGAGTTAAATTCCAGAATGAATATTTACCACTCGGCCTATCAGCGCGCTTACCATGATGATGTCACGGCTCTATTCGGCGCTTCGCAGTATTAACTCATGGCCTTCTCTGCCCATTTCACAAGTAGTCTCCCAGCCCTGCTGGACACTTTAAATGTCTCTCTTCTGCTGACAACCTATCAAGCTGGCAAGGTCATCATTGTCAGATCTGACGGCACAGAGATGACCCAGCTCATACGCAACTTCGACCGTCCCATGGGCGTTGCCTTGAATGGGGAGATGTTAGCATTGGCGCTGCGATTAAATGTTGCTATTTTTCGCAATGACAGCCACTTGGCGATGACCTATCCGAAACGACCGAAAACCTATGATGCACTCTACTTCCCGGTCGCCTTGAATAAGACCGATTTCATCGACACACACGACCTCGCCTTTACCCGACATGGACTGGTTGCGGTCAATACCGCGTTCAGTTGCCTTGTTAAAATTGACGCTGGCTTCTCTTTCCAGCCCATCTGGCGACCCGCATTCATCAGCGAATTGAGTGCCCAGGACCGCTGCCATCTGAATGGCATGGCGGTCGATGAGTCTGGCGAAATTCGCTATGTCACCGCCTTTGGAAAAACCGACAGCCGCGAAGGCTGGCGCAGTAACAAGTTACAAGGTGGCATCGTAATCGATGTTGTGACCCAACGAATCATTGCAAAGGGTATAGCAATGCCACATTCACCCCGCCTATACCGAGGTAGGCTCTATCTTCTCTCATCGGCGACTGAGCGCTTACTCGAGATCGATATCACTTCTGGAGAAATCAAAACGGTGGCCACTGTAAACGGTTTCATTCGAGGTCTCTCCTTCAAAAACAACTATGCCTTTATCGGCATTTCAAAGCTGCGCAAGAGCCATGTCTTTGGTGACCTGTCAATCGCCAACCACAGGATCGACGCCGGCGTTGCGGTTATCGATCTCAACAACGGCGAGCGGGTTGGAGAAATCGTCTATGACGACGAGTTGCATGAGATATACGACCTGCATGTGCTGCATGACAAACGTCACCCCAATATTCTTAACCTGCCTATGTCCGATCAATACCGGGCCATGTTAACCCCGCAAGGAGCTGAGTGGATTTCACCCAATCAACAAGCCAATGCCGACGAGCGTTTTGAGAAGGAAACCACACTATGAAACAAGACATCCAACGGGCCAAAATGAGCTATTACCACACCCTCTATTCCAAGTATGCGGTAGATGACAACTGCTTACATACCCGCCCCCAAAGGCGTGCAATCGGTCAATTTCTGGATCGGCTTGAGAAAAAATCGATAGCGCTCCATGACGCCATACCCAAAGGTGACATAAAACGACTTGGCCGCGCCTTTGGGCGCACCCCTCTGGCGCGCCATATCACAGCTGCCTTGACTGTTGTGGCGCTATTGGGTCTGTTTCAATCTCCACCAGCAACGGCAGATCAGGCAGAAACATTTTCTCAGCAAGCATCAGCAATCCGCCTTCAGTGTAGCGCCAATCACATCACCCAGGATGCCGATAGTGATACCCTGGATACCCCAGATAAGGATCACTCACACAAGTCCGCACTCCACTTTATCTCAACCCAAACCGCCATTATTCCGCCTGTCAATCCGCAACAGGGGATAATGAAGGTCGATGTAGATTCAGACATCCCCCCACAGATTGGGGATGGAAAAATAGTGACGGTTATTGATACCAGCATGGAGGAGTGGGAAACACTCTACGAGGCAATCGCATATGGTGAGATCCTTCTCATTGACACTAAAGAAGACCCACTTGACGCCATAATAACCCGCCTGGAAGAGACAGGCCCAGTGGAGACACTAAGTATACTCAGCCACGGTACACAAGGGGTGCTCTATCTTGGCGGCCAAAGCATTGCGCTGAATGATTTAGAAGCGCAGACAGATCAGTGGCGACGATTAGGCGAACTACTCACCGAATCGGGAGACATTCAACTATTTGGCTGCCATATCGCTGCTGGCAAAACCGGCACTGCTTTCATTTCCAAACTGGCTGATCTGACAGGTGCGGATGTGGCGGCATCAATCAACCCCACTGGAAATCATGAAACTGGCGGGGATTGGGTTCTTGAGGCTGTGCATGGTGAGGTTGCCCCACAACTTGTCTTCGACGCCTCCGCATTGAGTCACTATCAGGGTATGCTAGTTTGGTCCGGCACCATCGACTTCAGCCAAGTCAGGGATGCCGGAGCCTATGATCAAGCCCCCTCAATCAACGCTCAGGTTTATACCGATGCAGGCCACACCCACACCCTGGTTACCGATGGCCTGGTCAGGTCCACCTGGGTTAACAGCGGCTATCTCTACACCAGCGAGACCGAAACTCAATTGACGCTCTCCTTTCTCAATAGTGAACTCTTCAATGCCAGCAGCCTGAGAATCCTGAACTGTGCTGGCGACCCACGCACTTTCAGAATCACTTCGGACCAAGGTGATGTCGCCACAACACCATCACTCGCTGATCTGGCCAGCAATACGGTTGATTTAAGTGGATTCACAAGCGGCCTCACAAGCCTGACCATCACCAATGATGCCGGAGGCACGACCGACTGCCTCTATATTGACGAATTAGCCGTCACCAATGTTCAGGGAAATAACCCACCTGAGCTAGGGGGTAGCTTCACCACCGCCGGCAGCGTCAATGACAACGCCACAATTTCACCCTTCTCATCAGTGACGGTAAGTGATGCCGATGGGGATAATGTCTCTCTATTGATTACCTACACGGCCGCCAACGGCACCCTGGGCGGTACTGGGCTGACTGGCAGCGCAGGTAGCTATACCCTGTCGTCAGCGGCACCGACGACCATCACCACCAACCTGCAGGGCCTGATCTTCACCCCCACTGAAAACCAGGTGGCGGCAGGCTCCACGGTAGACACCAGTTTCACCCTGACCCCTAACGACGGTACAGCTGATGGCGCAGCGGATGCGACAACCCAGGTGACAGCCACCTCGATCAATGACAACCCGACCATCACCAGCAACGGCGGCGGCGCCGATGGCGCCACTTCCGTCAATGAAAACAGTGCAGCAGCTACAACCGTCTCCGCAACAGACCCGGACCCATCAAACACCTTCAGCTACAGCATCAGTGGTGGTGCGGACGCGGCGGACTTTTATATCAACAGCAGTTCCTGCGCCCTGACATTCAGCAGAGCTCCCAACTTTGAATCCCCAACCGAT
>JARRQD010000028.1:0-30696 GCA_037382205.1 Candidatus Thiodiazotropha sp.
GAGTTCGGCCGGGGCGACCTGGTAACCTTCCCGGCCGGCATGAAGTGCAGCTGGGATATTCTGAAGGATGTGGAAAAGCACTACACCTTCGAGTAATCGTACCTCTGCCCGATGACTAAAGCCGCAAAAACCCAACAGCACACGCCGATGATGCAGCAGTATCTGCGCATCAAGGCTGAGCACCCCAACATGCTGGTCTTCTACCGTATGGGGGATTTTTACGAACTCTTTTTCACTGATGCAGAGAAAGCTGCACGACTGCTCGATATCACCCTGACCAAACGGGGCCAGTCAGCAGGCAAACCAATCCCCATGGCTGGAGTGCCTTATCATGCGGCCGAAGGTTACCTGGCACGGCTGGTGAAACTCGGTGAGTCGGTAGCGATCTGCGAGCAGATCGGTGATCCAGCGACCACCAAGGGCCCGGTGGAGCGCAAGGTGGTGCGTATCGTCACCCCCGGCACCCTCACCGATGAGGCTCTGTTAGAGGAGCGCCAGGAGAACCTGCTGGTCTCAGTCAATGAGCAAAAGGATGGCCTGGGTGTGGCCGCACTGGATCTCGCCAGCGGCCGCTTTACCATTCAGCAGGTGACCACCCTGGAGGCCCTGGGAGGAGAGCTGGAGCGTCTTAACCCAGCGGAAATCCTGCTTGATGAGGACTCCACCCTGCCAGACAGCATTAACCTCAACGGTGGCATCACCCGTCGTCCGGTGTGGCACTATGAATTCGACACCGCAGAACAACTACTGAGTAAGCAGTTCGGCACCCGGGATCTTGGCGGCTTCGGCTGCCAGGATCACCCGATCGCCATAGGAGCTGCCGGTTGTCTGCTCCAGTACGTGGAAGAGACTCAGTTCGGCGCGCTGCCCCATATTCGCGGCCTGCAGGTCGAACACCGTGATCAGAGCGTGATCATCGACGGGGCAACCCGACGTAATCTTGAGCTGATCCACTCTCTCAGCGGGCAATCGCAACACACCCTCGCCGGCATCATGGATCGGACGGTAACCGCAATGGGCAGCCGCAAACTTAAGCGCTGGATCAGTCAGCCTCAGCGGGATCGCCAGACGGTCGCCAATCGCCACGCCACCATTCAGGCACTGCTGGAGTCCGATCTCTATGTGGCACTTCAGGAGATCTTACAGGGGATCGGCGATATCGAACGCATCCTGTCGCGCATCGCACTGAAGAGTGCGCGCCCCAGAGACCTCTCCACTTTACGTGATGCACTTGGCGCCCTTCCACACCTGCACCCCCTGCTGGAACGCCTGGACAGTCCCTTGAGCCAATCCCTGACCATGGAGATCGGTGAGCACCCGCAACAACATCAGCTGTTGATGACAGCAATCATCGAACAGCCTCCAATGTTGATCCGCGATGGTGGTGTGATCGCCGAGGGGTACGATGCAGAACTGGATGAACTGCGCGCCCTCTCCCAGAATGCGGATCAGTTTCTGCTCGACCTGGAAAGCCGGGAGAAGCAACGCACCGGAATCGCCAATCTAAAGGTGAGCTACAACCGGGTCCACGGCTACTACATCGAGATCAGTCGCAGTCAGTCAGATAAGGCGCCAGATGACTATATCCGCCGTCAGACCCTGAAGGGGGCCGAACGCTTCATTACCCCGGAGCTGAAGAAGTTTGAGGATCAGGTTTTGAGCGCCAGAGAGCGCTCCCTGAGCCGGGAGAAGCTGCTCTATGATCAGCTACTCGAGCAACTGGGTGTATCGCTTGCCACTCTCCAGCAGTGCGCAGAAGGCCTCTCCCACCTGGATGTGTTGTGCAATCTGGCAGAGCGGGCCCAAAGTCTCAATCTTGTCCGCCCTGAACTGGTGGATGAACCGGGATTAAAGATTGTTGATGGTCGCCACCCAGTGGTTGAACAGGTCAGCCAGGAACCTTTTGTCGCCAACAGTGTAACCCTCAACCAGCAACAGCGGATGCTGGTGATCACCGGCCCCAATATGGGCGGCAAATCGACCTTCATGCGGCAGATCGCCATCATCACCCTACTCGCCTATGCAGGCAGTTTTGTGCCTGCTGCTGGAGCCGAGTTGGGACCGGTAGACCGTATTTTCTCCCGTATCGGCGCCTCCGACGACCTGGCCGGTGGCCGCTCCACCTTCATGGTTGAAATGGAGGAGACTGCCAATATTCTGCACAACGCCACCGAACAGAGTCTGGTACTCATGGATGAGGTAGGCCGAGGCACCTCTACATTCGATGGGCTGTCGCTGGCCTGGGCCTGCGCCGTGGAACTGGCCACCTATCTGCGAGCCTTCACCCTGTTCGCCACCCACTATTTTGAACTCACGACCCTTCCTGAAGAGTATCCGGGAATCGCCAATCTCCATCTCGATGCAGTGGAGCATGGCGATACCATCGTTTTCCTTCATGCGGTCAGAGAGGGGCCAGCCAACCAAAGTTACGGATTGCAGGTAGCCACCCTGGCTGGTGTGCCGAAAACCGTAATCAAGAAGGCCAGGCAGCGATTGCTGGAACTTGAAGCCAGTGCCCAACAGCATGCGGAACAGCAGCAGAGCCAGCTACCCCTGTTCAACATTCCGACAGAGCCGGCAGAAACTTCTGAAGTGGAAGCCATGTTAGAGAAGATCGATCCCGATGAACTGACCCCCCGTCAGGCCTTGGAGCAGCTCTATCGATTGAAAGAGAGCCTGGAATCCAGTGGATCCTGAATTTGCGAATAACTTGACGGACGCCCAACCTATCAGCTTATCAGCTTAAGGGTCGGGGAAATCAATAATCCTAAAAAAATCAGTTGACCGCTCCATTCTAATAGCAGATGTTTGATTATGATGAAAATCGCTGGACGCTAATCCACAAACTCTAAAACAAGTTCCCCGAGGGTGATGTGGTCGCCGTTACTCAGCTTAACCCCACCGGCTCTGATCGGTTTACCGTTGATCATAGGCACATTGTCACCACCGACTTTCAGAAGAAAGTAACCGTTATGGCGACGATTGATCAACACCAGGTCTCCGCCGGGTTTACCAACACTGAAGAATGAGCGATCAATCACCCGCTCTTCACCTTTTTGATCACCTTTTAGAAAACGAACTTTCGCCTTTCCAACCTCTGCTTCATTCCTACCACTCACAGCCGCCATCGGTTTGGCTGGGGATTTTGCTGGCGCCGCCTGAGCTTGCCGAGGGGATAAGCCGGTAGCGGCTGCAGAACCCACATTCACTGCATTGATAACCACCGTTCTGTCAGGGTCTTCCTCTTCCATCTGATGGTGTGGAAGCTGAGCAATATAGCGCAGGTTGTATTTGCCAATCTCGATCAAATCTCCATGCTTGAGAAACCGCTTGGTCACCATATCCCCATTTACACGGGTGCCATTGGTACTGCCCTCGTCCTCGATGGAGAAGCCATGAAAGACCCGTAACAGGGTGGCATGATGACGGCTCACCGAGCGGTCACCAAGACAGATCTCACAGGTCGAATCCCGTCCAATCAGCACCCGTTTATCGACAAGCGGAAACTCTTGCGGGGACTCATCGTCACTCAGAACTACGAGTTTTTCCATACAATCATCTACCCAGGTATACAAATATCACTTTTCATTGTTCAGTGCTCAGTTGTGGCCGCACAACGATCACCGAGATGTTATCGACTCCACCACAACGGCAGGCAAAATCCACCAACTCTTTCGCCTGCTGTTCAAGATCGAGATTTTTGTTTTCAAGAATACTTTGCATTTCATCATCCGTCACCATGCCGGTCAGCCCATCAGAGCAGAAAAGATAGACATCACCTGGCTCCACTTCTGCTTCTGCGATATCGGACACAATCTCCGTTTGGGATCCTAATGCCCTTGACAGAACATTGGTAGGAACACCCGCCATGATGGCATCTTCTATATTGGCGAAGTCACCCAGATTGACCATTTCCTGAATCAGGGTATGGTCAGTGGTCAGCTGCTCCAACACCCCTTGACGCAACCGGTAGAGCCTTGAGTCGCCAACATGGGCATAACGAATACGGTTCTGATCGAACACCCCCAAGACAAGGGTTGTACCCATACCTTGATATTGCGGTACTTGTTCAGCCAGCTCCAGAATCGCCTGGTTGACTGTCTCAATCGACACCCGCATGGATGACTCATCCGGCAAACTCTGCTTGGTTCTACCTACGATCAGCTGGCTCGACAGTAGATCCACAGCCAGCTCACTGGCCACTTCACCCGCATTGGCTCCACCCATACCATCGGCCAATATCAATATGCCGAGATCCGGGTCACCGCCGATTGCGTCTTCATTGTGCTCTCTTACCATACCTGTATCGGTACGCATCGCCACTTCTATAATCAAGCTGTCTCCCAAGTCTGCTTTTATTGATTGAAATCAAAGATTGACTGGGGGGCAGACGCCCAAGCCAAGCTCTGCACAAACATAAAGAACCAGTCCGGTAAACTCAACTGTAAAAATTACCAGACTAGTCCAAATTTTTCAGGCAGGGGTGTGCTGGGCCAGAGCCACTCTGCTGTTAACAAGGTCACTCAGGTAGCTTAGATTCGACTGCAGCTCACCTGAATCAGGGGTGGATGCAAGCGAAGAGTGGTTACCGGGTCAAGCTCTACTGGCTATCTGTTTTTTCCTGACTGGCCAGCTCCATATCCATCCGATCGAGTATAGAGCTCATCTTTTTCGCCGGAATATAGCCAGGGAGCATATCGCCATTCTCTAGAAAAATTGCCGGGGTTCCATTCACACCCAATAGTTTTCCCAGCTCAAACTGCTCTTCAACTGGATTTTCACAATTTTTAACAGGGATCTCTTCACCAGCCTTGGCGATGGTCATCGCTTTGTTGGGATCATCGGCACAGAAAACGGAGACCGCTTTTTTATAAGACTCGCTGCCGATGCCAGCCCTTGGATACATCATATACCTGACCCGAATCCCCAGGTCGTTATAGTCGTCTATCTCCTGATGCAGTTTCCGGCAATAGCCACAATCGATATCGGTAAACACGGTCACAGTGTGCTTATATTCGTCAGGAGCGAAAATCACCATCTTATCTTCACCCATCGACTCGATATAAGCGGCTTTTGCCTTGGAGATTTTCGGCGTGGTCAGATCCTCCCGCTCATCGATATCATAGAGCGTGCCACTGAGCAGGTATTTGCCATCACCGGTCACATAATAGAGCTGCGGCCCGACCATGACTTCGTACAGGCCATCGATGCCACTTGGCTGAATGCTGCTGATTTTGCCATTTTTGAGAATTTTACCCATGCCGGTACGAATACTTTGCATATCCGCATCCTGCTGGGTCACCTCAGCGTGCAGGGTCGTCACCAACAGGAAAGCAGGCGCCATAATCAACGCTTTTACGAGGCCGTGAAGTGGGTAGGGTTTGGTTATAAGTTTCATTTAAATTAATCCCGAAAATTCTGATATTGAAGCGGTAATCCATAATCCGATTCCCGCATAATTGTGATTACCTGCTGCAGATCATCGCGCTTTTTGCCCGTCACTCTGAGCTGATCTCCCTGAATCTGAGCCTGGACTTTCAGCTTGCTGGCCTTGATCTGTTTGACCATTTTTTTCGCCACATCCGCTTCGATTCCCTGCTTGATCAATACCGCCTGGCGTGCCGCATTGAGGCTGGTTTCAGGCTCTTTGACGTCCATTGCAGCAACATCAACACCCCGTTTGACCAGTTTCTGACGCAGAATATCCATCATTTGCTTGAGTTGGAACTCCTGCTCCGCCTTAAGCTTGATCTCGCTCTCATTTTGCTCAAATTGGGCATCTATTCCTTTGAAATCAAAACGAGTTCCGATTTCTCGGTTAGCCTGATCCACGGCATTCCTTACCTCTTGAAGATCAACCTCAGAAACAATATCGAACGATGGCATCAACGAAACCCTCTGTTTGGCTTGATTGGCTGGGACTCTACCACATCCTCTGCCTGAGTTAATACCAACTGTCGTACAATTACACAGTGTGGAAGATAACCTCTTAACGCCTCTGAATCGCATCCTTTGGTAGTCAACTCAGTTGATCGAGAGCCCCCTTAGCCGATCTGCTATTGATGGGTTTATATCAGCAAAAGCTTGAACCGATTGCAGGGAATTCCAGCCTTAAAACAATTTAATATAAAACATCAATTTTCAGTCATATACTATTATTTAGTAAGGTATTTTATTCTAAAAATGACAACTCTACTCATCCTCTTGGGTGATGCCTGGCATGCAATAACTTGAGTCTCTCCCGGGCAACATGGGTATAAATCTGGGTTGTGGAGAGATCGCTGTGGCCCAGCAAAAGCTGCACCACCCTGAGGTCAGCGCCATGGTTGAGCAGATGGGTAGCAAAAGCGTGTCGCAGGGTATGGGGAGAGACCGTCCGGCTGATGCCTGCAGTTGCCGCATGCTTCTTGATCCG
The DNA here is from genome assembly GCA_037382205.1 of Candidatus Thiodiazotropha sp. Lineage (GTDB taxonomy): Bacteria > Pseudomonadota > Gammaproteobacteria > Chromatiales > Chromatiaceae > Thiodiazotropha. The sequence continues at coordinate 6,416 of JARRQD010000028.1, forward strand.
ATACCAGAAGGCTTGCCGGGTCATGCCTTTTCCACGTCGGGTCGGAAAAAGATGGGGGCAAACCCGAGCACCCAGCAGAGCCGTTCTGGCGCCGCGTAGAAAGCCTTCCAGCCAATCCTGCGCCTCATCCCCAAGAGGAACCAAACGTTCCTTGCCCCCTTTGCCGGTGATGCGCAGTACGCCCTGAGTCAAGCTGACCTGTTCGGGCCTTAATTCAACCAACTCAGAAACCCGAAGCCCGGTTGCGTAGAGCACTTCAAGCATGGTGCGATCCCGCAGCCCCTCCGGATCCTCTAAATCCGGAGCACCCAAAAGGGCCTCAACCTCTCCTTCAGAGAGGGATTTTGGCAGCGGCCTGCCCAATTTTGGCGCTGCGATACGGGCACTGGGGTCGCTATCAATCCACCCCTCTCGCAGACAGTGTTGATAAAACTGACGTAAACAGGAGAGTAATCTGGCACTGGAGCGTGGCTTTACCCCCCGCTTACTCAAGCTTGCCAGATAGTTTTGTAAATCTTCCCGCCGGGCACTCAACAATCCGCTTCCATTTTTCTCACGCAGTGCGGCGGCCATTTTGCGCAGATCCGACTGATAAGCTGACAGAGTATTCTTACTCAGTCCTCGCTCCATCCAAAGCGCATCCGCGAATGATTCGATTAACTTCTGATCCTCTTCCACTTTACTCACGACTCTACGTAGCCTCAGATTGTCGCACAATGAGCACCGATCACGATGCCACCGATTCTGGCAGGATCACCCTGCTAACAAAATCAGGGGCCACCATACCGAAGTATGGTCATCAAGAATTCATCGGTAATCTCGTTAACCATTTAAGCACTAAAAATCAACCCAAATTTGGCCGAAATAATTTCCACAGATCCTGTGGATAACTTTGTGGGTAAAGCTTTCAATCTCCCCTGGAAGCCTTGATCCTGCTGCCCTCTATTTAGATTGTGCAAAATCTATACAATTAATATTTTTCTTTATTTTTCATACTCTTATGAATTTATAATAAGAATTTCAATTAAATCACTTCATTAAACCGCCAAATGATCGCTTGGCCAAGAAAAGTTGTGTATAAACGCTATTGACAGATGCCTTTGTAAGTGATCTAACGAATCCCCTACAGCCAACCAGAAAGTTACAGCATTCCCACGCCAACTCGCCTATGATAGCCCACCTTGAAAACCCTGTTGTCGAAAAGGTATGAGTAACAATAAAGCCCCCTTCTGGCGCACCAAAACGCTACAGTCACTCTCCCATGAGGAGTGGGAGTCACTGTGTGATGGATGCGCGAAATGCTGCCTGCAAAAGCTTGAGGATGAAGAGACCCGTGAGATCTTCTTTACCAATGTCGCCTGTGACCTGCTCGACCTGGAGAACTGCCGCTGCAACCACTATTCGGAGCGCTCAACCCTGGTGCCCAACTGCGTCACCCTACAACCATCGGATCTGGATGATCCCTACTGGCTGCCACCGAGCTGCGCCTACAGGCTAATCGCTGAGGGTAAGGAGCTGCCGGACTGGCACCCACTGCGTTGCGACGGTGATAAACGACCGATGAGACTGGGCGGACACTCCATACAGGGCAAAGTGGTTAAGGAATCCGAGGCAGATGACTGGGAACATCATCTGATCGATTGGGTATGAATCAGATCGCAACATTGACCGAATTTCTTGAGTCTGGCGGCCTGCAGCTCGACTATTACGATATGGGTCGTCGGGTAACAGCGATCTCCAGGGACGATTTTTACAACTTCGAGCTCACTGAAACCCCCTACCCTATGCCACTTCAGCAGCAGGCCTGGTTCGCCTTGATCCTCTCTGATCCACAGCAGCAGGAACTCGATCCGATGATCTGGTTTGTGCGCTTCCCATTGGATGAGCAGGCAAAACTGTTGCAGGCGGCACGGGACGATTTTCTCCACCGCTTGATGGAAAACCTTGGGCAGAGTGCTGCTGGTAAAAGAGAGGAGATGCAGGCGGCGATTCAAGACAATCCCTACCTATTCCAGCCCAAACAGGAACGCCTGGCCATATTTCATGCCCGCTTCACGGCCAACCTGAACAAACCAGCCTCCCGCTACTTTGAGCATGCCAGAGCCTATTTCAATAGCGAGCTGGGTTGGGATCAATGGTCGTTTGTCGGTTACCAGGGAATCGCCGACCTGGCTGCACGAATCGACTCGGAGATCGACGCGTCGCAAATAGCCCTGGCCATTGCCGAATTACCTGCTGCCCCCCTGCAGGCGCTCTGTCATTGCCTGGAAAATGGGCCCATCTCAAAACCCCTGACTCTGGCGTTGATCAAACGTGCCCGTCAGGCACTCAAGCAGCAGCAACCGGACCTGAGGATTATCAGTTCGGTGATTCGAGGCATCTCACAATCCAGTGCAACTGAGCATCGCAATGATTTGATTTTAAAAGTACTTAAGCATTCTGCATCCACTCATAGTGAATTACTTGTTGCGATCTCTGGTCGTGCCTGGGAGTGCCTGTCAGAGCAGCCGATCAGTGAAATATTTCTTGAGCGCTTAGCAGACAATGAGGTGGGACAGGAGCTCTTCGACGGCGTCCTCAGTGATCTGCTCTATATGCCAACCAGTCGTGCCTGGCTACAATCGAGTTTGCGCAATCCTCAGCGATCGGAACAGCTGAATAGCGCGATGAGCCGCTTTTTTGACAAGCTTCGGCAACCTCAAGCCAGTTAATACCGGGTTCGCCAGGCATCATCCGATGCACACTTTTAAGCCAATGGTTGTAGCTGTCACTTGTCTGGGTGAAGCACCCGCATTGCTTTGGAAACTCTATAATTAAGTGGAGAGAGACTCCAAAGCATAAGGAACTGGAAAGATGAAAGCACTGGTTGCCATTGACCTAACGCCCGCATCCGGGGATGTCATCGAACAGGCGCAAAAGCTGCTCAAACTATCGGCTGACAGCCAACTCTGGCTGCTGCATATCGCCAATCCTGAACCGGACTTTGTTGGCTATGAGCCAGGGCCACAAGCGGTTCGCGATGGCCAGGCGAGAGATTTTCATGATCAGCACCAGAGCCTGCAGGAGTATGCTGAACACCTCAGAGCAGCAGGCACCGACTGCATTGCCCTGCAAGTTCAGGGGGCCTATGCGGATAAGATTTTGCAGGAAGCGGAAAAGCTGCAGGTCGACATCATCGTGATCGGAAGTCACGGTAAAGGCCTGGTCAAAGAGTTGATCTATGGCAGCACCAGCAATCAACTGGTGCGCCGTGCGGAGATCCCCATCCTGCTGGTACCAACCTCAGTTTAACCTAAAAAGATCAGTTGGACAGCGTGAAGGGTGCGTTTGTGGGGGTGCAGGGCAGGGGATAGACCGCCAATGGTTACATATTGGCGATCATCGCATCACCGAATGCGGAACAACTCAACTCCTGGGGATCGTCCATCAGCCTCGCGAGATCATAGGTGACTGTTTTGGCAGAGATGGTAGCTCCAAGACTGCTGATAATCAGGTCCGCCGCCTCGACCCAACCCAGGTGACGCAACATCATCTCCGCAGAGAGAATCAGCGATCCGGGGTTAACCTTATCCAGCCCGGCATATTTAGGTGCCGTACCATGGGTCGCTTCGAACATCGCTACGCTATCTGAGAGATTGGCGCCTGGAGCGATACCAATGCCACCCACCTGGGCCGCCAGCGCGTCAGAGATATAATCGCCATTCAAATTCAAGGTCGCAATCACACTGTATTCCGCAGGACGCAGCAGGATCTGCTGTAAAAACGCATCAGCGATCACATCCTTGACGGTGATCTCGGTACCTGTGTTGGGGTTCTTAAAGGTACACCAGGGCCCTCCATCCAATTCGACAGCACCAAACTCCTGTTTGGCCAACTCATAACCCCAGTTTTTAAATGCCCCCTCGGTGAACTTCATTATATTACCTTTGTGCACCAGGGTGACAGAGTCCTTGTCATTGTCGATCGCATACTGGATCGCCTTGCGAACCAGTCGCTTGGTGCCATCACTCGAGACTGGCTTTATACCAATACCTGAGGTCTCGGGAAAACGGATTTTGCTGACCCCCATGGTGTTCTGCAGATAGTCAATCAGGGCTTTCACCTCTTCACTGCCCGACTCCCACTCGATACCGGCATAGATATCCTCGGAGTTCTCACGAAAGATCACCATATTGGTCTTTTCAGGCTCTTTCAGCGGGCTTGGGGTGCCGTCAAAATAGCGTACCGGTCTGAGACAGACATACAGGTCAAGCTGCTGGCGCAGCGCCACATTGAGTGAGCGAATACCACCGCCGACGGGTGTGGTTAAAGGCCCCTTAATTGAGACCACATACTCTTTGACTGCATCCAGGGTCTCCTGGGGAAGCCAAGTGTCACCATTATAGATCCGAGTAGACTTCTCTCCCGCATAGACCTCCATCCAGGAAATCTTCTTCTCTCCAGCATAGGATTTCTCCACGGCGGCATCGATGACTTTGCGCATCACAGGGGTAATATCCACGCCGATGCCATCACCTTCGATATAAGGGATTATTGGACTATTAGGGACACTCAACACACCTTTTGCATCAACGGTAATCTTTTCACCCTCGGAAGGTATCTCAATCTTGTCATATGCCATGAATATTTCCTGTAGATAGATAATTAACTGTGGGACTTGCAAACAACCGGGATAAGGCCCCTCTTCCCGTGTTCAGAGCACAGGAAACTTCTCATTTTCGGCCATTTGAAAGGAAACAGGGCTGACATTGTAGCCGTGTTTCGGGGTACGTTTATAGGTTGATTCAGCGCAGATCACAAGTATCAGCCCCATCCATACCTTAAAAAAACCTCAGATAAATTACGCAAGACATTGATAATATTCAATTATTATATCATCCTATATATTCTGGCGTATTGCCTGACTTTGGCTTCGTATGAGGTCAGTCTTTCATCAGGAGTGACTATGTTTGACCGGAACATCCATTTTTCAGTCAAAGCCATCCTGGTGATTGAGGCGTCAGGGTATTTCGCTAGACCTGATGACCATCCATGTTGACAACCGACCGGGTGAAGGTGCCTTGCTTAAGGGCCGGGGAAATAAATAATCATCCAATCTTGCTTGTCTTTTGCCCTGGCTTGATTGTTGCGCAAAGGGTCACGTAGAGCGGTTATGCTCCCCTCTGTGCGCCTAGAATCCGGGACAAAATCCAGCGCAATCTTTGGATGATTATTGATTTCCCCGACCCTAAGTTTGGCAATTCACTGTTTTCCAGATGCCAATTGGGTACGATTTTGATAACCTTGAATCCCATGGAAGCTATGATGTTTATACATTCTTGAAAATGCCGTTATCGGCTGGAGACATTGATGTCCAAATCTCACCTGATAATCACCCTACTTATTGCAACCCTGCTCAACCTGGTGGTGGGTTGCAACTCCTCAAACAACAACCAGTCAACAGGCGGCAATGAGAATCCAGCATTCACTGCAGCCAGGCTGACTCAGTTCGAAAGCTGCGATGGCTTGAAGTCTTATCTGATCAGCACAGCTGAACAACAGAGTCAGTTAGCCGAATATGTAAATGGATTAGTTGAGCCAGCTGAGGATGCAGGGAATTTATCGCCGGATCCTGTCTCAACTGATGAGGAGCAGCCAACTGTCGAGGCGGTCACCGGCACCAATAACCAGGTCGCCGGCGTAGATGAGGCGGATTTCATTAAGACGGATGGAAATCTCACCTACCTCCTCTCAGGTAACCACTTCATGGTATTACAAACCTTACCAGCGAACGAAACCCAAGAGTTATCGAGAACTGAAATAGATGGAGTTCCGCTGGCGATGTTGATTTACGGTGAAACAGCCTGGGTTGTCAGCCAACTCTATCAGGAGAGTTATCCGCAGTTCGATGAGAGTCTGACCGACGAATACCCACCCCGGACAAACCAGATGACTAAGGTCACCCTACTCCAGATCAGTAATCCACGACAACCAGAGGTGATCAGGGAGACCGTACTGGAATCTTTTTATGTGGCGGCCCGTAGGATCGAGCAGCAGGTCTATTTGGTTGTCCAGACACAACTCGACCTGCAGCCAGTGATTCAATCCCCGGACAGTGTGGAGATTGAACAGCTGCTACCAATGATGGCGGATAACACTGAGCCGGAGACACAAGCCAATGCCGTCAGCTCGGTGATCAGTGACTGTGACGGCATCTACCGGCCGGAAAACGCGGCTGGCACAGGGACGGTCAGCATACTTAGCTTCGACCTGGAGAATCCCCTGGCTGAACTGCCCAGTGTGAGCCTGCTGGCCAATAGCAACTTGGTCTACGCAAGCCTGGACAATCTCTATATCGCCAGTATTGAAGATGGCAACTGGCTCTGGCTTCCAGTTATGGAGGGAGAGGGTTCACCCACCCCCACCACCAAGATCCATAAATTCAGTCTCGGTGGATCACTCCAATACCTTGCCTCTGGCAGTGTGCCTGGCCATCTGTTGAACCAGTTCGCCATGGACGAATACCAAGGACTGCTGCGCGTGGTAACCACCGAACCGAACTGGTGGTCCAACGAAGATCCGCTCAATCGTCTCTATGTGCTGGAGCAATCCGAGAGTCAACTGGTGAAGCATGCTGAGCTTGAAGGCCTGGGTAAGCCTGGCGAGAGTGTATTTGCCGTACGCTTTGATCAACAGAGGGGATATGTTGTCACTTTCGAACAGATCGATCCTCTGATCACCCTGGATCTGAGTGATTCAACGAACCCAAAAGTCGCTGGCGAATTGGAGGTCCCTGGATTTTCCACTTACCTGCACCCGATCGAAGGGGACCGTCTGCTGGCCATTGGCCGGGAGGATCTCTCAATCAAACTGAGTTTGTTTGACATCAGCGATCTGTCCCAACCAACACTCCTGTCTACCCATCAGATCAGACAGGACAGCAATAGTGAAGCAGAATATGACCATCACGCATTCACCTGGTTCGAACAGGAAAAGATGCTGGCAATTCCAGTCACCCAGTGGAACAGTGTAGCCAGTCGAGAAGATTTCGGTTTAGACGATATCTTCAACGGACTGGAGTTGTTCAGAGTCACTGCCGAATCGGGCATCGAGCCCTACGCCACCATCGATCATGATTTTTTCTATGAGGATCCGGTAAATTCAAACTGGTTCTATCCAGATGGCATCCGCAGAAGCTTTTTTGTATCCGATGACCAGATGAACAGCTACATCTACTCAATCAGCAGCCGAGGGTTGTTAGTCAATGATCTCGCTTCGCCGGAGAGCATTATCGGATCCGTTGAGCTGCCCTATTATTCAGATGTGCCTTTCTATCTGTTTTAAGTTTTAACGGCTTAGGGTCGGGGGAAAAAATAATCATCCAAAGATTGCGCTGGATTTTGTCGCGGATTCCAGGCGCACAAAGGGGAGCCTAGCCGCTCTATGTGACCCTTTGTGCAACAACCAAGCCAGGGCAAAAGACAAGCAAGATTGGATGATTATTTATTTCCCCTCAGCTCGGCTCGGATGATGAAAAATTAATAGATCAGAGACTCCTTAATTACCGCAGTGCCCTTCCCTGGAACCGTCAACTCATCAGCTGACTGAATGCGGTACAGCTGTTTGTTATCTTGGTGATTTTCCATTAACTCAAGTAAGGTTGGCCGTAGATGCTTATCGATTCTCCATATCATCTCTGCCAGCTGCCATGTTTTAGGTAACATTGGACAGCCATCTACAAAGTCGGGTCTATCCTGGAACAAGCACATAAACTGATGTTTTGCGGCCCAGCAATAGTGAATCCACAAGGGATGATCGATCAAGATAATGGTATCAGCACACTCTATCCTGCGCTTGATAGACTCTAAAAAAGCCATTCCATCGATCATCCATGCATCCTTTTTGACAATCGATTTATGCTCACGATCAAAGGCTTCTTTTGGCGTAGCTACCCAACCAGGATTCCAGGCTAATTTGTCCAGCTGGTAGAGCGGAAGATGCTTAGCGTCACTCAAAGCTTTGCTTAATGTACTTTTACCGCCACCAGCATTCCCCAATATTGCAACTTTAGTCATATGCTCTCCTTGCGACTCAATATCGATTCAGCTATGAATAGATCGGCAGTTACTCAGACGATCTTCATCTCCTCATGATCAGTTAAGTGTAACATGCCTGGGACAATCTGACTGAACATCAGTATACACGAGATTTTTTATCTTGGTGAATAGAGAACAGAGGGACCGCCAAAATACTTTCTGCAAACCGAAAATTTAAGAAGCGGATGACATCCCTGGTATTCGCTATCAATACGGCTCATTCCAACAGCTGGCCCATCGTTTGCAATGAAACGGCCTTATCGCTGATGAACCGTACCATTGCTATCGATCAAGACTCTGCTTGAAGCCCTGAAAGGGAAGTATATGGACATCATATACGGGTTAAGTAACTTTTGATTGGCCGGTTTAACGGCATTAGAGCACACAGGCTTTTGTTTAAAGGTCGATATCAGCTTTACAGCTGCGGAGAATTCAGTACCAGCATTTTCTCTATCTGCATGTCACGGATAGTATAGGGAATACCGCCAACCCCCAGTCCGGACTGACGTACTCCGGCAAAGGGCATGCCGTCCACCCTGAACGCGGTATGATCGTTAACCATCACCGTTGAACAGAGACACAAACCTGCCCTGCATGATAGAAGCCCGCTTTCAATACAGATTGTAATGCTTTATCAATATCCGCATCATCAGCCAGAATCAGCGGCGCTACCCCACCATGTTCCAGCGCGCAACGGGTGCCTGGAGCAAGTTTGGAACGCCACATCCATCCCACCTTTGCGCTGCCGATAAAACTGAAGAAACCGACCCGTTGATCAGTCACCAGGCGCTCAGCCAATGCCAGGCTTTCGGGCAGCACAAACTGACACCAGGGCTTTGGCAATCCCGCTTCATGCAACATCGCTACAAAGGTCTTACAGGAGATCGGGGTATCCTCCGCCGGTTTTACAATGACAGGACATCCAGCCGCCACAGCGGCAGCCACCTGATGCACAATCAAATTCAATGGGTGATTGAAGGCACTGACAGCGACTACCACACCGATCGGCTCTTTCTGGGTAAAAGCCACTCTATTTGATCCGGCCTGGGTACCATTGATTGGCACCACCACACCCGCTTCAGTACGAATGGTCTCTATGGCCAGCTTGATCCCATCAGCCGCCCGCTTTGCTTCGACAATCGAATCGACCAAAGGCTTGCACCCTTCCCGGGCCGCTTGCAGCGCCAAATCGTCGCAACGCTCGGTCATCAACTGGGCCAGTCTCTCCAGTATCTGCACCCGTTCATGCAAGGGTATCCATGCTTGACGGTTCCGATAGCAGGTATAAGCAGTCTGCAGCGCCTGTTCGATGGCACGACTGTCATCAAAGGGTATATCTTCAACCTAAAAAAATCAGTTGACCGCTCCATTCTACTAGCAGATTACTGATTTTAAAGAAAATAGCTTCGATGGTTATGTCACCTGCTGGGTGAATCACGCTGCCCAACTGATCTTTTAGGGCTGGGTGATTTCACCGAGTCTCTGGGTCAGCTTCATATTCTCACTGTAATCCACCGGTGTGACAACCAGACTCGGGCCAGATTGAGAAAAGGCCGTTTCCAAGGTTGAGGCAAACGCCTTGCTGTTAGTCACCCGGTAACCATGCCAGCCAAAGGCGTCGGCCAATTTCAGCCAATCCGGATTACCGAATGCCAAATCCGTATGCCGGCCAAACTGGCTCTGCTGCTTCCAGGCGATCAGCCCATACGCATGATCCTCCCAGATCAACATCACCAGATTGCAGTTCAGACGCTTGGCGGTCTCCATCTCCTGCATGTTCATCATGAATCCCCCATCACCGGAAATGCCGACAATACGCCTCTCTGGGGCTACCAGACTGGCGGCGATGGCCCCAGGCAAGGCAGATCCCATGGAACAGAAGCCATTGGGTATCAGGCAGGTATTGGGCTGATGACAGTGGTAGTGGCGGGCGATCCACATCTTATGGGCACCCACATCCGATAACAGAATATCATCCGCTCCCAATACATTGCGGAGATCCCACAGCATCTTCTGAGGCCGTAACAGAGCCACTGTCTCATCCCCAGAATGCATCGCCAATTCACTCTGCATCAGTCGCCGCAGCTCCTGCTGTCTGCGGAGATCGAGATCGGGTATGCCTAGCTGATCCAGGCGCTCATTGATCATCCACAGGGTATGCGCCAGATCGCCAACCAACTCAACCTGGGGGTGGTAATATTCATCCACTTCCGCAGGTAAAAAATCGGCGTGTATGATGGGTTTGTTCTTATGTGGATTCCAGAGTCTGGGGTGGTACTCAACCATATCAAAGCCGAGTGTCATCACCAGATCGGCTTCATCGATGGCAAAGGTGGGGTAGTCTTTACTGCCCAGGCCAATAGTATAGAGACAGTAGTCCGCTTCGAAATCCACCGCCCCTTTGGCCATGAAGGTTGAGAGCACACCAATCCCGGTTTTCTCACAGAATAGTCGCAACTGCTTGGCGGCGCGCCGTCGAATTGCCCCATTCCCGGCGATAATGACTGGTCGTTTGGCATTTTTCAGTAACTCGAATGCCCGATCAACGATTTTGTCGTCAGCCACTGAACGCCTGAACCTACGTGGTTCCAGAGGTTGCGAATCGACTTCATGCTTGGCAATGTCTTCCGGCAACTCAATCAGTACCGCTCCCGGTTTCTCAGTGCGCGCAATCCGCACCGCCTTGCGGACCACTTCCGGTATGGTAACCGCATTGTAAATGCTGGTCGCCCACTTGGTGACCGGGTTGAACATATCCACCACATCCATGATCTGGTGAGACTCTTTATGCAGCCGCTCGGTTGAACCCTGCCCGGTCAGAACCAGCATCGGTGCTCTATCCATATTGGCATCGGCAACACCGGTGATCAGGTTTGTCGCACCTGGCCCAAGGGTTCCGAGGCAAACAGCTGGATTACCTGTCAAGCGACCATAGATCTCAGCCATAAAAGCCGCACCCTGTTCATGACGCGTCAGGATAAACTTTATCTGTTTGGATTTTTCCAGCGAGAGCATGAAGTCGGCGTTCTCCTCTCCAGGCACACCGAAGATATACTCTATACCCTCTTCCTCCAGGCATTTAACGATAAGATCAGAAGCTTTCATAAACTTGCCAGTTTTTCCTATAACATAAGCTCTGGATACTAGTGTGGTGTCCTAGATTGTAACAATTATCAGCCACTTAACCATGAATAATTCATGGTTAAGTAATCTATAATGATTTCTCATAGTTTATATTTATCATATATTGTCGTTATAATCTGAATAGCAATTGAGCACCCGCTTATCGCTCCCTATTTGAGTTTAACAAGAGGGTTAAAGGTTGCTATCGCCCAACCTAGGAATGCATCAAGGTGGAAACCAAGCCAAATATTTTGCTTGTCGAGGACGACACAGCCACCCGCAACCGTCTTAGCAAGATCATCGAAAACCACTCGGAGCTTAGTCTGTGTGGCGCTGCAGCAACCCATGCCGATGCGCACCGACTGCTACTGGCTGATCCACCCAGGGTATTACTCACCGACATTGGGTTACCTGACGGTAGTGGAATCGACCTGATCAACACGATCAAAAAACAGGGCCTTACCACTGAAGCGATGGTGATTACAGTATTTGCTGATGAACAGCATGTTTTCAGTGCGATCGAAGCAGGCGCTACCGGTTATCTACTCAAGGATAGTGATGCTGAAGGGATTGCCAGTGCAATAATAGACCTTATAGCCGGTGGATCTCCGATCAGTCCGGCCATAGCCCGTCATGTACTGAAACGCCTCACACCTGTCAGTAACGATAATCAACAAACCGCAAACCAATGCGGCCTCACCAAGCGTGAACGCGAAGTGCTCACCCTGCTCGCCAAAGGGCTCTCCTACGCTGAAGTCGCGACAGGACTTGAAGTATCTGTAGGTACAATAACCACCCATGTAAAAAATATCTATAGAAAATTGGCAGTGCGCTCTCGTGGAGAAGCGGTTTTTGAGGCTATGCAGCAAGGGTTACTGAATATCAGTACCCAATGAAGACCAATCCTACTGCACTCACTCAGCTACGCCCCTTGTTCATCTTTGGAATTCCGTTGCTATGCTGGCTATCCCTCTTGCAACTGCACAAATCACTACCGAACGATGAATTCTTGGTCATCACCTCTGGTTTGCGATTGATCAGTCACTCAACCAGCCTACCAGACTCCAACTACAAGGGCTGGATAGCCGTAAATCTGAGTGACGATTGGTGGCGTACCCTACCCCATGAAAAGGAGGCATGGTATCGATTTGAAATCGATTTGGCGGTCGCCCCGGATCGTCTATGGGGAATCTACCTGCCCCGCGCTGCTGTGAATGCGGCAGCATGGCTAAATGGTGAGATGATAGGCAGTGGTGGGCAGATGACTTCTCCAATTAGCATCAATTGGAATCGACCACTCTATCTACGGATTCCAAACGGCCTACTCCACCCCGGTCGTAACGAATTACAAATTCACCTGGTATCCGACCTTGAGGGATATGGCCTTTTGCGTCCATTCTATCTGGGTAGCGATCGACTCCTTGCCCCCTACTTCCAGCTACGCTATTTCCTTGACGTTACCTCTGTAGAAGTGATTTCTGTCTTTATGGTCACCATGAGTGGTTTTATGGGAGCCTTATGGTGGCTTAGGCGTGATTCTGTCTATGGTTGGTTTGCCTTTTCAATCATTATTTGGGCACTACACAATCTCAGCCTATTGATCACCAACCCCTCAATTCCTACCGCCATCTGGTGGTGGTTTTGGTATATATCGGTTGGTTGGGCTGTGGTAGGCACAGTCTTTTTCGTCTCACGGTTTCTCAACGTTATACGCCCGTCGATTGAACACAGTGTATTGATTTCTGCAGGTATTGGCTCGTTGATACTCGCTTTTTCTGCAAGCAATGGTTACTGGTTGCGTTGGATTGGGGCACACCTGTGGCATTCACTGATACTGATATTTGGCGCCTATTCTACCTACATTGTATTGCATGCCTGGCGTCGTCATCAGCATGATAAAGAGCTGAGCTGGTTGATTATGTCCGGCTTGCTTGTTTTCAGTTTCGGTATCCATGATTGGCTGGTAACCAACCAATGGATAACCCGTATAGATGGACTGTATATCCAGTATAGCGCTCCCCTTGTTTTGCTGGTGTTCGGCTGGATATTGTTAATGCGGTTCGTCGATACACTCACCTTTGCAGAACATCTTAATCGTAACCTGGAGAGTCGTGTCGCGGAGCAGGTGGCCGCAGCAGAAGTTCAGCACAAGAAAATTCGTCAACTTGAACAGCAACAGATACTGGCTGAAGAGCGTAGTCGCTTGATGCGCGATATGCATGATGGGATTGGGGGGCACCTAATCTCTACAATCTCCTTGATTGAAGGCGCCAATCCATCACTAAAAGAGGTTAGAAAGGCACTACAGGTAGCACTTGACGACCTCCGTTTGGTTGTAAACTCAATGGATCCATCGATTGAAGAACTTGAGACTGCCATGTTTGACCTACGTTATCGACTCAATCCACGTTTAAAGGCTACGGGTGTCGAAGCTGTATGGCAGCTTGATGATTTACAAGATTTGGCTAAATTGGGACCGGAATATACCCTACAGATACTACGTATTGTACAAGAGGCGGTCACTAACATTCTGAAACATGCTCAAGCCTCAAAAGTCATGATTTCAGCGACAACTCTGAATAGCAATTTACCGGACTCACAACTCAAACTCGTGATACATGATAATGGGCAGGGCTTTAAGATGCCTCACGGGCCGGGAAAGGGACTGGTCAATATGCAACGACGGGCAGAATCTATCGGGGGTAGAGTTGAAATCAACTCAACAGCAAATGGCACTGCTGTTGAATTAGCCTTACCATTATCAAAGCTAGATGTCGACAACACCGAAACTTCAGTATGAATGCATCGACCCCAGATTAACCCCCCTTCTCTTGAGAAACCGTCCTAGAGTATCCCATATATCTGGGATTTCTGTGTTATTAAGCATGGTCGATAATATTAAAAGACACTTAGTAGAAAACTGTAAATCCTAACTGACTAAAACTTTTCGACATCAGCGTAAGATACAGGGTTACCTATTAATCGTGTAATAACACTTACTCAGACAAGATAAACACACTGATATTAACTATATCGACCTCGATAATTGACATGAACCACTCTGCTGTATATGTAAATAAAAAAGTACTTTGTGGCAGCGCAATTTATAATTGGTTATTAATAATCACACTTTGTTGTGGATATCTTTTTACACCAGACTGCCACTCTACCCCGAGGATAGATAGATCTGAGGCGCAAAATAACATCTACAGTCTATATGGAATCGGTTTTGGTGAAACCTGCATGGACTGTGAAGTAATCGCTGACTATAGCACCATACGATATTCACTAGAAACAAAATATTGGTCTGATAAACGTATTATAGTTAAGATCCCTGATCTCAATCTTGGCACACAAGTAGCGCTTCAGGTAAAGACCGGAAATGGCAATAGCAATAAGAAACCTGTAAAGATAAAGCGTAGATTAGTGCCACCAAATGAGATTTCTAATCCAATCGAGCCAGTACCAGCTAATTATTTGAGCTTGAGAAAAAGCTCGAATATAAAAGTTGGTGCAAAAGGTACAGAACAGCTCGACGTCAGCACCACGGCGCCAACCTGTGGAGCTGAAGCTTTACTTTTTGATCATGCCGAAATTCTATTTTCCAAACGTCGTTTTGGCGATGCTCAATTTACCAGCCTACCTAAACCTGGTTGCAGCCGTTGCACACCATTAATTCTGAAGTGGTACCACGAACCTACTGGCCACCTGGACTTTCAGCTATTAGTCTATCGTCGTGTTATTGATGGCATATGCCCTAACCGTCTTCGATAATACAAACAGTTCTCCAGTATTGTCTCATCTGCTCTCAACGAAGCAAGCACATTTGATGTTAACAAATCATGAAAATTCATGTTCATTAAGTGAGTACACATTGCAGAATGATAGCTAAAATATAACCAAAGATATTTGCAGCCCCACCTCGTGTGGTCGAACTTTGTTAGTCTGGAATAGAGTTCGTACTGTACAATTCTTGGTCGAACCATGAAGTCTCCCCAGACCCTAATCTCGATAAAAGCTATACGCCCCCCGGCATAGCCGGGAATTTTCCTATCTCAATCAATTCAAAAAACCTATACTCTCAATTAATCTGTATATTGGTGCACTTGTTGGTTATCTAAAAATTATGGCCTATTGTGGGCATCTCCGATGTCCGTATGGAGGCTGGGTTTATCGCTTAAGATTCATCACCTATTCACATCAGTATAAAATGTGGAACTGGATAATTCACTATTATGCATGCAATTGAGCGCCATAGAGGACTCAACCAATCTGAATAAAACCGCACTACCCAATCTCTATATTTGTTCTGTGGCACGGGTATTGCTGTGAGATTACGTAAAATAGCAATTATTATAATTTAAGCGATTAAGGAACTTCTGATTAATCGACTTTTCGTCATCCCGGCTTAAGCCAGGATCCAGTAATTCACGCCGATCGATTTCGGCAAACGACGAAATGAAGATTTATCAGAAATCCCGTCGTATATACCAATCAAAGGATACTCAGATGGCATGTCGCGTCGGCAAACTAATCTCAGAAACTGTCTCCTCACTGGATAGCAACACAGACATTCTGACCGCTTCCCGCTTTATGGCGGAGAAAAATTTAGGCTCGCTGGTGGTGGTGGATCAACAACAGATATATGGTCTGTTTACCGAACGCGATCTGTTAGTGCGCGTTATTGGTGCAGACAAGGATCCAACCGCACTCAAATTGAGCGAAGTCTGTACAAAAAATCTGGTATCAGCGCACTATGACAGCTCTTGTGCTCAAGCGATCAATCTGATGCGTAGCAACAAATGCCGCCGCCTGCTGATCTATAAAAATGACAAACTACAGGGGCTGGTAAACATCTCCGATGTCGCCCATGCCTTAGCCGATCACAGTTCTGGGAAGAACATGCTGGTAAATTTTGTTGGCGGCATCACTCTGCTTGTGGTGTTGATGGTAATCGGGGTATTGATTTCCCACTTCCCCGACATGTTGCAATTGGCAGGCCATACACTGGGCTGAACAGAGACATCTTTGAAAGCTGATGTTTAATACCAACACTTCAGGGCCGGAGAAACAAATAATCATCCAATCTTGCTTCTCTTCTGCCCCGGCTTGGTCGTTGCACAAAGGGTCACGTAGAGCGGCTATACTCCCCTTTGTGCGCCTAGAATCTGGACAAAATCCAGCGCAATCTTTGCACGATTATTTATTTCCCCGACCCTTAGGTGATTATAATTTAAATAAAAATAGATCTTGACTGACTACGATTATCAAGTGACCTGGATAACATCATCTAAAAGCAGGCCGGAATCCAGGGAATGAGGCACCTGCCTTCAATAGACCCTACTGTCAAGGTTTCCGTATCTCAGGAGCATCTACGATACCAAAGCCCATGATTTCAGCGTGGCTGGCATCTGGATTCCGGCCTGCGCCAGAATGACTGAGTTAAGTGACTGATGGCGTTTTTAGATACACTCGAATAGGAACTCCGAACTCTGAGTTGATAGATGCAAATCTGCAGCCCATCAGTCAATCTTGAAGCGCTCCACCAGTTGGGAGATCTGATTAGAGATAGCCTGCATTTCCAAACCGGTCGCTTCGGTTTGCGAGGTGGCTTGTTTATTCTGATGGGATAACTCCCCAACACTGGCGGTATTCTTTTCGATCTCCAGAGAAACCGCCTCCTGCTCCTCAGCAGCACTCGCGATTTCAACATTCATATCCCTGATATTCGCAACCACCTGGGTAATCGTTTCAAGCGCTGTACCCGCCTGGGCCGCCTGATTGAGCGTCTCAATGGCATCTTCACGACGCCCTTCCATCATACTGGCGGTGTTGCGCGCCCCCTCCTGAAGACGTTCAATGATGTCGTTGATTTCGCGGGTCGAGGACTGGGTGCGACTGGCCAGGGTTCTTACCTCATCGGCAACCACTGCAAAGCCTCGACCCATCTCACCGGCTCGAGCCGCTTCAATCGCCGCATTCAGCGCCAGCAGATTGGTCTGTTCAGCAATCCCTTTGATCACCGACACCACGACACCAACCTGAGCCGTCTTTTCCTCAAGAGCCTTCATGTCATTACTGGCCTGTTCGACACCTTGCGACAGATTCTCAATCGCCTGCAGTGTCTGATCCACCACCTGACTACCATGCTTAGCCTGCTGATCGGCATTCTCTGCCGCTGTCGCCGCACTCGCCGCACTCCCAGCCACGCTCTTCACGGTGGCGGTCATTTCGGTCATGGCTGTCGCCACCTGTCTCATCGCCTCATCCTGCTGATTCGCTGTCGCTTTTGAAGTGCTAGCAACATGCGCTAATTCAGCAGAAAAACTGTTCATCTGTTGCGATGAGTCTGCGACTTTGCGAACCAGACTCTGAGTTTCCGTCGCGAACTGATTAA
This sequence comes from Candidatus Thiodiazotropha sp., assembly GCA_037382205.1. Taxonomy (GTDB): domain Bacteria; phylum Pseudomonadota; class Gammaproteobacteria; order Chromatiales; family Chromatiaceae; genus Thiodiazotropha. The sequence continues at coordinate 24,011 of JARRQD010000028.1, forward strand.
AGCCACTGGCAAGCCGTTCCAGTTCACGCCCACCCTCCTGTTGCAAACGTTTTGTCAAATCACCCCCTCCGGCGCCAATCTCCTCCAAACCGTCCGCAGCGCGATTGATACTGCAGATGATGTTTCGACTGATCAGAAAGTTGAGCAGGAACCCTATTACAAGCGCCACGGCAGCCAGTCCCGTGCCCATCATAAAGATTCTAAGCACTCTCTCTTTAACGGCTTTCTGGGTTGCAGCAGTACGCTCTGTTTCTGTAATAATCAAAGGCTGCAGTAGCTTTCGAATATTGCCCCAGCGTTTCTGGACTTTGCTGGTAAACAGTAGTTTCGCCGCATCAACCTTACCTTCGTCGATCTGTTTGATCACCGTCAGCGCTTCTGGCAGACATTGCGCCCAGAGTTTTGCAATCTCATGGACCTTGGAAGAGCCAGACTGGTCATCACGATAGAGTTCTTTAACTTGCAACAAGGCCTGATCGAATTGCTCGCCCGCATTGACTGCCACTTTTGCCGGAGGAACCAGCTTGGGCACCATGACCTTCTTAGCTGCCGCTATCACGGCCTGGGAACCTTCAGCTTGCATGGTGCGAAGCAGTTCAATGCGCTTTACGTCATGATCGATAAAACGGTTGAAGTGCTTACTGACTTGGTCTGTCCCGGCCAGTGTATAGTAGAGTGCAAAAAGAAAGAGTGCCGATGTGATGACGGTTACCGTCATCAGTTTTGCACGAATAGAAAGACCTGCACCAATCATGGCATGCCACCCCTAATTATTATTTAAATTGCATAGAATTCGAACAATCTATGCGTTTTCTAACGGCACAATGTTATACATCTTAAATTCACCATCTACTTATAATGATTGATAAAAAATTTGAGAGCAGTCTTTAATTATTGATATTTTCGATCAATTATACTAATAATATGATAATTCGCCTATGATTGAAGTCGTGTAACAACAGCCTCCCCCTCAACCTGCATTTCGATAACCAATAATCTGTATTGATAAATCAGCACCAATAAGCCAAACCCGAGGGCGACATCCATGGCGACCTGACAGGAAATATTCGCCTCTCCATTGGCAAAACCGGTGGCACAATTGCGCTTTGATTGAGCGATGGGTGTAAACTCAACAGCCACATTCACAGCAAACCTCAGATTTCCATCGGTTTGCAGACAGAGATCCACATCATAAAGTGTATTCCCACCAAGGGAGACGCAAGGCAGGTGCAGATTGCCATTCATGATACGACACAAACAGTAGCCGTAGAAAATTACAAATCGATAACCTGTTTTTTTACTCTCGTCTCTCAAGGTATGGATCTACAAGCCGCAACTCTAATGTGCACTTATGAAATCTTATCGTGCTGTGATTACTTTATAAGAGGATGCTTATGCAGCGAATTAATATTGGTACCAAAATCGCAGCAGGGTTTATCACGCTAGCATTAGTTCTGCTGGTAACCGGCGGTACAAGCTACTGGACCATCAATTCACTCTCTGGATCACTATCGAATATCACCGGACCGGTATGGGATGCCATGGCAACCACCGAAGCGGGTATTCGGGCGGTTCAGAAGGAGTTAATCGCCATTGATTCGGTATTAATGGGCAACCTAGAAAAACAGGGGCTAATTGAAACAGCAGAGCACGAAGCTGAAGACGCCTTCGATAAGCTAAAAATAAGCGGACAGGTTACCTCAGATGTCTTGGACCACTTGAAAAAACGGATGCAAACCTTCACCAGCTCCCGGGTTGAGTTGACGAAACTGCATCATGATTATCTTCAGAGAGAACACGCTTTAACACAAAACAGCGCGACTTTTCTCGACTTTCTTGTCGATGTAGAGCGCATCTCCAGCGAAGAGATGCTGCGACAAGACATGAACAGTGATGATGACACCATCCCTTCAGATGCGGAAAGCCAAGATCGATGGGCAACGATCAATGCCTCTGGGGAATCCAAACTAGCGCTACTGACGCGCCTGGAACTCTATCGTCGCTACAAGAAGGAGGAAGATGCGAATGAAATACTTTCAAATATCAAAATACTCTACGACGATTTAGTCTATGCGATCGAATCCATTGGTGAGGACCCCCTGTTTGAGCAGCTGATCGACAGTGGAAGATTCAGTGGCATGGAATTCAGAAAGGTATTAGCCAATTTATCAGATGAACATAAAATATTATTAGAAGCGGTAATAAACGATCAGCAACATTTGAAAGTCGCAAGAAAAAAATACACCGATGCCGCAGACGAGCTGATGCAATTTGGTGAGCAACTCAACCAGCAGATACGTGAAAAAGTCAGCTCTGACAAAAAGGACCTGGGGGAATTGGTAAATACTGGTTATCAAATACTGATGTTTGCCATTGCCATAGGCGTTTTGATCACGCTCCCCGTCTACTGGATCACTGTGAGAGCGATTGCCGGTCCTATCCGTGAAATATGCGGGCAATTGCAAGCCATCTCCCAAGGCGATGGGGATCTGACAGTCCAGCTACAGATCAAAAGTCATGACGAGATCGGTGATCTAGCCACCGCTTTCAATCTCTTTGTTGTGAAACTCAGAGATATGATTGCAAGCCTGCAAGTTTCAACTCATCAGCTGGTTGAAACCACCTCTCAAATCACAAAAGTATCAGAACAGACTAAGCAAGAGATAGAGACTCAACGTCAAGAAATAGAGTCAGTAACCACAGCCATCAATGAGCTCTCCTGTAGCTTCAGAGAAGTCGCTGATAACACCACCCAAGCGGCCGAAAATGCAGAAAAAGCTGACAAGGAGAGCGAAACCGGCAAACAGATCGTCAGCACTATGGTGACAAAGATCAAACAGGCGGCAAAGGAAGTAGACCACGCTACAACGGTCATCAGTGGGTTAGGCGACCGAAGCCAGGCCATTGAGAGTGTGCTTGATGTCATCCGTGGCATTTCAGAGCAAACTAATCTACTCGCCCTAAATGCAGCGATTGAAGCCGCACGCGCAGGAGAGCAAGGTAGAGGTTTTGCTGTTGTGGCCGATGAAGTACGCAATCTAGCTGCTCGTACCTATGATTCGATCAGCGAAATTCAAGAGATGATCGATCAACTTCAGGGTGGTACATCCGATGCGATAAAGGTCATTGAAGACGCCCACCAAATTGCCAGCGCCAGCGTTAAACCAGCAGAGCAGGCAGGTTTGAGTTTAAATCAGATCGCTAATACCATGGCAGACATATCGAAACTTAATCAAGAGATCTCATCTGCGACGGATCTACAACATCAAACTGTCGTTGGTGTGGATAAGAGCATTGGCAATATTAATCAGGTTGCGATTCAGACATCCAGCAGTTCGGAAGCACTAAGCGAGTCGACCCATGCGCTTCAGACCCTGGCTTCTGAACTGGAATCACACGTTGGTCGTTTCAAGGTTTAATTTTACTTGATTACATCAAACCTCAGTAAACATGAGTCACCTTGACTGGGAATATCTTCACTCTGCGAGGGATAGCCAACGACGGTATCTGCTGGTTTTACTAACCCATTGTTTTATATTATCTGGAGAGTATCGTAGTGTAGTGATTTACATGTTGAAATTGTAAGTTATCGGAGCAACTTTGCTATCACTTCAAAACTGCAATAGATGGTACAGTTGATATTCAGAGGATCAGATATCGTTGGCAATATATGCTTTTAACTCTTCAGAGATCAACGGCTTCGAATAGAAATAACCCTGCACAACATGGCAGCCGAATTTTTCTAGCAAATCGACGTGGGCTTGCTTTTCAACACCTTCAGCAACAATCCCAACATTTAGCGATCTACCGATTTCAATAATAATCTCTGATAGATGGGCGCTATTCTCATCTATTAACAGATCTCGAATAAAACTCTGATCCACTTTGAGTTCTGAAATAGGCAGCTTGCTGACCATACTTAATGAGGAGAATCCAGTACCAAAATCATCCAAAGAGACACCTATTCCCTGGTCGCGCAACAATTGAAGTCTCTGAATGATGCCATCACTCTCATCGATCATCACACTTTCAGTTACCTCCAGAACCAATTTATCATGTGGAAACTTCAACTTATGAATGACATTGCTCACACTGCCGATGAAATTGTCTTCTACCAATTGACGCACAGATACATTGACTGAAAGTTTGAATCGTTGATTTGTTTCCTCCCACATCGATTGGGTTGTCTTGCAGGCCTCCTCTAAGATCCTCATACCCAACGGTATAATAAAACCAGACTCCTCAGCTATTGGTATAAATTCAACAGGATTTATCACACCCAATTTGCTGCTGTTCCATCTCGCTAAGGCTTCCACACCGATAACAGAATTTGTTTTTGTATCTATTTGTGGTTGATACATCACATAAAATTCATTGTTATCCAGAGCGGTGTTGAACAACTCCTGAATAGTCGATCGACGTTCAACTTTTTTGTGAAATTCTTGATCAAAGCAAATCAATCTGTCTCGCTGCTTTTTTGCCTGATTCAAAGCGATATCTGCATAGCGCATGAGCTCTTCCAGGCTCTCTGAATCTTCAGGGAAGATTGTAACCCCCATACTCGCACTAACACGCAGTGAGCTATACTCAAAATCGATTGGCAACTTAATCATTTCCAATACATTCTGATAGACACGCTTCGCTTTTTCTGGACCATGGGGAACGACTAGCGCAAACTCATCACCACTAAACCGCGCACAATGAACATCATCATCAAGAATTGATGACAGGCGACCAGCCAGTTGTATCAAGACCTTATCCCCTGTTCGATGACCATAGAGATCATTGACGGTTTTAAAATTATCAATATCCACAAAAGCAAGACAGAACGGCTTGGCCTTCTTAATATAGATACTTATCATTTCACAGGTAGCATAACGGTTCATTAACCCCGTCACACTGTCATGTTTCGCCTGAAACTCTAATGCATTCTGTGCCTCTTTATCTTTTCTTGACACATAATTGAAGAATAGATAGAGAACGCCCCAGAAAAACAATGTGGCAACGGCTATTTTTAGAGCAATCCCCCAATACTCTTTGATTGCTTCGCTGTGCGCACGCGTCAATGAAATGTAGACTTCATATTTTGGAATATAGGTTACAGAGATATAGCGGAGATTTTCATTCCGATCGATGTAGGGTTGGAGAATACGCTGGTCCCCTTTCAGCTTACGCAGATTAAATTGCTCCACCACAGCCTCAGGCAAGGGTGCCTGAAAATAGACGCTATCGCGGGGGTAACTGACTTTATAATCCAACATTACAAAATCTTTGGAGATAACGGCCGATGTCATATCATCAGGAATATTGTCATGGTTAAACAGTGCATTGCCCCCCTCCGCATCGTACCATGAGACTACAACATACTGTTTTCCCTCTGGCGTTCTGAATGCAAAGCGAAGAGGCAGTAACCACTTATCAAAATAGGGGTTGTAGTATGTATGCCCGAGTACCATATGGTCTCGATTCAACGCCTCAGTAAAGGTCGAGGCTGTAGCATCGCTCGCCATCAAATTTGGAAATGGCACCCTGCTCTTATGGGTTGTGAGAATTAAATTCCCTGCCGAGTCAAATACCCCTATTCCTACAACATTGGGGCTATTTTTCACAAGTGAATCCAACAGATGAATCGAACGATCAGGGGATTTGATCCCATCCATCTCGATCAGACGATCAGAGAGCATCTTCAAGACCGATTCCTGCTCAAACAGCCGTGACTCAACCCACCCTTCTTTGACAAGCGTATTGAACTGATCAAGATCTCTGAATTTGTTTTCTAATACATCCTCGTAAAAATATCGCGCGAGGAGGAGTGATAAAATCATAATGACGGCACAAAGAAGCCAGAATAGCCGCCAAAGTGGCGCAATATTTATTGCAACGAAGGCCTTCATAGTTCTGGATCAATTAGCAAATGTACACCTTGTGTATTAGAAGCAGCAGTCAACTGCAATCAGCATAGGTAGTTCATTTCTGGTAAGTGATGTGGTGATGAGCAAATTCACCGAGCTAACCAATTGTCAAAGATGCCAGATTGAAGTGCAAAATAACAGCGATTTATTCTAACGATGGCTATTTTCAAGGGGCTATGTAGGGTGAGGCAGATAAATTTCTGTACATGGCTGGCCAAGACTTCGCCCAGATGGGGGCAACCCAGATCGAGCATGCCGCCGAGATTGCAGAAGGGCTGCAGGATGCCTTTTTGTGTGTGAGTACGACAATCACGATCGGATGTTCAGCCAGACGGCGGGTCCAACCTACCAGTTTTCCGGACCGCTGTATTCACAGCAGCGTGATAGAACAGCCAGTCAATACGCGCTTGAATTAGTATATTATGGATACTCACACCCACCCTCCAGCCGGTATGTCATTTTCGACCGGAGACCAGGGGATTCACTACTTCAGTGGCACTTTGCACGCGGTTCAAAACAGCGGCTTGGTTCACCGGTTTGCTGGAACCTGCACCAACGCGTCAAATGTCTCGCAGCAAAAATAGCCTGGGGGTACAATAACCCTGAATAGAAACTTTAGCACTCTTCCGCACCGTGCTACAGGTGGGGCCCTCAATCTCTTAATGGTTCGATTTCCACAGATTTCCCATCGAATCAGTCTGCCACTGGGATACAAAAGCGTGAGAAGATAGCCGGGTCTATTGAATTACGAGATATCAATATGAATGAAGAAGA
>JARRQD010000029.1:0-15605 GCA_037382205.1 Candidatus Thiodiazotropha sp.
ATCGGCGCGAAGCGGGCGCGGGTCAGCTTGTGGGAGACCTTGCCGTCGGGGAACTGCAGCTTGAGCAGCCAGTCGAGGTTGAACTTCACCTCCGCCTCTATCGGGCTGTATTGGTGGGAAGCAGCCCTGATCACGATCTGGCAGTACTGCGTATTCGAGTTCCCTTTGACCACCCTCCCCCCGTACCTGTCGGTAGTAGCAGTGATCTCAAGGTAGGACAGAAGGTATTCGCTATCGGTAATCCATTTGGGCTCGACTATACCCTGACAACCGGGGTGGTCTCAGCCCTTGATCGGTCTCTTCCCGAGGGGCGCGGCGGAGTTGCCGTCGATCACCTGATTCAGACCGATGCCGCTATCAACCCGGGTAACTCTGGAGGTCCCTTGCTCGACAGCGCTGGTCGGTTGATTGGGATCAACACCGCCATCTACAGTCCTTCGGGGGCCTATGCTGGTATCGGTTTTGCGGTACCGGTGGACACAGTCAACCGAGTGGTCCCTGAGCTGATCGCCAATGGGCGTTATATCAGGCCCTCTCTAGGGATCTCAATAGATGCTGATATCAATAAGACTGTTCTCAGAAAACTCAAGTTGAAGGGCGTGTTGGTACTACAGGTCTCCACCGGTTCGGCAGCCGAGGCAGCCGGGGTACGGGGTTCCTTTATCGATGCGAACGGGGATCTGGTCTTGGGGGATATCATTCAAGCAGTGGCTGGACGTTCCGTATCGACGGTAAATGAGCTGTTGGGACGCCTAGACGATTTTCACATTGGTGACAAGATCACTCTGAAGATATGGCGAAATGGGGAGGAACTCGAACTTTCAGTGTTGTTGCAGCAGGGCAACTTCAACTAACTGTAATCGTTATTGTGATTGCTGACTCTCGATCTTATGAAATGGAGCGGAATTACTCTCCTCAGTACCCACAACAATAGCAAAGGCTGCGATAACGATTATACCTATAAGAACCAAAGAAATAATCATCCAAAGATTGCGCTAGCCAACATCAAGCTCCTGCCATTGCACGACTCCGATGAAACAACGCATACACAGCCGGAATCAGCACCAAAGTAATCAGCGTGGAAACCGTCAATCCACCCACTACCGCACGGGCCAAAGGCGCCTGGGCATCGGCGCCCTCGCCAATGCCCAACGCAAGCGGTAACAGGGCCAGAATGGTGGTCAGCGTGGTCATCAATACCGGCCGCAGACGACGACGTCCGGCCTCCACCAGGGCCTGATCGGTAGCCATTCCCCCTCGACGCAAGCGTCCTGTCTGATCAACCAACAGGATGGCGTTGTTGACCACGATGCCCCCCAGCATGATGCAGCCGATGGCCGACTGCAGGTTCATCGTGGTGTCGGTGAGAAACAGGGTCAGCACCACGCCGATGGCCGCCAGCGGCACCGAGAGCATCACCACCAGAGGATCGCCGAAGGATTCGTACTGGGAGGCGAGCACCATGTAGACCAGTAGCAACGCCAGTATGAGTGAGATGACCAGTTCGTTGAAGGACTTCTGCTGCGCTTCGTAGTTACCGGCGATGATCAGGTCATAGCCGACCGGGCGGGCGATGCTATCGAGGCGTTCCTGGATATCGGCCGCCACCGAACCCAGGTCCCGTTCGGCCACGTTGGCGGTGACGGTGACCAGGCGCTGCTGGTCCTTGCGTTCGATGGTGACCGGCCCCTCCCCCACCGTGGTTTCAACCAGGTTACGCAGCGCCACCTGTTCGCCGCTGGGGGTACGCAGGCTGAGGTCGAGGATCTCATCGATGGAGCGTTTCTCGGCATCCTCGAGCTGCACCAGGATACGGTAGGAGTTGCCCGCCACTCGGTACTCGCCCGCCTTGGAACCCGCCACTGCGGTCTCGATCACCTCGGTCAGATCCCGCACGCTGAGTCCCAGATCGCTGACCTTCTGTCGGTCCACATGAATCTCCTGCTGGGGAATCCCCGACTCCCGGCTCAGCTCCACGTCGGTGATGCCCGGCACGTCCTTGATGACCGAGGAGACCTGTTTCGCCAGCAGGTCGAGAGTGTCGAGTTCGAAACCGCGAACCTCCACCGCCACCCCCTCCAGCGTATCGAGCAGTCGTTCGAGCAGGAACTGACCCTGGGGGGCGCGCACCCGGATCTTCATGCCGGGGATGCCGCCAGCGAGCCGCTGGCGCAGATCATCGGCGATCTGCTGGTTGGAGCGGGAGCGGTTCCTGGCTGGACCGATATTCAGACGGATCTGTCCCCTGGCCTTGGCACTACCCCGAGTGCCCGAGGTGTAGATGCTGACCACCGAGGAGACGCTCTCAGGCACGGCGGTGTAGACCTGCTTTTCCAGCTGGCGGGTCTGTCGGTCGACCAGCTCCAGCCGAGTACCCACCTCCATCTCGCCGGTGACCCTGACCTCCCCCTCGTCGCTGGGAGGAATGAACTCGGTGCCGATCAGGGGAGTCAGCAGCAGACTGGCAGCGAACAGGATCAGAGCAGAGACGATCGTGGTGATCTTATGACGCAGCACCCTTACCAGCAGTTGACGATAGGCGTTTTCTAATCCACTGAAGAGTCCCCCCGCAAGTTGCGCCAGACCACTGAAAGCGCCATCCGGGGCCGTCACTGCTCTGCCCCCCTTCAACAGGCGCGAACCGAGCATCGGCACCAGGCTGAGCGACACCAGCAAGGCGCAGAAGAGCGAAAACATGATGACGTAGGCCAGCTCCTTGAACAACACGCCGGAGACTCCCTGCACGAAGATCAGGGGTAGGAAGATGACCAGGGTGGTGACAGTGCCGGCGATCACCGCCGAGGCCACTTCGTGGGTCCCCTGCACCGAGGCCTCGGCGGGGGTTTCCTGGTGCTCCTGCTGGCGGCGGAAGATGTTCTCCAGCACCACCACCGAGCTGTCCACCATCATGCCGACGCCAAGCGCTAACCCACCCAGGGTCATCAGGTTGAGGGTAAAACCGCCGAAGTAGAGCAGCCCGAAGGTGGCAATGACGGAGATGGGAATCGCCAGCGAAATGACCAGCGTGCTGCGCAGATTGCGCAGAAAGAAGAGCAGCACCAGCACCGCCAGGGCGCCGCCGTAGAGTACTGACCCGGCCACGTTCGTAATGGCCCGTTCAATGAAATTGCCCTGGTTGATGACCGGGGTGATGTGAATCTGGGGGAAGGCCCGGTTGACCTTGTCCACCTCCTCCAGCACCGCCCGCGCCACCTCCACGGTGTTGGCTTCGGGCTGCTTACGGATGGCCACCCGCACCCCTTTCTCGCCATTCACGCGGATAATGCGGGTGAGCTTTTCATAGGTGTCCCTGACCACCGCGATCTGACCCAGGGTCACTACCGCACCCTGCTGGCGGGCGACCACCGTATTGCGTATCTCGTCCAGGCTGCCGAACTCGGCTGGGGCACGCAGGGTCACCTCGTAGGGGCCGCGTTCGATCTTGCCGGCGGGCAGGTCCAGGTTGGCGTCGCGGATGGCATCGAGGATATCGCTCAACGGCAGCCCCAGGGCATTGAGCTTGGCCGGATCGAGTTCCACCCGCACCTCACGGGTGAAACCACCCCAGGGATCGACCTGAGCTACGCCAGGGAGACGAGAGAAGCGGTAGCGAACCTGGTCCTCGACGATCTGGGTCAGCTCCACCGGATCGAGCGGGCTGGAGATGCCGAGGATCACCACCGGGTAGGTATCCACGTCAAACTTGCTGACCCGGGGACCGACGATGCCGTCGGGCAACTCGCTGATCTCGTCCTCCAGGGTGGCGCGCACATCCACCGCCACCGCGTCGAGGGGCGTGCCCCAGCCGAACTTCACCTTGACACTGCTGTTGCCTTCGTAGGAGGTGGAGGTCAGCTCCTCCACGCCGGGTACGGTACCCACGATCTCCTCCACGATCTGGGTGACCAGCCGCTCCATGACAATGGGATCGGCTCCCTCGTACTGGGTGCGCACGGTCAGAGTGGGCAGTTCGATACTGGGCAGCAGGTCGATCTGCAAACGGCTGAGGGAGACCAGACCGATCACCACCACCATCAGCGTCAGCATGCTGGTGAAGACGGGACGACGTACACTGGCGCGGGCGAGGTTCATGGTCGGTCGGCCTTCCCATCATCGGCGATGACGATGCTCGAACCGTCATCCAGCAGCTGCTGGCCCAGTACCACCACCCGGCCCTGCAGGCCCTCGCCGGCGATCTCGACCCGTTGCGCATGACGTATTCCAAGGGAAACCGGTCGCCAGCTGACCTGTTTGCCAGCAACATCGACCACGAAAACGCCGTTCTGGGCGTTCCGCTTGGCCAGCGCCTGTTGCGGCACGATGACCACCGACTTGGCCTGTGCCAACACCAGGTCGACCCGCACGAACAGGCCGGGCTTGAGCCGCAGCTCCGGGTTCACCACCTTCAGCTCGACATGGGCCTGGCGGGTGTTCTCCCGGAACACCGGAGAGATACGCACGATCTCGGCGTCGAAGCTTTCACCCGGGTAGGCGTCGGTGGTGAGGCTGGCGCGCTGTCCCGGATGGAGACTGGGATAGTCACGCTCAGTGACAAAAAAGATCGCCTTCATCGGATCGAGTTCGACGATGCGCAACAGCTGGGCGTTGGCGCTGACAGTCTCGCCCTCGTCCACGTAGCGCTCCGCCACCACCCGCCGTTCACTGCCGCTGCCCCAGTCGGCCTTGACCTGGGTATAGCCGAGGCGGATACGGGCGGTCTCCAGCGCCGCCTGGGCACGTATCATCTGCGCCTTGGTCACCTCCACATGGGCCTGCTTGGCCAGCTGGTCGGCCTTGGCGGTGTCTCGCTGGGACTCGGAACTCACGCCTTTCTGACGCAGCTGCTCCACCCGCTGCAGTTCCCGCGCGGCGATCTTGAGCAGGCTCTCCGCCTCGGCCAGGTTGGCCTGTGCCACGGCCAGATCGGCCTCAGCCTGGCGCACCGCCTGCACATACTCGTCATTGTCAAGCCGCGCCAGCGTCTGGCCCCGTGTGACCAGGTCGGCCAGGTCCACCTCGATCTGTTCGATGCGGCCGCTCACCTTGGGGGCGACCACAAACTCCGTGTAGGCCTGCAGGGTACCGGAGAAGACGCGGCGCAGTTCGATATCGCCATGCTCGATGTTCGCCACCTCGACCGGGATCGGACGGGTCTGCTGCTTTTTCCCTTTCGCGCCGCCCCCCTCTTCCTGCAGACGGTCGATGAGCTGCCAGCCGATCAAACCGGCGATGAGCAACAGAGGGAGGAGGATCAACCAGGATTTGTTCTTCATTTGCCGGCGGGTATAGGGTAGTTAAGTCGTTGATACAGTTTGCTAGTGTGGTGTCCGATACTGTTTGACGATTTCAGCGCGACGAGAAGCCATCAGCCGCTAGGCGGGCTGCGCCTTGTCTTGAGTCATTTGCGGGCCTCTGAAAACGTCAAACAGTATTAGGACACCACACTAGGTAACTTTACCCATTAGCAAGCACCAATTCCACGGCCAATCCTCGGCCCGGTGATGCCAAGAATGTCACGCATGACACTCAACAACGACAATTCAGCAGGAGCTTCAACCTGGTGAATTTTCCCTTGAACCATTAAATTGTAGTAGCCACCAAACGAGCGCTCCAATTGAAGAATGACACGGGACAATACCGAAAGCTGTGTGGTGTGCGTAGCCCCGATACGAAGATGCCTTCCATAGCTACTACGTGGGCTGTTCAGGTTGTCCTCGAACTTGTAATAAAACCTTCGATTCGAATCAAGTCCAGATTATCCGTTATTTAGTATTAGATAAAATATTAATTAATTGATATTACTTAATTATTTTGCGGTTTTCCCTAGTATCTGCAATGATTATCCTAATCCCAAACTATAACAAGTCGTATTACAGGGATTATTAGTCATCAAATCATTTCTTAACATACCGCCTCGCAGTTTGAGGATTATTAAGACCAAAGGGAGGACCTTATGGTTAATAAGACCATTGCGCTCAATGCCTTTGTCATCACGCTCATGGTTGGCTGTACAACACAACAACCCACCGAGTCTTCGGCAAACAAAGATGTAACCCCCTCCATGGCTGAGCACACCATGGATTCCACTGGCCCGATCAGCTATCTCGGCCCCATAAAGGCTGCAGACCAAAGCAAACCTAAGAACGATTACAACATCACCATCAACTACGAACTCGGTATGCACTGTACCGGTTTCGACTTCAGCTACTGCTGTGTTCTGCCTCCATATAACTCCGTACAATCTCAAGTGATCAAAACTGCGACCGGCAAACGTAAATATCCTGAACTGGTTGAAGCCGATCCAAATGAACCCGATGTTCTTGTCGATGGAAGGAAACGCTTTAAGCTGGCCTATGGCCACATCGATAACAACTATGCCGAAGGCAATAAACTCAAGTATTGGGACGTTCCTTATGACGTCAACGATGACGGCGAATACGCTGAAAACGAAAATGTCGCCAATGCCTATTTCACCCATCTCTATGTCTACAAAGACCTGAAAGGCAGCAACCCGGAGAATACCAGTTCCGACGCCAAGAAAGCCTATGTAGGCATCCAGGTACCGGTGCCTCGTGACAACGGCCCTGCCGGTGGCGCTGTACCCAGCCCGCTGAAAGGTGGCCATCTGCACTACACTGGCGAGATCGGAACCAAGGTTTTTACCAAATCACCTGTTCTGGACAACGTACCGATTGTACTGACCAATCCAGGTATCTGGGACGCCTTGGGCCTGCCGCTCACTCCGTTCAATGACAGTGTCGCCGCGAAAGACCCTCTGACTTTGGTGGAGAGTGACATCCAACCCTTCCAGGAAGCCTGGGTTAGTCTGGTTGACGCAGAGAGTGGTGAGCCGGTACTCGACAGCCACAGTGGCCAACCCATCACCTTCGTAGGCACCAACCCTATCGATATTCCAAACTGCGCCAACTGTCACGGAGGCAAAACCGCCAACGGTGATAAATACAGCCTCTATAAACAGGAACGCGCTTTCTGGAAAGGGCTTGGCGCCAGTGACTGGATGGCGAGTCTGAAAGCAACGTCGGTATCAATTCTGGAAATGCACGATGACCACAATGGTACGGAATTTTTGAAGAACTATGACCCTAACAGCCGGGCCACCATGAACCGGCTCGGCAGTGATCCTGTACTCTGTCAGAAGTGTCATGCAGACAATGTCATCGGCGTATTGGGCGCAAAGACCTTCAAGGATAAAAAGACCGGCAAAGACAAAACAGTTCCGGCATTGACCCAAGCAATCCACACAGTACATCAAACGGCTGCACCGATGCCTGACTCCCAGGGGCGCACTGCCGCCTGTCAGGGTTGTCATCCTGCACATCGTCAGGACGGTAATATGGAGAAGTATCCAATCACCCCCGATGGCGAGAATAACTATGCTGATGGAGATAACCGGGATGCGGCCGGTGGTTGCTATGTAGGTCGTGACGTCCATGCCAATCCGGGCAAGGATAGCGACGGCGTGGAAACACCTGAGCATCTGAATGCCATCGGTGAGTGGATGCAGACCAATGTCTCGATGATCGGTAACGACAAAGGTGGCAAAGGACTTTGGTGCACCAACTGCCACAGTCAACTCTCTCGTGAACTTTATCAGCGTGACAACTTAATAAATACGTTCAAGCAGGAGGGTGATACGATCCGCAACAAATCGATTGATGAGATCGCCAAAGTGATCGGTGTCAGCCGTAAAGAGTTGGAGGAGAAGTATCTCGATCCCAAAGTAGTACTCAATGACAAGGGTGAGGATACCCCCGGAAAATCGGGCATTCTTCTGACCTGGGCACAACAGCGTCTGGTCCCAGACATTGCGGTGATTGCTCTAAAAGGTGATGGTCCGATGGTTTCGAAGGATGAGGACGGGGATATCAGCGTTGTTCCCCTGTCGGCTAACCCGGCGGTAGACATCGCTTCGTTGAAACTCCCTGAAGGGGCCACTGGTGCGACAGCTGTACCCTACGATGCAGCAACCATGGGACGTGACTACTGGCTCTCCCCAGGCGCACCGCATTGCGCTGACTGCCATGCGGCTCCTTTTGTTGAAGGTCAGGGTGGCGTTGCCTTCCCGATCAATCAGCCAGGTAAGCACAGTCTGATGCGTTACTCCAAGGGACACGCTGGATTGGCCTGTCAATCCTGCCATCAGTCGATTCATGGCCTCTATCCGGTCACACCGGATACCGACATCACCAGCTATCGACAAGCACCGCAATACAATCCGGATGGTTCTCACGGACCTTTCCGCTGTGCGGCTTGTCATGAGGTGAATGATGAAGGCGTGCCTTATATTGCAGATGACGAAGAGCATATCTGGAAGGGTAAGCCCATCCTCGAAGACTATGACTCAGCGGTCTCATGGATGCATGCCAGTGCACCTGATCTGGGCGGTAAAATCCCCGAAGAGTGATCGCCTATCAAGCAGTCACCCGGCCGAAAGGCCGGGTAATACAACACAACATTTTGAAATCCGGGGGGCTCGCCCCCCGTTTTTTTACTGTTATCAGGATCTGAATCATGCACTTTTTACCAATGATCAAACGTGGTCTGTTGCTGCTGGCTCTATTCATGACGCCACCCTGTTTCGCTATCGCGGAGTCCCAGGTATTGGCCACGATCGGTGATCTGAAAGTCACCTCAGATGAACTCGAATCAGCAATGGCGAGCTTCCCATTTGCCGACAGTTTTCCCAGTATGGATGAAAACGATCAGGCAGCGCTACGTGGCAGCATGCTACAGCGCCTGGTTGCCTCCAGGCTGATGACGCTGGAGGCAAAACGCCTCGGACTCGACAAAAGCCCACTTTTTCTTGAAGAAATAGAGAATTTCCGACTTGGCCTGCTCTACCGACACTATATGGATAAACTGCGAGAGCGTGTCGCAGTGCCCGAAGATGTCATGCGTGATATGCAAGCCCAGTTTAAGAATGACAGCGACGGTCTGGCCGCAGCTCGTTCCGCCTATCTGGCCGACAGCTACCGTAATCTGCGCTACTACACCATCCAGAAGCTTCGCAGCGACTACCATATCCAGCTGCATGAGGAGCGCATCAAACCCGGTAACAACCAAGCCGATAGCGTATTACTGGAGGGTGATGGAATCCGCATCACCTATGGCATGCTGACAAAACACCAAGCACAATCCCCTACCAATCCAGAGTGGATAAAACAGCAACTCTATAAACGTGCTGAACTACTTACCGTAGCCAAAGCAGCTGATCAGGCCGGTGTAGATGTCAGCGACAAACTGGAAAGCTTTGCTAAAGAGCGACTCCCTGCCCTGCTGATGGAGCAGAAGCAACAGCAATGGACCGCTGATGAGAATGCCCTGCGCGAATTTTTCGCGGCCAATCCAAAGATCGGACGTCTGGAGGAACGACGTCATATCGGGCAGTTGGTCAGCCCCAGTCGCGAACAGGCGGAATCCTTGAGACAACGTATTCTCAATGGTGAGAGTCTATTCGAGCTCGCCAGTCAATACAGCATCGACCCTTACGGTCGTGAACACAAAGGCGACATGGGCTGGCAACTGGAAGGCCGCAGCCACCCGGCCATTGAACAGGCAATCAGTCGCTTAGAGGATAAGCAGATCAGTGAGGTAATAGAAACGCCAATGGGTTTCCATCTCGTGACTATTTTAGAACGTCGCCCAGGTGGTCAGAAGAGCTATTCCAGCATTCGTGATCGGGTGCAGCAACTCTGGATCACTGAACAGATGGCCCGCTATATGAGTGACTTGGCAGAGCAGTATCAAGTCGTCTGGCATGTGGTGGGTAATGCAAACAAAAACTGACCCTATCCAGCAGCTAGCCAGCATCCAGCCTGGCTGGATGCTGGCTAGCTGCTGTTGGTTACTCAGTATCACCCTACTGACGCTCACCCCAATTGCATACAGCAGTGAGCGTCCCTCAATTCCCGATATCAGCTACCCTGACCTTTCCGGTAAAAAACAGAATCTACAGCAGTGGAAAGGTCAGGTATTGCTGCTCAACTTTTGGGCCAGCTGGTGCGCCCCCTGTCTTTCTGAAATCAAATACCTGAAGGCGTATCAGCAGAGTTTCGGCCCCAGTGGATTACAAGTCATCGGCCTGGGTATTGATCAACCACGTAAACTCAGCAACGTGAAAAGAACTTTGCAGATAAACTATCCGATCCTGGTTCTGGACGAAAACAGAAGCAGAAGCACATTGCAGGCTTGGGGCAATGATAGCGGTATGATCCCGTTCACGGTGATCTTCGATAAGAGCGGACGCGTCGTCACTGCTCACCGAGGGATCATTGATGAGCAACTCTTTAACACCCGCATAAAACCTCTACTGGACGATCATCTGTCGCAATAATCACTATTCCGAGCGACTATGGCGCATTCGAAACGCGTTAAACCGTTGAACAACTCGTGCTATGACCAATATCACCAACCAAGCCAGCAGCATGGTGATAAATGTATGGCTAAAGAAATGATCCCCGATGAACATTTTATATAGGCCGATTGTCCATCCGATAACCAATGCAAAACCCAGTGCAAGCAACCTGTTCCTCCTCTTACGAAACAGAAAGAACAAAGATAAAAGCGCAAAACCTCCGCTCGCATGACCTGCCGGATAACATTTTACTTTTTTTGTATTATGAAAATTTTTCGGATATTTTGAGAATACGCTTACATAGGGATAATCACCCCCATAATGACCGATATTCTTTGGGCAAGGCGTATTTGTTACCGCCTTGAGTCCTCCCACCAGCAAGGGTATCGAAATACAGGATATGAGTAGAATAATCATGCCTTGCTTATAGATTTTAAGGGCTGGCACACGCTTGATAAAAAACAAGCTGATCAAAGCAACAATCGTGAACGCAATGTATACCTTCTTTATACCATCGTAAAACAGCAATCTTGTCAGCTCGTCATCACGATCAAGAATCCATCGATGCTCCTGAAAAATATAGAAATGATCCTGAATGGCAATATCAATGGGAAAGAGTTCAAAGATAAATAACGATATGACTAAAACTGCCAGTGTAATGACGATATTTTTTGATGAATTAGACATACGTTTAATAGATTTCTATTGTTTCGAATTGAGACCTTTTCATATCAGGTGACCTATTTAGGCAACAGCCGCAGTCTGCAGATAGCACTCGATATTCGGATAGAGTCTTGCATGACAGACATACCCACATTGATAAACTCATCAATGGCATGTTTTCTGGGTCAACTCTGAAAAACTTTCGACACATGGCGCTGACCACTCCGGTTCGCTCGCCAGCATGCCAGTAGTGGGTCAGGATCGGCTTTTCAGCGGAGTAGATTGGGCGCAGCGACTCTGTATAAAAAGTCTAACCGCAACATCCCTGCCTATCAAGGCAGAAAACTGGCGGTAGGATAAACTTGAAATTTCCTTTTCTTCGACATCAATCGATTCAATCTAAAAAAATCCGTTGACTGCTTAATTCTGGGATTCGTTGGACTTTTATAAAAAAAGTTACTGCTATCCCATTTCTTTGCCCGGTCAGCCTCGTTGTTCATGAATTGCCGGGCTTTTTGTACTGACCAGATTCCATGGACATGAGAATCGAAACATAGGAGTCCCTTCTCCCACAAGGAGAGAGTTGGGGTGAGGGGATCTAAAAGAACTGGGAATGTGTTGAAAAGCTTGCGCTTTAATGTTTCAACTCCCCTCATCCTGTGCTTCTCCCGGAAGGAGAAGGGCCCCTCCAGTAACCCGCGTTGCGGCGAACTGTTCGGAGTGAGTTCTAAACAGCGTGCGCGCATTTTCAGGGATAACGACGTATCACCGAATACTTTTGCGACACCCTCAACAGGGAGAAGGAGAGGATGAATGACATACTTGTGACGGCGCATTGCGGTGTTGCAACGCCTTACCAGCTCACGCTGAAAAAATGGTAGCCACTGGGAACGAGAGATGATTTCTGCGATTGAAACGCTAGGCATGTCATCTGCGGTTATGGCGTTCACTGATGTGCCTGTTTTAGTACATCGTATTTCCATTCTTTGATTCACTCGGAATCTCTTGTATGGAATCCCAATGTTCAACGATTTTTCCGTCATCATCAAAACGAAAAAAATCCATTGTTACGTACTCTTCGTTACCTGGCCAGGTTTGATGAGTGTGAAGCGCAACGAGATTTCCTTCCGCTACAGCTCTGATAAAGTCGATACTTTTGTTCGGATATTCCCGTGCCATTTCATCAAAGTAATCGATGAAAGCTTGCTTACCATCGGCAACCAGGGGGTTATGCTGAATGTATTCTGCCCCCACATATTGTTCGACCGCTTTGGCTGGTTTTCCCAAATAGGCTATACGATAAAAGTTGATTGCGTTCTGCTTATTAACCTCTAAATCGTGTTTCATTGTCTCTCATCAGTTTTCATGTTGTTGAACCTTGCCCTGCACCCCCGCAAACGCACCCTTCACGCTGTCCAACTGATCTTTTTAGGTTGAAGGTTCTAGTGGGCCTGTTAACACTAATCCGATAGGCCCTAGTAATCCGATGACCATATACTTGAGTGCCATGCGCTTGATGATACTCGCTTTCTGGGCCTGAGTGAGGTCGTGAACGACATTGGTCTTCCGGGGAGTACACCGGTTTTCATCCCTCAGACAGCGCTTGCTCCTGGCCTAAACTGTAGGCCGGCTGCACCACCACAAACGTACACTCACCCTGCACTACGGATCTTTTTTAGGCTGAAGCAACCAGCAGGTGATGACGGGATTCGCTGCAAGGCTCCCGCAACAAGCCATGCTCCAGTCGACCACATTTGAGATACTTGGCAAATTCCTGTTGTAGGTGCAGCGACAGGGGCTTGTCCTGAGCGGCCATGACTTGAATGCCGGTCAATCGGTCCGCGTCCCCTCCCCTTCGATGTCCGACCTGCCCAGCAGGAGGCTGAGCTTCATCACCAGCACATAGAACAGCGGCACGAAGAAGATGGCGAGAAAGGCCGCCGACAGCATGCCGCCGATGACACCGGTACCGATGGCCTGGCGGCTGACCGCACCGGCACCGGTACTCAGGGCCAACGGCGAGACGCCGAGGATGAAGGCCATGGAGGTCATGATGATGGGGCGCAGCCGAATGCGAGCCGCCTCCATCGCCGACTCCACCAGCCCCATCCCCTGATCGTAGAGCGCCTTGGCAAACTCGACGATGAGGATGGCGTTCTTCGAAGACAGCCCGATGGTCGTCAACAGGCCCACCTGAAAGTAGACGTCGTTGTTGAGACCGCGCAGGGTGGCCGCCGCCAGTGCGCCGAGGATACCGAGCGGCACCACCAGAATCACGGCGAAGGGCACCGACCAGCTCTCGTAGAGGGCCGCCAGACAGAGAAACACCACCAGCAGCGAGATCGCATACAGTGCCGGGGCCTGGGAACCGGCCAGACGTTCCTGGAAGGACATGCCGGTCCATTCGATGCCGACGCCGCTAGGCAGCTTCTTGACCATCTCCTCCAGTCCCTGCATGGCGTCGCCGGTACTGAAGCCGGGTGCCGCCTGGCCCTGGATGTTCACCGCCGGCACGCCATTGTAGCGCTCCAGTCGCGGCGAACCGTAATCCCAGCGGGTCGAAGTGAAAGCGTCGAAGGGTACCATCTCCCCTTCGCCGTTGCGCACATACCAGTGCTGCAGATCGTCTGGCAGCATGCGGTAAGACGCATCCGCCTGCACATAGACTTTCTTCACCCGTCCCCGGTCGATGAAGTCGTTCACGTAGGTGGAGGCCCAGGCGATGCTCAGGGTTCTGTTCACCTCACTCACGTCGAGCCCTAGGGCCTTGACCTTCTCATAGTCGAGATCGATATGAAAGATGGGTACGTCCTCCATACCGTTGGGCCGTACACCGGTGAAGCGCTCATCCTGGGAGGCCATGCCGATGAGCTGGTTGCGCGCCTCGATGAGTTTCTCGTGGCCGATGTTGTTGCGGTCCTGCAGCATGAGATTGAACCCCGAAGCGGTGCCCAGTTCCGGTATCGACGGCAGGTTGATGGGAAAGATCGTGGCGTCCTTGATCTGCGACAGCCCACTCCAGGCGCGTCCGATCACCGCTTTGGCCGAAAGGGCCGGATCGGTACGCAGATCCCAGTCCTTCAGCCGCACAAAGGAGAGACCCATGTTTTGCCCCTGGCCGGCGAAGCTGAAACCGGCCACAGTGAACAGCGAGTCGACCTCCTCCTGCTCCAGGAAGTAGTCCTCGATCTGCTTCATCACCTCCACGGTCCGCTGCTGGGTGGCCCCGGTGGGCAACTGAACCAGCACCAGGAACACCCCCTGATCTTCCTCCGGCAAAAAGGCGGTGGGCATGCGCACATAGAGATACCCCAGACCAACCACCACCGCCAGATAGATCGCCACCAGCCGCATCGGTCGCTTGATGGTGCCGCCCACCCCTTTCACATACTGCCCAGTGGCCCGGGTGAACAGGCGATTGAACCAGCCGAAGATACCGCCCATCTTGTCGTGATCCCCCTTGTGGGCGGGCTTCAACAAGGTGGCACAGAGGGCGGGCGTGAGGATCAGCGCCACCAGCACGGAGAGTGCCATGGCCGAGACGATGGTGAGGGAGAACTGGCGATAGATCGCGCCGGTGGAACCGCCGAAGAAGGCCATGGGCACGAATACCGCCGACAGCACCAGCGCGATACCGACCAGGGCGCTGGTGATCTGCCCCATCGATTTGCGCGTCGCCTCGCGGGGCAGCAGTTCGTCCTCCTCCATCACCCGTTCCACGTTCTCCACCACCACGATGGCATCATCCACCAGCAGACCGATGGCGAGCACCAGACCGAACATGGTGAGCGTGTTGATGCTGTAGCCGAAGGCCGCCATCACGCCGAAGGTGCCGAGCAACACGATCGGCACGGCAATGGTCGGGATCAGTGTGGCACGGAAGCGACCGAGAAAAAGATACATGACCAGAAACACCAGCACCACTGCCTCAACCAGGGTGCTGGCCACCTCCTTCATGGAGATACGAATGAAGGGAGTCGTATCGTAGGGATAGATCACCTCCAGCCCGGCCGGAAAGAAGTCCTGCAGACCGGCCAACGTCTCGCGCACCGCAGCGGCAGTGTCCAGGGCGTTGGCGCCACTGGCCAGCTGGATCGCCAGGCCGGCGGCCGGCTTGCGCTTGAAACGGCTGGTAACGCTGTAGTTTTCGGCGCCCAGTTCGATGCGCGCCACATCCTTCAGGCGCACCTGGGAGCCGTCGCTGTTGACCTTGAGCAGGATGTTCTCGAACTGCTCCACGTTCTCCATGCGGGTCTGCGAGATAATGGTCACGTTGAGCTGTTGATTGGGCACAGACGGGGCGCCGCCCAACTGGCCGGCAGTGAGCTGGTTGTTCTGCGCTGTGATGGCGGCGGTGACATCCACCGGCGTCAATTCATAGGCGGCCAGCTTCTCCGGCTGCAGCCAGATACGCATGGCGTACTGAGATCCGAAGACCCGGATGCTACCGACACCCTGGGTTCTGGAGAGCGGTTCGCGCAACTTGCTGATGGCGAAATCAGCCAGGTCGGAGCGGTCCATGCTGCCATCGGTCGAGACCAGCCCCACCACCATGAGGAACCCCCGC
>JARRQD010000030.1:0-23406 GCA_037382205.1 Candidatus Thiodiazotropha sp.
AGCGGTGCCGTCGCGCGGATCTCTCTTCTGTTCCTACGTCGGTGACCGCGACGATGGTATTCGACGATGACCCACTGATAGCATTGCTGCTGCTTAATTGCGCGGCAGAAGCGCCAGACAGATTATTGACTTGGTTTATTGTGGACATTGGTTCCTCTCCATGTATCTCTGCACTAATATTAATACCAATCGAGTATTTCTCAAATAGGTGATAACCCCTAGGTGTGTTGCTGATGCTCACATGTGGGCGATACTTGAAAAGCTTTATAATGTATTGATATTTTACAATATTTACGGAATTTATCAAGAGAGTAGGGTAAAAAAACAGCTTGGTAACCGATTACTCAAATTGACTACCTTTGCCTACCATTTGTATTTCTGTTGTGGGTACAGCCAAAAGTAGTAGCCTATATCTGCCAATGCTTGGATATGTGCTCTAACTTTAAGTGTACTAAGGATTTTTTCGTACCAACTCCTCTATGAAGATGTGAGCACTTTTAATTACTTGAATTGGGTTTGGTCGATATACAATTTAAACGACGTAAAATAGGCGTTTAATCGTCAATTTTGTCACCGGATTAATGTTCGGTTATGAATCAATGAAATAGAACCACTTTTTCTAAGTCGATCATTTGAGGCCCACATGCCACCTTGCTGCACATCGAGTCATTGTTCTGATAACCTGGGTTCTATAGACCCCAGATTTCGAACTACGCTCTGGATCGCGCTGTTTGTTAACATGATCATGTTTGCAATTGAGATTGTAGGCGGCCTGTTTGCCAATTCTGTGTCATTGTTGGCTGATGCTGTCGATTTTGCAGGTGATGCGGCAAACTATGCTCTCTCATTGAGCGTCCTGTCGCTCGGTATTCTGTGGCGAGCCAGAGCAGCCTTGTTCAAAGGGGTTACAATGGGAGTATATGGTTTGCTTGTTATTGCTAAAACTGTATGGGCCGGTCTGTATGGTGTTCCTCCTGAGCCCTATTCGATGGGAATCATTGGCCTGGCAGCCCTTGTCGCCAATTTGAGTGTTGCGATCATGCTCTACAGATTCCGCGATGGTGATGCCAATATGCGTTCTGTGTGGTTATGCAGCCGCAATGATTCGATCGTAAATCTTATGATAATTCTTGCAGCTTTGGGGGTATTGGGTACGGCAAGCCGCTGGCCGGATCTGATTGTGGCTGGCGTGGTATCCGGTCTTGCCATTGGTTCAGCGGTTTCGATTATTCGCCAAGCACGCAACGAAATCGGCCTTATTGAAGCACAATCCGCAGCAATGTCTATCGTGGTTGACATAGAAGAGAGGAGATAAATGGATCGCATCATGCCAACTCCGAGTCACAAACGCTTCCCATGCTGAATTCGAGTCGATTTGACCATAGAGGATGCCTTTTATTAATCAGGAAATTATAGATTATCTACCTTGCTGCTTGAAGCCCAGAAAGGGAAGTATATGCTCATCGGGTTAATAGTAATCCGTTCACATCGCTTTTAGTTAGTTAAAAGCGGTTTATGTACAGGTAGTAATTTAAGTACAAAATTAGAGAGAGCAAATCGAGATAGGGAAATCCAGTGGAAGATAAAACAGAATATTATAAAGGATCAATTTCAGTTAAGTTTACAGGATTGCCATCTATTAAGTTGGTTTCCGTAATTTTAAAAGATGGTGCTAGGTGGTATGAAAAACTTGCTGAAGCAACACGCAGACGTTTTTTTACCCTTGAGAAAGAGTGGAGGATAGAACTCGACAGAGTGAGTTATGCCAAGGAGATTAATGGTACGGTTATCATACCTAAATCGGTACAGAATAAGCCGATTGTATTTGATGGGGCATCAGTTCCTATGCCGTGGTTAGTCAGTTTTCTCAGTATTGGTATATTACGTCCACTGGGTATCATGCTGACCGCATCTATCGTGCATGATTTTGCCTATAAATTCGGTTATTTACTGGTATTAAAAAAAGGCAAGGAAAAACCGACAACCATACCCGTGCAACGTCACACTGTAGATAGGTTATTCAGAGACATTATTTCAACAGTCAATGGTATTGGTATTATTGCATGGATTGCCTGGTATTTCGTAAGAATCGGTTGGATCGTCGGTATAAAATATGATAGACAATATTTTGGTGGGGAAAAGCCCACCGGGGTAGTCTTTTTCTCGATTATTCTGGTATCACTCTTGTGGTCGGGGCTGACAACCTACCACAACGAAGGGCATAGTATTGGAGTATTTATTTTGTTTATATTTCTTTTCAATGTCATCTTAACGCTACTCAGCACACTGATATTGCATCTTACAAGCTTAAGGGTTGAGCGAGAGGAGGCTTAAACACATTCAGAAATGGGGTAGTATTTACAGTTACTGGCGGTGTTCTATTTTGAAAATTGAAACCCATAGTCTAGATCAACATGGTGAGATGTGAATTGCATTCAAATCCCTCAGAGGGAATAGTCAAGAGCATGATTATTTGATAACCCAGGTTCCCTACATGTTTTACCTTTGAGTGCTACGCCTTCAGCGCCCAAAGCGATATTGACTGCAGATATTTTCGATCATCAATCTAGATTGATGACAAACCCATGAATAATAAAGTTAAAGTAATAAATGAGAGTGTCGATATCTGCTATATCTATGCTAGGGCCTATCGGATTAGTGTTAACAGGCCCTAAGAGGTCAGCTGGAGATATACATCCAGGCTTAATGGTGAAATCGCTCTGGCAGTGGTAGATATACACCAAAACCCTGGATTGTGTAAGGTCAATGGTCATTGTGTGCGATTCAGTCTCGATTATGGACAAGGGACTCTGTGAGTCAGCCGGTTAGGTTACTGACTTTTCCTAAATTCCGGATTGAACAGAGATTACTTATGGATTGCCCAAACCGGAATAGAGGTTTGAGGCTGGAGTAGTCTCAATGTCCGCTTGAATGTGGTTGATATGTAGAATGTTCCGCTATTTTGGCTACGGCTCAAACATGAATCTGGTCTCACTGAGAGCCAAAGGTGTTGAGCCCTTGTCTTCGAAACGCGCAGTTCTCAAAGGCTGGCGATTATGCTTCAATGTACAGCACTTTTTCCGCCATGAAGGTGGCGTTGGCAATATTCAACCATCAACTGCTGAAGATCAGGTATACGGACTGTTATATGACTGCCCTGATGAATCCCTTACGCCCCTTGACGCAACGGAAGCCTGTGGTTTCGGCTATCAACGCACGACAGTCAATGTAATAACACGTAACGAAACGGTTCCTGCCTATACCTATATTGGCATGCCGGACTTTATTGATGATAACTGCCTGCCGAGTCGTCGCTATCTCAATATCTTGATCAAAGGTGCCCGGCAGGCGGGATTAAATCCCGAATTTATACAAGCGCTCACCAGGCAACCGGTTCATCAACCCAATGGATACCCACCATTCACGCCACCATTGGGTGACTTTCCGCGATATAGTGACGATTCATTATCTCGTCAACCGCTATACACTGGTCTGTATGGTGCCGTATTCGACATGTCCCAGGCAAGACCGCTTCACGAATACCTCAAGGGATTCTTTGGCGGGCGAGACATGACGCTGTTTCACCTGAAACGTCTTGACAGCAGCACTGGCAATGAAACCTTTGAGGATATCCGGCAGGGACGCCTGAATAGGTCTCAACGACGGTATCTCAACGACTATCTCAATGAATATGCTCGGGAGTACCGATACGTGGGCAAAATCGACTATAACTGATTAGATTAATTGAGGATCTAAGTAATGGATCAATTTCCACCGGCCCTGCAACATGGAGAGATTGAAGAAATCTTTCCAAATATTTTTTTCGTCACCGGCTCCATGGAGACGGTTCTCCAAGGAATAGACTGGAAGTTCAGTCGTAACATGACAATAGTACGCGATCACGACCGCCTGATTATTATCAACAGTGTGCGTTTGAGTGATGATGGCTTGGCTGAGTTGGATCAACTTGGTCGAGTTACCGATGTGATTCGTCTCGGTTCACTACATGGTCGTGATGATCCTTTCTACGTTAACCGGTACGCTGCTGAGTACTGGACAATGCCAGGTATGGAGCATGAGACAGGACTGAAGGCGACGTACCTTCTTGATGCGGACACTCCATTGCCGATTTCTGATGCGACTCTTTTCAGCTTCTATACCACCCAAATTCCTGAGGGGATTCTGCACATCGACCGCATGGGTGGGATTCTTATCGCCTGCGATGCGTTACAAAACTGGCAAACCCCTGATCAATTTTTCTCTGATGATTCATCCGAACTGATGCAAAGTATGGGCTTTTTTACACCGGCCAACCTGGGGCCTGTCTGGGTACAGCGGGCTGCACCGGAGGGTGAGGACTTTGCACGTCTCAAGACACTCTCATTCAAACACGCGCTGTGTGGCCATGGAGACCCGCTGCGTGATACGGCGTACGAGGATTACTGCGCAACTTTCAAGAGGATGTTTGACGTCTGACGAAGTAAGTGATCGTGTATCTTCAGTTATCCCATTACGAAGTCGGACCGGTGCTCTACCGTTTTGCTGATCGCGTGGTCTATCAGGCGAGTAAGAGAGCTGATGGCGCAATCGTGGCGGTGGAGACTTTAGATGTTGAATATCCTGAACGTCAGCAGGTCGCGATGTTGCGCCGAGAGGGGGTGATTACCCAGCGACTTGCCAGTATCAACGGTGTACGAGAAGTGCATGAGATGGTGCCTCATGGCAGTGGTAATCTGGCCCTGGTGGGAAAGTTGTATGATTGTACCCTCGATACCCATCTTTCCAAGGCAGGTAGGGTGGGATTGCCTATTGCAGAAGTACTTGAAGTAGCCCTTCAGCTGACTGGCATTCTAAAGGCAATTCACAGTCATGATATCGTACATAAGGCGCTGACACCCGGAAATGTGCTGTTTAATTCGTCCAAGAATACCATTGCACTAAGTGGATTTGGCATTGCTTCAGAGCTGGACCAGGAACGGCAGACTGTTCAGCTGTCGCGTCATATCGAGGGACCTTTACCATATATCTCCCCGGAACAGACCGGGCGTATGAATCGAGACCTGGATTATCGCTCTGATTACTACTCATTTGGCGTAATGCTCTTCGAGTTACTTACCGGAAAACGTCCGCTGCAGGCAAATAATCCACTGGAGTGGGTACATGGACACATCAGTTGTCAACCACCGGCGCCCCATGAGATTTCTCCTGCTGTCCCCGAAGCCATCTCTGAAATTGTATTAAAGCTATTGGCAAAAAGCCCTGAAGAGCGCTATCAAAGCGCTGAAGGCTTGAGGCATGATTTGATCGCATGCGCTGACCTGCTTGCTGCCGGTCGCGAGCTCACACCATTCAGTCTGGGAACGGCGGATGTTGTCCAAAAGTTCCTGTTGCCGCAGAAACTCTACGGCAGGGAACAGGAGTTGCGAGCGCTATTGACACTTTTTGAAGCGGCCGCATCAGGGGCAAACGAATTCTGTCTGATCCACGGCTATTCCGGGGTTGGCAAATCAGCCCTGGTGAATGAGATTGACCAACCTCTGGTGCGTGAACGCGGTTTTTTGGTACAGGGCAAATTCGAACAGTACCAGCAAAGCAAAGCCTACAAGGGGCTGACTACGGCCTTCCGCAGTCTGATACATCAGATACTTGGAGAAAAAGAAGATCAGCTGAATGTGTGGCGAAACCGCCTACTGCAAGCGCTGACACCGAATGCCGCTTTGGTTATCGAAATGGTGCCGGAATTGGCTTTGATTATTGGGGATCAGCCTTCGGTAGCTGATTTGCCTTCTGCGGAGGCGCGAAATCGCCTGCATATCGTCTTGACCAGCTTTCTGGGGGTGTTTGCAGGAGAGAACCACCCAGTGGTGTTGTTTCTCGATGATTTACAATGGAGTGATCCTCCTACCTTGGAACTGTTACGGAGATTTATCACATCCCGGGACCTGAATCATCTGCTTCTAATCGGAGCCTATCGCAGTAACGAAGTGGGAACAGGGCATCCGCTGCGCTTGTTACTTGACGATCTCCAATCGCAGAAGAACATTCATGAGCTGGCCTTGGGCCCATTGGACAGAGCATCCGTATCCCATTTGGTGGCTGATGCACTCTATCGATTACAGCAGGAGACCTTGCCACTGAGCGACATGCTCTATGACAAGGCGCAAGGTAATCCTTTCTTTACCAATCAGCTATTACGGCAACTCCATAAGGAAGGTGTGATTGCGCGGGATTCTGAGAGTGGTTATTGGCGTTGGGATCTCGACGCAGCCCGTTGGGCTGGTGTAAGCAATGATGTTGTTGAATTTATGGTCACCAACCTGAGACAGTTGCATCACGAAACCCAGAGAGCACTTCAACTGGCTGCCTGTATCGGCAGTAGTTTCGATTTACAGACCCTTGCAACAATCTATGAGCACCCCATCGCTGAAACAGCAGAAGCATTGTTGCCGGCAATCAAGCAACATATCGTACAACCGATGCACTCTGACTATCGATTGGTTGGGGATGGTTTTGAAACCCAGGGTAACGAACCGCAAACAATCAATCCGGGTTATCGCTTTCTGCATGACCGAATTCAGCAGGCCGCGTATGCCCTGATTGACACCCAGTCACTGCAAGCCGTTCATCTCTCAATAGGTCGTCTAATGCTGGGTCACTTGGGTGACTCTCTACCGGAAGAGCAGCTTATCGAAATAGTTGGGCACCTCAATGAAGGGCGTAAGTTAATCGATACAACCAGCGAACGTCTGCAGCTTATTGAGTTCAATCTCCGTTCCGGGATACACGCCAGACAATCATCATCTTATGAATCAGCATTGAGCTACCTACGCGTTGCTGCAGAGCTTTTACCCGATGAGCCCTGGCAACAGATCCCGGTACAGATGAAAACACTGGCTGAAGAGACACAACAGTGTGCCTATCTAACCGGTCTAACAGAGGAGGCCGAATACTGGATAGAGGTGCTATTGGCGCATGCAGTATCGGATTTAGAGCGTGCTGCCATCTTGGCTACCCGAACCAGACAATACGCGACTCTTGGACGGATGGACGACTCCATACAGTCCGGCATTCAGGGGCTGAATTTGCTCGGCATGAAAATCACACAACAGCCATCGGAAAAAGACATTGCAAAAGAGCGTAGCCGGGTAGTGGAGCTGCTTGACGGCCGACAAGTACTCGAGCTGGTGAATGCGGAAGACTTACAAGAACCTGTTGCACTTATCTCCATGCGCCTGCTAATGGAAGTCTTTGCCGCAGCGTTTCTTTCCGGCAGTGGTAATCTGTTTCCCTACCTGGTATTGAAAGGGGTTAATCTCTCGCTGCAGCATGGTAACTGTTCAGAGTCTGCGTTCGTCTACGCAGCATACGGGATGTTGTTGTGTGGTGAACTGGACGAACCCGGCCTGGGTTATCAATACGGCAAACTCGGGCTTGCAATCAATGAACAGTTTGACGATACCAGTATGCGTGCGCGAGTGATCTACGTCTATGCGATGTTCATACACCACTGGAGCAACCATTGGAGCAGTCTGACCTCCTGGTTCCGCAAAGGAATTGAGGCAGGCTACCAGTCAGGTGATCTGCTCTATCTCGCCTATAGTGCCCAGGATTGTGTGATCTGGGATCCGACGCTGGACCTTGAAATGGCCCAGCAAATGCACGCAGACAACCTGGAGATCGTCCGAGAGTGCGCTTATCAGGATTCATTGGATTCTGGCACCTTGTTTCTGCAATTTCAGCGTAATCTGCTTGGTCTTACCGATGAAAGCTGCAGTCTGAGTGATGCAAACTTCAATGAGGATGAGTGCCTCACTACCCCAGCTGGTAAGGTTCTATATTGTCGCCTTTCTCACCCTGAGTACCCACTATCCAAGATTGTCGGCACAGGAGCAGATTGTAACGAGACAAAGGCTGGAGCGGGATCTTGCTCGCATGAGATGCTGGGCAGATAACTGCGAAGTTAACTTTCGTCACCTCCAATACCTGATGGAGGCCGAGCTTGAACGACTCGATGGTGCGAAGGAGAGTGTCCTGGCGCGCTATGATGACGCAATACAAGCCGCAAGAAAGAGTGGCTTCCTTCATGATGAGGCAAGCGCATCTGAACGGGCCGCCCGCCACCTGCTGAGTATTGGCAGACAACGTGCAGCAGAGGGTTATCTACGCAGTGCTCATCATCTCTATGATCGCTGGGGCGCCAGGCGAAAGGTAAAGCTGCTTGAGCAGGAGTTTTCCCTGTTCAGTGAACTTGCTGAAAGTGGCCGGCCATCGAATCGTATGGGAAATGAGCAAGATCTCGATATGGCTTCAGTCATGAAAGCCTCACGTGAAATCTCTGGTGAGATCGTTCTTGATCGCCTGTTGCAGACCACCATGAACATCCTTTTGGAAAACGCAGGAGGTCAGTGGGGTTGTCTTGTTGTTCGCAGGGATGGACGATTGATGATTGAATCAGTAAAACTTCCTGAAGAAGGTATTCCCAACATTGATATTCCAACACACTCTGTGGTGTCAGTGCAGACTCAATCACAAATTCCCTTGCCGGTAACCCTGATCAGTCACGTCCTCTATAGTGGTGAGGCCATTGTACTGCATGACGCATCCCAACAGGGCCAGTTTGCACAGGATCCCTATATACTAAAAGTCAAACCGGTCTCGGTACTCTGTGTACCGCTCCGTCGGGAACGCTTCGAAGGTGTCCTCTATCTGGAAAATAACCTGGCAGAAGGCGTCTTTACAGAACAACGGGTAGAAGTCATCAAGTTACTGGCAGCACAGGCCTCAGTTGCCATTGAAAACGCACGTCTCTATGAGCAAGTGCAGGATTACACCCGTACTTTGGAACAGAAAGTAGTCGAGCGGACAGCAAAGCTCGAGCAACTCAATCAGGAGCTTCAGGGGCTAGCCGATCGGGATGGTTTGACCGGTGTAGCCAACCGGCGAAGAGGGGATGACTACTTGGAAGAGAGCTGGTCACGATTGCGCCGTGAAAAACAGCCTCTTTCTGTCATTATGTTGGATGTGGATCACTTCAAGGCATTCAATGACACCTATGGGCATCAAGCTGGGGACGACTGTCTCGTCGCCGTCGCAGAAGCATTGTATGCACAACTGATGAGACCTACCGATATGGTTGCCCGATATGGTGGTGAAGAGTTCATCATCATCCTGCCAAGCACCGACAGGACCGGTGTGAGCCATGTGGCGGAGCAGGTTCGACGCTCTATAGAGATGCTGGATATCACCCATGCTCACTCCTCAGTAGGGGCAGTGGTGACTATCAGTGCAGGCACTGCGACTATGATTCCCGGAGTAACCGGAGGTAGTGAACAACTCATGCGGGAGGCCGATATTGCGCTCTATCGAGCCAAGCGGATGGGGCGTAATCAGGTACACTCAGCACCGGCACCCGAGAACGAGCAAGAGTCAAATTGACTTAGCTTTCGGGCTTTACAGACAAGCCCGGTGTGGGGAGTTTCCTTTACCAACAGTCAGCAGAGATGCATCAATCAACTGCCGGTCTTCAAATAGGCCGCTTGTTCTGTAACCTCTGATGGGTTTCTTTCGTCCAGAGCCAGAGTTTCCAAGGTATATCGTCTCACAGCATGCACCAGATCATGATCATCATCCAACGAGTGACCATAGGATGGGATCAACTCCTCCAAGCGTTGTCTTGCTTCACCCTGAAGCAATTCTGGCAGACAGCTCTCAACAACATCCAGCATAGCAGACACGCTGATAGAAGCCCCTGGAGAGGCGCCCAACCAGGCGGCTAAAGAGCGATCAGCCGTCTTAATGACCTCGGTACCAAACTGCAATTTACCTCGACCGTTGTTATCCAGTTTGATGATCTGCACACGCTGACCCGCAGGGCGAAGATGCCACTCTCCCGGTTGTACCGATGGCATGAATGTGCGTAGCTGTTCAAGGCGCTTGTCGCCTGTGCTTATCGCCTCTTTGATCAGATAGTGGGTTAATGCCCAATGCTCTCTCGCCACCTCTAACATCGGTTTGAGGTTGTGGGAACGTATTGAATTAAGCAGATCGAATAGGCTGCTCGTTTTCAAAAAGCGGGTTGTAAAACCGGCAAACGGACCGAAGAGCAGGGCGGGGCGACCATTGATCACTCGGGTATCGAGATGTGGCACTGACATTGGCGGTGCACCGATCGGTGGCATGCCATAAACCTTGGCGTTATGGGTTGCTGCTGCTTTTATGTTTTCACTGGCAAGCCAGATACCGGAAACAGGAAAACCGCCATAACCCCGAACCTCATCCACGCCAGCCTTTTGCATCAGAGAGAGTGCGCAACCACCCGCACCGACGAATACAAAGCGTGCATCAATGGTGCGTTTACCAGCCAGCGCGTGTTTCGTTGTCACATGCCAGCGCTCTCCAACACGCTTTAATCCCGATACTTCTGTTGAGAGCCAGTAGTCAACAGAGTCCTCATGGGAGAGATACTCACCCATCGAGCGGGTAAGCTCGCCGAAATTGATATCGGTTCCGTGTGCGACGCGGGTAGCAGCCATGGCTTGACCTATGTCCCGTTCAGCCATCATCAAAGGCAACCAATCCATTAGGGTGGCAGGATCATCTGCATATTCCATCTCTTCGAACAGCGGATGGGTAATCAGTGCCTGCTGACGACGCTTCAGGTACTTGACGTTCTCTCTACTTTCTACCCAACTGATGTGTGGCACAGGATTGATAAAGGTGTAAGGTTTCGACAAAGCGCCCTTTCGAACCAATCCGCTCCAGAACTGCAGAGACTCCTCGAAACGGGCGTTTATCCCCAGAGCCCTTTCGATTGCGATATCACCATTTTCTTGCTGTGGGGTGTAATTGAGTTCGCAGTATCCTGCGTGTCCAGTACCGGCATTATTCCAAGCGTGGGTACTTTCAGTGGCCAAGCTTGCCGCTCGCTCAACCAGGGTGATATGACGGGAGGAATCGAGCTGTGTCACGAGCATCGCCAGTGTTTTGCTCATAATCCCACCACCAATCAAAAGCACATCGGTCTTATGCATCGTCATTCGGCTGCCTCCAGATTCATCAAGCCAAAACTTGGGTAGGGTAGAGATGCTGCGACGCAATATAAATGATAATTGTCGACATTACATCAAAATTTTAGCGATATTCAATGTTGATATATGCAATACAAGCATAAATTGTCGACATCTCACATCAAATTCAGTGATAGACACCCTTTAATGGGCTATTCTTCACCATCATTGCAGAGTGGTTATCTGTTCAACTCACTAACGGTTTTCATGTCTATCAGATGGTTATCGGGTTATTTTTGATGGTGTTATGAGTCGGTTAGGGCTCATCACAAATGCAGGCACATACATTGATGCAATAGTACTTATATTCCTAATAAATTTGATTATCAGATGAAAAGCGTTTATAAATGTTATCAAACGTTAACATCTTTTGTGTCTTTAAAGGATTTGCCAAATGGCGAATAAGATGGTTCAAATTGGTGTCCGCATCCCACAAGAGGATGCAACCTTCATCTCCCAGCTCAAAGTTGAGGGAGCCAGTACGCCAAGCGATAAACTTCGTGCCATAATCGCTCAAGCTCGAAAACGAGAATTGGGCGCCCATGACTACAAGGAGTCTCTTGCCACGATTGATGAATTACTGTTACCCGTTCGTAATCAGGTTCGTGCACTGGAATTACAACAGCAAATCCACTCTGAATTTGTATTGCGAACATTAGACTGGTTAAGCGATGTGCTGGCGTTTTGTCTGGCAAGCCGTGCTGAGCTGGAATCATCACAGAAAAAAGAGACACTCGAATATTTTGAGCAACAGTTATCCTCACGGATTTTCAGGATCATGGAATCAGTACTACAAATGGGCATCACACCTCGTGGCCCTTGTTATCAAGCTGATCTGATCTCTGCTAATCTGCAACAAGTCCTGGATATTACGAGTGTAATAAACCAAAGCCGATCCACGAAAGTTTAGAGGGGAAGATGTTATGAAGGAGTCCATAACCAATCGAGTAGGGCGCATTATCAGCGGTAGCGTGAATGCTCTCCTTGACGCTGTTGAAAACGCTGCGCCGGATCTTGTTATGGAAGAAGCCATCCGTGAAGTCGATGGAGCGATCGACGAAGTACGAGCTGAATTGGGACGTGTGATAGCCGGCAAACACCTGGCCAATCAACGTCTGATGGATGAAAGCCGTAAACACGAGGATCTCGCTGAAAAAATAGAACTGGCGGTCAATGAACATCGAGACGATCTTGCTGAGGCAGCGATTGCTCGACAACTCGATATAGAGGCTCAGATTCCGGTATTGGAAAACACCATCGTAGAAGCGAGTAACCAGGAAAAAGAGCTGGAAGGTTATGTGGTCGCCCTACAGGCTAAAAAACGCGAGATGAAGGAAGAGCTTGCACAGTTTCGAGAAGCTCAACTTGAAAGCAAAGTGGCAGCCGTTACTGGAAGTTCCGAACAGACAAGTTCTGGAAGTGATGTCGAGGCATCCGTTAGAAAAGCCGAGTCAGCATTTGACCGTGTCATGGAGCGTGCTACAGGGGTTGGTAGCCATTCAATGCCAGAGCGTAAAGATGCCAGTAAGCTTGCAGAGCTTGATGAGCTATCCCGTAAAAATCGTATCCAAGAGCGCTTGGCGGCTATAAAAAATCAAACCAACTAAACGGGGCTACCATGTTGTCCTTTATGTTGGCCCCCGAAAACCAGCCCTTTGCAGTTGCCTTGGCAGTGATGCTGGGCATCGCTCTTCTGGAAGGAATCAGCACACTGTTTGGCGCCGCACTGTCCGGTCTGCTTGATGCACTGCTTCCTGAAATGCCTGACTTGCATACACCGGGAATCGACCTGGATATGGAACTGCCGGATGCAGAGACACCCTACGCGCTTTCACGCTTTTTCAGCTGGCTGCGCATCGGTCAAGTGCCTGTGTTGATGCTTATCGTTATTTTTCTCACAGCGTTTGGCCTGATTGGGCTTGGTATGCAGGCGGTGGTGTCGAGTACATTCAGTCAGCTTGCACCAGCTTCACTTATGAGTATTCCTGCAGTGTTACTGAGTCTTCCTGTGGTGAGGCTTTTGGGTGGCCTCCTCAAGCGAATCATGCCCAGTGATGAAACAGAAGCTGTCTCTGAGGCCAGCCTTATAGGCCGAATTGCCACCATAACAATAGGCACGGCAACACAAGGTCGACCTGCTGAAGCGCGTGTACGTGACAAATATGGTACCAACCACCTATTAATGGTCGAGCCAGACAACCAAACGGATGTTTTCAATGCAGGCGATGAGATCTTGCTGGTTGATAAAGGACCGACTTTTTTTAAAGCTATCGCAAATCCGAATTCCATACTTTCCGATAAAGAATCCAAGGAGCAATAAGGCATGGGAATGAATAATCTTATCGATATCTTGGTAATTGCTGGCGTCATTCTGGTCGCGTTTATTGTTTTAGGACTCATATTTGCCAGACTGTATAAACGCGCATCAAAAGAGGTCTCTTTTGTACGAACCGGTTTCGGTGGCCAAAAAGTGGTGATGAACGGAGGCGCGCTGGTATTTCCAATTCTCCACGAGATCATTCCTGTGAATATGAATACATTGCGTCTGTCGGTACGACGAGCCAATGAACAAGCACTGATTACACGTGATCGAATGCGGGTTGACGCGGAGGCTGAATTTTTCGTACGTGCGAAACCCTCGGAAGAATCGATTGCAGCAGCCGCTCAAACCCTCGGTATGCGCACCATGAATCCGGAACAGCTGAAAGAGCTGATCGAAGGTAAATTTGTTGACTCACTCAGAGCGGTAGCGGCTGAAATGAAGATGGAAGAGATGCATGAGCAGCGCGCACAATTCGTACAGAGTGTACAGACAACTGTGGCGGAAGATCTGCTGAAAAACGGTCTAGAGCTTGAAAGTGTCTCCCTTACTGGATTGGATCAAACCAGTCGAGAGTATTTTAACCCCAATAACGCCTTCGATGCGGAAGGTCTCACAAGGCTGACTGAAGAGATCGAAGCCCGCCGAAAATTGCGTAATGACATTGAGCAAGACACAGAAATCGAGATCAAAAACAAGAATCTGGAAGCTGAACGAAAAAGGCTCGAAATTGAACGAGATGAAGAGTACGCAAGGCTTCAGCAACAGCGTGAGGTTGAGATCAGGCGCGCATCACAAGTAGCGGAAATCGCTCAGGAGCAGGCACTTAAGGAGCGTGAAGCAGAACAAGCCAAGATCATTGAGAAACAAAAAACAGATACAGCGCGGATCATTGCTGAGCGCGCCGTGGAAGAAGAGCAGATACGCAAAGAACAAACGATCAAAGAAGCCGACATTTCTCGAACTAAAGCAATTGAGATCGCAGAGATAGAACAACGCAAAGCTTCTGAATTGACTGATCAGGATAAAGCCATCGCCATTGCAGAGAAGAGCCGTGAACAGTCTGAAGCCCAGGCTGAAGCCGATATTGCACGCCAGAAGGCTGTAAAAGAGTCAGAACTGGTGCAGACCGTTAAAGAGACGGCAATCGCTGAACGAAGTAAGGAAGTTGAGATCGTCAAGGCGAGAGAGTCGGCAGAAAAGCAAGCGATCAGCGTTACTGTTGCTGCTGAGGCAGAGAAGCAAGCGGCAGAAGATAAGGCTGAATCAGTACGCATTATGGCAACGGCTGAAGCGCAAAAGCTGGAGATTGCGGCGAAAGGTGATGCTGAAGCCATTAAATTACGAGCGGACGCAGACGAGCGACGTTACGCTGTTGAATCTGCGGGTAAAAAATCGATCAACGAAGCGGCAAACGTTCTCAGTGCCGAGCAGATTGCAATGCAAGTAAAAATGCAGCTGATGCGCCAATTGCCAGAAATCATACAGCAATCTGTGAAGCCGATGGAACAGATCGATGCGATCAAGATATTCCAATTAGAAGGACTCAATGGAAGTTCAAACAACGGTGCGGCAAATGGAGATGGTAATGGTGGATCGTCAAACGGTAATTTAGCAGATCAGGTAGTCAACAGCGCCTTACGCTATCGGAGCCAGGCGCCGCTTATCGATTCGCTTCTGGAAGAGGTAGGATTGAATGGAGGCGATATCAACAAGCTAACAGCGGGATTACATGCTATGCCATCTACAGAAGCTGACAAGAAAGAGACTGATGGAGATGCTACTGCTTAGCTAAAAGTAATTATTACGACATAGAAGGGTCTCTTCTCCCTGTGGAGGGTGTCGCAAAAGTATTCGGTGATACGTCGTTATCCCTGAAAATGCGCGCACTCTGTTTAGAACTCACTCCGAGCAGTTCGCCGCAACGCGGGTTACTGGAGGGTCCCTTCTCCTTACATTCCCGGCTCTTTTAGATCCCCTCACCCCAACCCTCTCCCTGAGGGAGAGGGGGCTCAAAGTGCCAAGCCAAAGTGCCTAACTATTCCAGACAACCGTGCGAGAACGGGGATGACGAAAACAGTTTTTGGTCGCTATTTTGCCATCGTCAGTGCGCTATTGATCATTGTGGGGCTTGCCGCATCATGGATTGTTGCTGGTGAGCTGGTGGCCCCAATGCCTCGTGCTATAGGGGCACCCCCCAAAGACTTGCCTATCAAATCTGTCTCATTTGCCAGTGAATCGGGTTCTGTTATAGCCGGCTGGCATATTCCTGTCACAGATTCCAAGGCAACAATCTTATTACTACATGGCATACGTGGATCGCGCCTTTCAATGTTAGAGCGAGCGCGTTGGCTGTATGCAAATGGCTATTCCATTTTGATGATAGATTTTCAGGCACATGGTGAAAGTCCTGGTGAATACATAACCATAGGCTATCTTGAAAAGTACGATGTCAAAGCCGCTGTCGGCTTTGCGCGAAACTTACATCCGAATGAATCATTGGGCGTGCTTGGCGTGTCACTCGGCGGTGCTTCTGCTGTGTTGGCTTCTCCCCTTGATGTGGAAGCTGTTATTCTTGAGTCAGTCTACCCAAATATAGATAATGCTATTTATAATCGAGTCTCTGCAAAGCTGGGTATGTTTTCTATGATTCCCGCAGAACTTCTGTTAATTCAGTTAGAACCAAGGCTCGGTATACCACCTTCACAATTGAGGCCGATTGATAATATAAACAGAATCAATTCTCCTGTCTTGCTTATATCAGGGGCTGAAGATCGACATACAACAGTGGAAGAAACACAGGCAATATTTGATGCGGCTCTGCAGCCAAAACAACTATTGATCGTGGAGGGTGCTGCGCATGAAGATCTGTACCGGGCGTCACCTGGTGTATACAAAGATGCGATTATTCGTTTCTTTAATCGATACCTGTGAGGTGATTCCCATTTGCAATCTTTTTGATTCACCCAGCAGCGGTGTCATTGGTACGATCATCGAGCATTCACCAGGAAGTAAAAGAGGATTTTACAGAGTTTTTCTATGGTGCTACACACTTGTCCTCTATCTTTTCGTAAGGGCGATTACATACCCAGCGATCGCCAGTATAATCAAGGTGAGCATTTTCGGGTATCTCTATAGCAACACACTGATCTCTTTTGGCTATGTAGCCTCGATTACATTCCCAGCCAGATCCATACGAAGAGTTTGTTAAATAGCCGTTTGCAGGCACTTTAATCGCCTCACAGGTTTTGCCGGCAACTCGATAGCCACGCTCGCACACCCAATCAGACTGGCTTGAGTTGTCTGACAAGTAGCCATGTTTGGGTACTTTAATTGCGACGCACTCCTGTTTAAATGGTTTGTATCCTCTATGGCACTTCCACTTAGATCCAAATGTAGAGTTTGTCAGGTAACCATTTGCGGGTACTTTGATGGCAATACACGCTTGTTCGTGTTCCTGATATCCCCAATTGCATTCCCAGCCTTTTCCGTAGGACTTATTGGTCAGGTATGCGTTTGCAGGTAGTTTGAGGGCAACACAGCGGTTATTAACCTCACGATAGCCTTGGTTA
Organism: Candidatus Thiodiazotropha sp.; assembly: GCA_037382205.1. GTDB lineage: Bacteria > Pseudomonadota > Gammaproteobacteria > Chromatiales > Chromatiaceae > Thiodiazotropha. The sequence goes on from JARRQD010000030.1 coordinate 16,959, forward strand.
CATGCCCATCCATTTCCATATTTCGATGCTTTTGCATGCTTTGGTATCTCGGCCAAGAGTTGGGTTGGCATCAAAACGCAAAATGAGATGAGAATCAGTGGCAGCATGCGGCTGGGTGTGAGTTGTCGATTAATGTTCATGAGATTTCTTTTCTCAGTCAGTGGGTATTGATATCTCTATCCCATTGGTAAGGAAACAATGGGATCCTGAAATAGAAGTGATTACCAGCGACTGGTGGAGAGAGAGCCTCAGAAAGAAGGTCACGGTCGGGATAGTATTTCTAACCTATAGACTAAGTATAGATGAAGCGCGAGGAAAAATCCCTGACTTAAAATTACTAGAATTCATGAGGAGCACAGGCTCTCCCAGGTCAAGCCAAACTTGGCCAGATATTTCCGCAAACGATCCGCGTCATTACTGCTACTCTTGCGTTGACGGGAAGCGTTGAACAAAATACGTCCTGCCTCGGAGAGAGAGGCTGATCTGGCGCAGATCTGAATCACCGAATTCAGTTGCAAACGATCAAACAGATCGAGCTGCGCAAGCGTTTCGGATGAGAGGTGTTGCTCCAGTTCATCGTTGTCGGTGTCAGCGCTATGCCATTGATTGCGAAGACGGCTGATCTCTTCCTCAACATCATGCTCAGTGATGCGCCCCCCTTCGGCCAACGTAGCCAAGCGGGAGACAGAGGCTGAGAGCTCTCGAAAATTACCACGCCAAGCGGTGTCTGGGGCGGTAGCATAGGCGAGGTAGCGTTGTCTGGCCGGTTTATTGAATCTCAGTCGACGCCCCAGTTCGCCCGCCTGGCGTTCCAGCTCAAACTCCAGGTTTGGCTCGATATCCTCAGGCCGCTCGGCCAGACCAGGAAGGTTGAATGTCCAGAGGTTGATACGGGCATAGAGGTCTTCGCGGAATCGACCCTGCTCAACATCGACGCGCAGATCACGGCAGGTGCCCGCAATCAGTTGAAAGCGACTCTCTACCTCATGATCCGATCCCATTGGATAGAAGCGCTTCTCCTCAATCGCCTTGAGCAGCATCGACTGTTCATCCAACCCCAGCTCACCGATCTCATCAAGAAATAGCAAGCCACCATCAGCCTGGCGAAGCAGTCCTTCCCGCTCACCAACCGAACCTGTGTAGGCCCCTTTTGAATGGCCGAACAGAGCCGACATGGTGCCTTCCCCATGCAGGGTAGCGCAGTTGACTTCGACAAAGGGGCCGCTGATCTGGTGGCGTTGGCGTTTCAGCTGATAGACCTGGCGGGCAAGGAACGACTTACCCGCGCCAGTGGGACCGAGCAGTAGTATTGGAGCCGGGGAGCGATTGGCAACCCGCTCAATGGAATCGATCATGCGATTGAAAGCGGGATTTCGGGTAGCAATACCCGACTTTAGTAAATTGAGGGTCTCCTCTCGCTCCTCGGCGAAGCGCTGGGCGATGTGATCGTAGCGCGACAGATCGAGATCGATGATGGTGTAGCTGCCAACTTCGCCTGCACGCTGTTTGGGGGGTGGCGCCGTTTGCAGCAATCGGGCCGGGAAGTAGTTCGACTCGGTGAGCAGAAACAGGCAGATCTGAGCAACATGGGTACCTGTCGTAATGTGGATCAGGTAATCCTCCTGCTCAGGTTCGAAGGGGTAGTTGCGGGCAAACTCATGCAGTGCGGCATAGACCTGTTCGAAATCCCAGGGGTTGTCGAGGGGCATGGGGCGCCACACCAGCTCTGTTTCCGGTGATACCGAGGCGATATCTTTGCTAATCATCTCCATGGCGCGCTGATATCTCTCCGGTGGATAGAAGAGCTCCAGACGGTCGATCAGCAGATCCTCCTGCTGGCAGAGCGAAACACTCGGACGCCACTTCTCCCAGCGGCCCTTGCCGCGCCCCTCATCCAGTACCGTGCCGATAAAACCCAGCACAACCGTTTTTTTCATTTCCAACTCCCGATTCAAGTGCCGGTTGGTCACATTCTGAGAAGATAAAAAAATATAATTATATAGAATAATTTATAAGTTTCTAATCGCCTCACTCACTGCATCACGGAGTGAAATTCCATGAAAATTGATAAATATCTTGTTAATACAACAAGATAGATATAATTCAAAAAAACTGGCACGCCATTCGCAATAGCTAGAGCAACTTAGAAATGATTGTTCTAACCAATGAGGCAGCAAGATGGCTAACAAGATGCTTTTTTCCAGTGCCGCTCAGCGTGCACTGAAGACCAACACCGTCAACGAAGCTGGTGGAGCCGCTTATCGTCTGAGCGATAAACACGCTCTGGCACAGTATGCGGTGACCGGTTGCCTCAATGGTACTTACTACGCCGGGGCCGAGACTCAGCTGGAGCAGGTGCTCAAACTGTCTCATCGGGTGGAGCCTGAGTTTATCGCCCGCACCGCGATCTGGTGTCGCCAGCATGGAGGAATGAAGGATATGCCAGCTCTGCTGTGCGCCATACTGGCGGCTCAGGGTAGCGATTGGTTGCCTGCCGCCTTCGATCAGGTCATCGATAACGGTCGTATGTTGCGTAACTTTGTGCAGATCCTCCGCAGCGGGGTATTGGGACGAAAGTCTCTGGGGAGCCGGCCAAAGCGGCTGGTGCAAGCCTGGTTGAACCGGGCCAGCGAGCAACAGCTGTTGGCAGCGGCAGTGGGCAATGCACCCTCACTGGCCGATGTGGTCAAGATGGTTCATCCGAAACCGGCAGAAGGCTGGCGCTCAGCCTTCTTCGCCTGGTTGATTGGTAAACCCTACGATACCGCATCCTTGCCAGCTGCCGTGCATAGCTTTGAACGCTACAAGCGGGAGGGCGGAAAGCTGCCCAAGGTGCCGTTTCAGATGTTGACCTCGTTGCCGCTGACCGAGTCGCATTGGGCAACGCTGGCGCAGCGCGGGGGGTGGCAGATGGTTCGGATGAACCTCAACAGCTTTCAGCGTCACGGCGTGTTTAAACAGCCGAAGATGATCAAAAAGCTGGCGCGACGTCTGACCGATGAACAGGCCATCAGCAAGGCCAGAGCATTTCCCTACCAGCTGCTGACCGCCTATCAGTCGGCAGCTGGTGTACCGGATAAGATCCGTCAGGCTTTGGAGCAGGCGATGGAGATCGCCCTGACCAACGTACCGGAGCTGCCGGGGCAGGTGGTGGTTTGTCCCGATGTGTCAGGCTCGATGCACTGTCCGGCCACCGGTTGGCGCCAGGGCGCGACCAGCGTAACCCGCTGCATCGATGTGGCAGCGCTGGTAGCGGCAGCCTTCCTGCGTAAGGATCGTCGAACCCTGGTGCTGCCGTTCGACTGGGATGTCTCCAGAGTGCGTTTAAATGCGGCGTCGACGGTAATGGAAAACGCCACCCGGCTGGCGTCTATTGGTGGCGGCGGGACCAATTGCAGTGCACCGCTGCAGTGGCTGAACAAGCGTCAGCAGCGGGCCGATCTGGTGTTGTTGGTCTCCGATAACGAGTCGTGGGTCGACTCCGGTCGTCGAGGCTCAAGCGCTGTGATGCAGGAGTGGGCCCGGTTCCGGAAACGTAACCCGGCCGCACGGTTGGTCTGTCTCGACATCCAACCCTATGCCACCACCCAGGCACCGGAGCGAGAGGATGTGCTCAATATCGGTGGCTTCAGCGATGCGGTCTTCACCCTGATCGACCAGTTCGCCAGGGGAAAGATGCAAGCGGGGCACTGGGTCAGCGTGATTGAAAGTCAACAGCTTACAACAGCATAGAAAGCGGGGCGGGCAATGGGGCCCGCCCCATCGGGGCAACAGCCCCTAACGATTTCGGGCGAATGCAGGTGGAACTACATCGCTAAGGACGACGTGGTCGCGGGTTCGAATCCCGCCACCTCCACTACGACGGGGGTGTAGCTCAGTCTGGTAGAGCACGATGTTTCACCAACCCTTGTCGCCCACCTATTTGTTTCACCCCTTGAATGTGGGGTGTATGAAACCGCACTCGCGGCGAATGCCGATGGCGCTACTTGGTAGACGCACCTTGCCTGTTACGACTCGGCAAGGTCCTGCAAGGGGTCCGGGTTCAAGCCCCGGTCCGGCTTTGGCCGGGTGGCGGAAAAACTCGCGTCATCAAACTTGGTCGCCGCACCTATTCAAGGGTGTTGTACTATCCCCTTCGTGGGTCTTATACAACCCCGGCTCAATGGAGAAACAAGATGAAAACTGGAAATTACGATGTCATGCAAGCCGAGCAGGGGACTCCAATCAAGATGTGGACCCAGGGCGTACCTGTCGATGAGAAGGCCAAGGGGCAGTTGCTCAATGCAGCTCAGCTCCCCTTCATCCACAAATGGATCGCCGTAATGCCCGATGTGCAGGTCGGTAAGGGGGCGACCATCGGTTCGGTGATCCCCACTCGCGGAGCGATCATCCCGGCGGCGGTCGGCGTCGATATCGGTTGCGGCATGATGGCGGTACGCACCAGCCTTCAAGCCGAAGATCTGCCCGACAACCTGGCGCCAATGCGTAGCGCCATCGAGCAGGCAGTGCCCCACGGTCGAACCAAGGGGCGACGGGACAAAGGGGCTTGGGGTACGCCTCCAGCCCATGTAGATCAAGTGTGGAAGGCGTTAGTGGAACCCTTCGGGCGTATCGTGGAAAAATATCCCCGCCTGAAGAACACCAACAACCACGTCCACCTGGGAACCCTGGGAACGGGCAACCACTTCATCGAAGTCTGTCTGGATGAGCACGAAGCGGTGTGGATTATGCTCCACTCAGGGTCACGGGGTGTCGGTAACGCCATTGGTAGCCTCTTCATCGAGAAGGCGAAGGAGGATATGCGCACCTGGCACATCAACCCACCGGACCGCGACCTGGCCTACCTGCCGGAGGGGACCGACCACTTCAACGACTATGTGGAGGCGGTGGGTTGGGCGCAGCATTTCGCCCGACACAACCGTGAGTTGATGATGGCGGCAACCATCGGTGCTCTGCGTCAGATTATCAATAAGCCCTTCGATGCCGATCAGATGGCGGTAAACTGCCACCACAACTACGTGCAACAGGAGTCGCACTATGGTGAGCAAGTGTGGGTAACCCGAAAGGGGGCGGTGCGCGCTGGGGCAGGGGAGTTGGGTATCATTCCGGGTAGCATGGGAGCACGCTCCTATATCGTGCGCGGAAAGGGTAACCAGGAGAGTTTCTGCTCCTGCTCCCATGGTGCGGGATGAGTCTACTCCCGAACCGAAGCGAAACGCCGCTTCAGTCTGGAAGACCAGAAGCGGGCAACCGAAGGTGTGGAGTGCCGCAAAGACAGCGCAGTGATCGACGAGATCCCGATGGCCTACAAGGACATCGATGCAGTGATCCATGCCCAGCGTGATCTGGTGGAAGTGGTGCATACCCTGAGACAGGTAGTTTGCGTTAAAGGATAGAACGGATACAAATCAGAGTGAACAAACCAACCAACCTCATCACCATCGATGGATCTCAGGGCGAAGGGGGTGGCCAGGTGCTGCGAAGCGCATTGACGCTGTCGCTGATCACTGGCCGCCCCCTGGAGATGATTCATATCCGTGCCAAGCGGAAAAAGCCAGGGCTGATGCGGCAACACCTCACGGCTGTACAAGCCGCAGCAGCCATTGGCGAGGCAGAGATCGACGGTGCCGCTGCTGGCTCGCAATCACTGCAATTTCAGCCACAAACCATCAAAGGTGGCGACTACCGTTTCGCCATTGGCACGGCGGGTAGCTGCACACTGGTGTTGCAGACGGTTCTACCGGCTCTAGTAGCGGCTGGCGTCGAGGCGCGGCTGCATCTGAGTGGCGGCACCCACAATCCAATGGCACCTCCTGCCGATTTTCTGCAGCGGGCCTATCTGCCGCTGCTGCAACGAATGGGGGTTAACATCGAAATGAAGCTGTTGCGGCACGGTTTTTACCCCGCAGGAGGGGGAGAGGTGGAACTGAAGCTGGAGGCGGGGAGTCAATTGCAACCCTTAAACCTATTGGCGCGTGGTGAACTGCGCCAAGTTGGTGCTGAGGCGTTGATTGCATCCCTGCCGATGCGTATTGCCGAGCGGGAGCTGGAGACGGTTCGCCGCACCATGGGGTGGGATTCAACCAAGCTTCAACTGCGCGGCCTCAACAACAATCAGGGACCAGGCAATGTCCTCGTGGCAACCATCGAACATGAGCATGTTACCGAACTTTTTACCACATTTGGTGAGAAAGGCGTCAGTGCCGAAAAGGTAGCCGGCAAACTCTGCCGCCAAATAAAAGCCTATCTTAAATCGGGCGCGCCGGTTGGGCCCTATCTTGCTGATCAGTTGTTGCTACCGCTGGCCATCGCCGGAGGTGCTTTCATGACCGCCAAACCGACGCAACATACACTGACCAACCTAGAGACCATAAATGGCTTTCTGCCTGGTTGTCTTGATATGGAAGAGATGGATGATGGAATGGTGCGGATATTTCACGGTGATAAA
>JARRQD010000031.1:0-33815 GCA_037382205.1 Candidatus Thiodiazotropha sp.
TTTCATCATCCTCGCTATGTGAATATAAGACTGCAATATTGTCTTTTAGTATGGATTTTGATGCGGTGTCGAGGATGACGGGCTTAAGGTTAACAGATGATTTGTATTCAAAATAACGATTCTCGAATACCGTTGTGCCAATGTAAGAAACAGACAATTTGTCAGAGGTAGATGCGATGACAGCAATTTTCGGTTTTCTGCCATCATGAATCATTTTTAGGTGGCTGTATGTTACAGTGCTGCAAGCAGAATGTAATAGTGCGATGCTAATAGTTAGCAATAAACGAATGCAAATTTCCATATTAGCACCTCTAACAGAATTAACTTATGTAAGATCCGCTTGATTCCATCTCGAAAACTAAAAAGAAGTATAAACTTATCTCCCCATGTATATCAAGGCGATAACACTGCTTTGCAGCGACTCACTTCAATTTAATCCTTTGAATGAGTATTTGATAAAGAGTATTTATGTTCGCTAGGGGGCGTGCTCGACAGTAAATGCATGGATAGTTTTTGGAACAGATAAAGTGCCAAGTGCATGATCCAAAGCAACTTCAGCTGGATGATATGTCAGAATACCATATGCTTTTCTGGTAATCGGTTTTGCCTTGGTGTTAAAGCCCTCAACAATATAGCTGGAAAACTACTTTTTAGCCCGAAACCAATTTAGTATAAGAGGCCTGTGTCGCCTCAGCATCTTGGCCGACATTGAGGACGCCCGCTAAATACATAAACAAACCAAAAAATATGAGATGATCTGATACCGACTCAATTATGGAATGTCTCAGGAGGTTAGGGTGACCACTGCAAAAGCAAAGCTGGTGTTTCTGCGTAAGCTGGATCAAGAGGCAAGCGAGGTATGATGTCTGTTGCTTGAATGTCTGCCCGCCTAATGAGTGCCCGTCGGGAAACGACACTGCTCGTCATTCCGGCGAATGCCGGGATCCAGATGCCGCCACAAGTTTACTGAAGACTTATGATGGAAATTAAGATGCATGCTCTTTTCCCTAAACAAGTAGACCGCCGCGCCTCAATTTTTGATGCTCATAAAATGAATAACAGAACGGAGCGGTCAACTGAATTTTTAGGTTCAATCACTCGATAGATCCATTTGTGTCATGCATAAATCTAGCGCATAAAATCGAGCAATCCACCGCTGCCCTTATTGGCATCGATATAATCGGCAACATCGTCATGATTGTTCTGCCTGGCCAAATCGGTGGCGCTCTCTCTCCTCAGATTGAGATGGTGGGCGTTGGCTTTCATCTCTATCAGCCGTTTCACTACGGCAAAGTGGCCCTGCTCAGCCGCCAGCATCAGCGCACTATTTCCTGCATTGTTGCGGTGTTCTAGGTTTTCAGAATATCGCAACAGAACCTCCAAGGTGTTCAGCGAACCGCTTCTGGCGGCCAACATCAATGCCGTATTGCCATTCTTACTCAACCGATCCACATCGCCTTCACGGGGTATCAGCTCTTTCACCATATCCGCATGACCGTTCGCTGCGGCTCGCATCATTGGGGTCAGTCCATCATCAGCCTGTAACTCAACCTTTGCACCGTGCTTCAACAGTTGTCGGAAAATAGAGGGATCATCCACGTCAATCGCATGATAGAGCGGAGTGCGGCCCTTGTCATCAGCCTGATCAGGTGCAGCACCCCGAGAGAGTAAGATCTCCACAATCTCTGGTTGGGCTTTGAGGACAGCCAGAATCAATGGGCTGATGCCTGTATCAGTGGTAGTGTTCAAGCGAGCGTTGTTTTTGAGTAACAGCTTAACCAATTCCAGGTTCTGCTGCTCTATCGCCAAATGTAGCGGTGTAATCTGATGTTTGCCGGCGACATTGATTTCCGCACCACGTGCGATCAATAACTTGACCAACGGCAGATTGTTCTCACGGCAAGCCAACAACAATGGGGTAGGGCTGTCACCGGCTGCCAGATTGGCATCGGCACCATGATCGAGCAACAAGGTGACAACTTCATCATGACCCTGCCAAACAGCCCGGCTCAAGGGGGTTAATCCCTCCGAGTCGAGCGTGTTTAAATCAGTTTGCTGTTTGAGAAGCGCTTCGATCAGCGGTTTCTGGCCACGCCAGGCGGCGAGATGCAAAGTGCTCCAGCCTGCAAAGGGATTGCTCTTATTATCCAGGTTGTTTGACTGGGTGATTGATTCGCTGATCTTCGCAAGGTCTGGGAATTCTTTGGTTTTATTACGGGTCTGTGTTGCGATGCCGCCGGCAGCTTTGAGCTGTCTGGCGATCGGCTTATAGTTCCGCAGCAGCGCCATATCCAAGGCGGTCTGTTTTTTTCTGTTCTTGGCATTCACTTTGGCGCCATTGTTGAGTAATACTTTGACTGCCTGCAGCTGTTTTCTGCCAGTGGCAACGAGCAGCGCTGTGTTCTCATTGGCGTCCAGGGTTTCCAGCTTGGCTCCGGCCTTGATCAGGCTGCGGACAATTGACGCATGGCCCAATCCTGCGGCAGAGTGGAGTGGTGTGTCTCCAAGGCTGTCACTGGTATTTGGGTTGGCCCCTGCAGCCAGCAGAATTTCCACTGCATCTGTTCGGCCGTTGATGGCGGCCTCATGCAGCGCACTGCGACTGAACTCATCTCGAGTATCAGGAGAGTGTCCAGATGCTAGGATGCGCTTTATGGTTTCGCTCTTACCTGCAGCGGCTGCACGATTGAGAAACTCAGCGGCCTGTTGTTCGCTCAATCCGCTTACTGGCGATCTGGTGGCGAGATTCTGCAGACGTTTTTTTGCCAGTCGATGACCTTGCATGGCCGCCTTGTTATACCATTCGCTGGCGATTTCTGAATCGGCGTCAATACCCCAGCCATTCTCATACATGGTGCCTGTGGTGTATTGCGCCTCAGTGTGCTCCTGATTGGCTGCTTGCAGATACCAGTGGAGGGCCTTGGCATAATCCTTCTTGATGCCACGCCCGGCTCGATAGAGCCCACCAAGGGCAAATTGGGCATCTGCATCGCCCTGCTCGGCAAGTGTTGTATAGATCTCAACAGCTGATTTGAAATCCCTGATTCGGATCGCCGCTTGCGCATCCGCATGTTCATCGGACAACACAGGAAGGGGCGTAGCCAGAAGAGACAGCAGCAGGATCGCTAACCCTGTTTGGCAAAAGTTTAGCTTGAATCTAGGCTGTGCCATGTTTGGTTTCCACATTGATACCGGTCTCTTTAAGAAAACCTGTTGGAAGTATACCGCCAGCGCAGATGATCGCGGCATCGTTAGGAATTTCAATCTTCTCACCACCCTTGTCGATGGTGACTCTCGCCTCGGTAAACTGAGTCACATTGGAGCTGAGTAATAGGTTGATCTGGCCCGATTTGGCGGCTTGATCCACCTTTTCCCGATTTTTCTTCTTGGCCCGGCTAAAGGCGTCGCTGCGGTAGGAGAGGGTGACTGTCGTACCAGGTTCCGCCGCGATACTGGTTGCTGCCTCAAGGGCGCTGTCACCACCGCCAACCACCAGAACATGCTGGTTTTTGTACTGTTCAGGATCGATCAGTCGATAGGTGATTTTACTCAAATCCTCCCCAGGCACGCCCAGCTTTCGCGGGGTGCCGCGTCGGCCAATGGCCAGTAAGACCATCCGTGTATGATAGGTATCCTTGTTGGTCTTTACATTATATCCACCATGCTCATTGGCTGTGATTTTCTCCACCCGTTCATAATAGCTGATCTCGACTCCGGTTTTATTTTCCACATCTTCCCAGAACTCAAGCAGCTTCTCTTTGGTGGTTTCAGTAAATTTGACCTCGCCGACAAAGGGCAATTTAACCGGTGCGGTCATCACCAGTTTGCCTCTGGGAAACTGAAAAACTGTACCACCGAGGGATTCCTGCTCGACCGTCTTATATTTGATTTTCTTTTCCATGGCTCGTAAAGAGGCGCAAAATCCAGCCGGCCCTGCCCCGACAATGACCAAATCCAAGGGGGCGCTACCCTCACGCTTGAGTGCCTCGATGATATGATCCATGGCTTTATAGCCCTGTTCGATGGCATTTCTGATCAATCCCATGCCACCCAGTTCACCTGCGATGTAGATGCCTGGCATGCTGGTTTGAAAATTCTCCAGCAGAGGGATATCGACGCCGCGCCGCTCGGTGCCAAAGACCAGTGTGATGGCATCGAAGGGGCAGGCGGTTTTGCAAGCGCCATGGCCAATACAGTTTGTCGGGGCGATTAGCTCAGCCTTATTGTTGATCAGGCCCAGTACTGGATGGTTGGCTTGCTCGGGACAAGCTTTGACGCAGGTTCCACAACCCATACACTTTGCTGGATCGATCAGCGGATGAAGTGATGCTGGTTCGGTCAGGCCCGCTTCAAACTCTTCAGCCTTAAGTGCCAGATTTTTCTGACTTTTCCTTCTGCCATGCCATATGAATAGAGCCCATACTATCATTATGGGAATTAGGTAGATCAGTAGGAAGTTGACGTTGTACTGCATTGTTTATGGTGTCTCAAATGCTTTAAAAAGTGCTTATTGTCACAGTTTGCGGGAAATCTTGCCTAAATTGTACACAGAAAATTTAATATCAGAGATTGCAGCCGAAAACATAAATGCAATTAGAGAGAGTTTTTGTGAAGCCCTTCATGGATGGGAAAATTATCCCAATGTACCATAGGGGTGTAATGTGGAGAAAATCCAAGCCACGCTCTCAGACGCTAAAAAAGTATTAATAAAGATACTAGAAGATTGAAATTTATACCAAATAAGTAGGTGATTGCGATGCAAACAGCCACCCTATCAACCAATGTCGATGAGTCAGCTCTGGAAAGCATTCTCTCCACTTGGCAGCGCAGAGTAGGCTTTATAACAACCCTTGGGTTTACCCTGTTTTCTCTCCTGCTGCTCTACATGGCCTGGTTAAACCAATCTCAGGCGGTGTGGACGGCTGAGGCAGGCTGGGGTTACTGGCTCGGCATAGTCGGTGGCAGCATGATGTTGCTATTGCTGCTCTATCCGATGAGTAAACACCTGAACTTTATGTCCAATTGGTTGACTGTCAAGTTTTGGTTTCGTTTGCATATGGTGTTCGGTGTGCTTGGGCCTGTACTGATCATGATGCACTCCAGCTTCCATATCGGTTCTCTGAATGGTCAGGTGGCACTCTACAGCATGCTGCTTGTAGCGATCAGCGGACTCTTTGGGCGCTACTTCTATACCCGAATCCACTACGGATTGTATGGTAAAAAGGCTACTTTTGCATCACTGCATGCCGACTCTCTGGTTTTAACCGAGAAATTGGGTAAGCTTTTTGAGTTAAACCCCAAAGCCAAAGAGCTGATGAAACAGTATGAAAAGGATGTCATGAGTACACCGAATGGCCCATTTTCCAGCGCCAGGCACTGGTTGAAGATGCGCTATACCTCGGTCGTGCTCTATCCGAAAGTGATGCGCTCATTGAATAAGAAACTGCTGGCTGTGGGCTACAAAAAGGGCTGGTCCAAGTCCAAAGTGCTTCGCAATCAGCTGCGCATCCGAAAAATGCTATTGTCACACCGCTCTATCCTTCGGCAGATTCTAGAGCTACATTTCTATGAAAGAATCTTTGCGATCTGGCATCTGCTACACATGCCGCTCTTCATCATGATGGTGATCACTGGCTTCGTGCATGTCTACGCTGTGCATGCCTACTAGACCGCTAAGCAAGCATCACTCAACAAACATTCGTCATGAACCGATTCGGCTGGCATGTCATTTGCGCACTATTGCTGATGATATTTAATCTTTCTTTGAGCCATGCAGGGAAGCTGGATCTACTGTTGATGCCCGGCCCGGTCATCGAAGGCCATGCCGAGTTTGAAGAGAAGTGCGAAAGCTGTCATGAAACCTTGAAAAAAGCCGATCAGGTTGAGCGATGTCTTGCTTGCCACGACCACAGTGACGTCGCTGAGGATATCGAAAACGGCCTCGGTTTCCATGGCAAACTGGAGAAACAGCGTGTAGAAAACTGTAAGCAGTGCCACACCGAACATAAAGGAAGAGATCGAGATATCATCAATCTTGATACAGAAGGCTTCGATCACACCCAGACCGATTTCCAGCTGCGGGGAAGCCATCAACAGCTTGCCTGCCGACTTTGTCATACTGAAGATTACAAAAAATATAGCCAAGCACCCTCGCTCTGCTTCGATTGCCATGAGTCGGATGATGCCCACCGAGGGAAGTTGGGTGAAGAGTGCGATAAATGCCATAACGAAAAGGGCTGGTTGAAACAGGATTTTGATCATGATCTGGATACTGACTACCCTTTGACCGGTAAACACCGGGATCTCGATTGCAAACTTTGCCACGCCGACCAACACTACAAAAACACCCCCAAAGAGTGTATTGGTTGCCATCTGATCAATGACGCACACAACGGCCGCTACGGTAAAGTCTGTGCTAAGTGTCATGCCACCGAAGATTGGAAAGAGCTCTCTTTCAACCATCGGATCGATACCGAATTCCCTCTAGAGGGACGCCACAAAGATGTGCCCTGTGATACCTGCCATACCCGTGGACCCTTCGAAAAGCAGATTTCTAAAAAGTGTTTTGCCTGTCATGAGAAAGATGATGAGCATAAAGGACGCAATGGAGAGAAGTGTCAGGATTGTCATCGCCCTTCGAGCTGGACAGAGACTCAGTTCGATCACGGCAAGGATGCAAAATTCGAACTGAAAGGCAAACACAAAAAGCTAAGCTGTCACTCCTGCCATCGGAATGCCGCAATGGATGACTTGCAAGATGCCAAGTGCATCACCTGCCACAGAGCCATCGATTTGCATAAGGGGGATCTGGGTGAGGATTGTGGTTACTGCCATAATGAAAGGGGCTGGACTGAGAAGCTCTTTTTCGAGCATGACATCACACGTTTTCCACTGATTGGAATCCATAGCGTAACCGCCTGTGAATCCTGCCATCTCAACGCAGTCTACCCACAGACAGATATCGACTGTCTATCCTGCCATGAACAAGATGACACCCATCAAGGAAAAATGGGCGAATTGTGTGGCGATTGCCACAATCCAAACGCTTGGATGCTCTGGACCTTTGATCACAACGAACAGACTGAATTTCCATTGGATGGTAAGCATGCTGAGGTTTACTGCCACGCCTGCCATCGCGCCGTGCTAACCGAACACAAACAGTCAGCCAACCACTGCTATGGCTGTCATCGGGGGGATGACATACATCGAGGTGGGTTTGGTCGCCATTGTGATCGCTGTCACACCACTGAGAGTTTTGAGAACCCGGAAATTCGTTGATCGAAAATGGATGGAAGATAAGATGATAAGGCTGCCAAAATTCCGATTGCTCCTACAACAGGCTACCTGGCTGCTCAGCTTTGTTGTCAGCCTGTCACTAATGAACTTCGTGCAGGCCGAGGATAGCGAGTTCGACCATTTCGCAACCGGATTTCCGCTCACTGGTGAGCATCGCAACGTTGAGTGCGATCAGTGTCATGACAAAGGTCAGTTTCAGGGTACGCCGGTGATATGCGACGGCTGTCATAACGAGACCAGTGCCGCTGGCAAACCGATCGACCATATTCGCAGTGATGACCGTTGTGACGACTGCCACACCACCGTTGGTTGGCATGTAGCCCGGTTTGACCATGGTACGATAAGCAGTGGCTGCTTCTCCTGTCATAACGGTAGTGCCGCCCAGGGCAAGGACAGCGACCATATCAACACTGGTAATACCTGTGAGTTCTGCCATACCACTTTTAGCTGGGGACGGGTAAGCCGTGTGGATCACTCGGTTGTGAGCGGCACTTGTGAAAGCTGTCATAACGGTAATATTGCACGAGGCAGACACGAGTCCCATATTGCTACCGATGAACCCTGCGACACTTGCCATATCACCAACAGCTGGCTGCTGGTCTTTTTCGATCACTCGACGGTTGCTGCAGGCAGTTGCGAAACCTGCCACAACGGCGTTAGCGCAACGGGTAAATCGGCCAATCATATTGCCACCAATGAGGCTTGTGATCTCTGTCATACCACCAACAGTTGGCAGGTGAACAACTTCTCCCATGCGGGTATCCGGGGCGATTGTGAGAGTTGCCACAATGGCGTCAGCGCCATCGGCAAGCCGGCCGGTCACCTACCGACCAGTGAGCCATGCGAAATTTGCCATACTTCGACCAACTCCTGGTTAGTGGTCAATTTTGTCCATGGAGAGGAGGTTTTCGGTCGTTGCTCCAGTTGTCACGATGGTATCACTCAACCCGGTAAGGATGTCGATCATGTACAGACCACGGCTGAGTGCGACACCTGCCATACCTCCACAGAAGATTGGAGCGTTGTCGGCTTCGATCACAGTGAAGTGGTGTCGGGTACCTGTGCCAGCTGTCATGATGGGGTACAGGCGCCAGGGAAACACGAAACTCATATCGTCACCAATGAATCCTGTGATGTCTGCCATGCGACCACGGCGAATTGGCACGTCATCAACTTCAGTCATGAGAATTTCGAAAGCGCTGGGGTCTGTTCCAGCTGCCACGACGGCACCCGGGCGACCGGCAAACATGCACAGCATATTCAGACCAGTGATCAGTGCGATGTCTGTCATATCTCCACCGACAACTGGCTGAATACCAGTTTCGACCACAGCGGTGTGGATGCCGCTGGGCGCTGTGCCACCTGTCATAACGGCAGTCAGGCCACCGGCATGCATGCAACACACATAGAGACCACTGAGCAGTGCGATGTCTGTCATAATTCAACCAGTAACTGGCGCGATGTGAGTTTTGACCATGGTTCGATTGAAACGGCCGGTGTCTGCTCCACTTGTCACAATGGGGTGCGCGCCACCGGCAAACATGGCAATCACTTGCAGACCAACGCTGAGTGCGACACTTGCCATACACCCACGGCCTGGAACGTTAACAACTTCTCCCATGAGGGGATTACTACGGATTGTGAATCCTGCCACAATGGGGTGATTGCTACAGGCAAGCATGCCAACCATATCCTCACCACTTCATCCTGTGAGGCTTGCCATTCAACCAATGACTGGAGCCTGACAGGATTTACCCATGAAGGTGTTTCAGGCAGCTGTGAGTCCTGCCACAACGGTAATGTGGCCACCGGTAAGCATGATAACCATATTCCAACCACCGCCTCTTGCGACAACTGCCACAACACCAATGGCTGGACCATCAATAACTTCAATCATGACGGGGTAAGCGGTAGCTGTCACTCCTGTCATGATGGTGTCCGTGCTACCGGAAAACACGACACTCATGTGGCCACCACAGCGGTCTGTGAGGGGTGTCATACCTCAACCACCAGCTGGACCGAAGTCACTTTCGACCATGCCATCGTGACCGGCACCTGTGCCAGCTGTCATGATGGGGTAACAGCGACAGGCAAATCGGCGAATCATATTGCGACTGATGCGGCTTGCGACAACTGCCATATCTCCAACGAGACCTGGAGCGCTGTGCGCTTCGATCACAGCGGCATCACCAGTGGCTGTGCATCCTGCCACAACGGTGTGGATGCGATTGGTAAGCCCGATACTCATATCCCCACCACAGAGCCTTGCGAGAACTGCCACAACACCATCACCTGGAGTACTGGCCGCTTCGACCATGCGGGTGTCGCAGGAGCCTGTTCAAGCTGCCACGACGGTGTGGTTGCAACCGGTAAACACGCTGCGCATATTCCCACCGATGCGCAGTGCGACAGCTGCCACACTTCAACCATCGATTGGCTGTTGGTCAACTTCAACCATGACAATGTGGCGGCCAGTGGCAACTGCTCCAATTGCCACGACGGGACATTGGCCACCGGTAAACATGCGCAACACATTGAGACGACTGCCCAGTGCGATACCTGCCACCTCTCAACGATCAACTGGCAGGATACCAGTTTCGACCATAGTGGTGTGACCACAACCGGTGTCTGCTCAAGCTGTCACAACGGGTCAACCGCCACCGGGATGCACAGTAACCATATCGCCACCACTGAGCAGTGTGATGTCTGCCATACCTCGACCAGCTCTTGGTTAAGAGTCAGCTTTGACCACAGTGCTGTACCCACGGCAGGGGTCTGCTCCAGCTGTCACAACGGGGTGCGGGCCACCGGAAAACACGCCGGCCATCTGCAGACCAACGCCCAGTGCGATACCTGCCATACGGTGGATGGTTGGCTGATCTCTAATTTTGACCATGCGGGAATCACTGGAGATTGCGAATCTTGCCATGATGGCACCACCGCCACCGGCAAACCTGCGGCGCACATCGCTACCACCCAGCCCTGTGAGGATTGTCATACACCCACCAACTGGAACTTGAACGGCTTTACCCATAGTGGGGTGACCACGGCTTGTCATCTCTGTCATAACGGGGATATTGCAACCGGCAAGTCCCCCTCACATGTGTTGACCAATGCCAGCTGTGATACCTGCCATACCACCAACAGTTGGACTATCACCAACTTCAATCACGATGGGGTTACCGGCAGTTGTCAATCCTGCCATGATGGGGTTAGGGCAACCGGGAAGCATGCGACCCATGTGGCGACCACCGCTTCCTGTGAGGCTTGCCATACCTCAACCAACAACTGGCTGCGGATCAGTTTCGATCACGCCGTTGTGTCCGGTAGCTGCGCCAGCTGTCACGATGGCAATACAGCAACCGGCAAGCCTGCCGGTCATGTGCAGACCAACGCCGCCTGTGACAACTGCCATATCTCCAATACCACCTGGCTCAACATCCGCTTTGATCACACCGGTATCGTTTCCGGCTGTGCAAGTTGTCATAACAATGTGGATGCTACGGGTAAGCCGGCAAATCACATCCCGACCAATGAGCCGTGCGAAAACTGTCATACCACAGTAACCTGGGCCACAGGTAGCTTCGATCATGCCGGTGTTGCCGGCACCTGTTCCAGTTGCCACAACGGCACTATCACCACTGGTAAGCATGCGGCCCATATTGCCACCACCGGGCAGTGCGACAGTTGTCATATCTCAACAGCCAACTGGCAGTCGAGTCGTTTTGATCACAGTACGGTCTCCGGCAGCTGTCAGAGCTGTCATAATGGCACCACGGCAACGGGTAAATCGGCGAGTCATGTGGCCACCAATGCAGCCTGTGATGTCTGCCATACCTCTCAGACCACCTGGACAGCGGTTAACTTTGATCACTCAGTGGTTACTGGAAGCTGCTCAAGTTGTCATAATGGGGTCACCGCAACCGGCAAACCAGCCAGTCATGTGGCAACCACCTCTGAATGCGATGCCTGCCATACGTCACAAACCAATTGGTTGTCGGTCAGCTTCGATCACACCAATGCCGCGGGTAACTGTTCCAGCTGTCACGATGGCATTACCGCTACTGGTAAGGACCCAGGGCATGTGCAGACGACCGCGCAATGCGACGATTGTCATCTCTCCACAAACAACTGGCTGAATGTGCGCTTTGTCCATGGCAATGTGGCAGGCACCTGCTCAACCTGCCACAACGGTGTAACCGCAACTGGTAAACACAGTGGCCATATTCAGACATCCGCTCAGTGCGATACCTGCCACAGGTCAACCTCAGACTGGAGCAATGTTGATTTCAGCCATGGCGGCATCACGACGGGTTGTTCGAATTGTCACAATGGGTCCCTGGCGACGGGTAAACCTGGCAACCACATACCAACTTCACAAGAGTGTAATGTCTGTCATAATTCAACCGACAACTGGTTGAATGTAAGCTTCAGCCACACCAATGTGGCAGGCACCTGTTCCAACTGCCACAACGGCACATACGCCACCGGTAAGTCGGCCAGCCATCTGCCAACCACAGGCCAGTGTGACGACTGTCATACCTCGACCCGTAACTGGCAGAGTGTGACTTTCGATCACAGTAGTGTATCGGGTAACTGTGACAGCTGTCACAATGGCACCACGGCAACCGGTGCCCCTCAGCCGCACTATTCCCCACAGTGTGATGCCTGCCATAACACCAATGGTTGGTTGTCAGTGACGAACTATCGTCATGTGTCTGGTAACTATCCTGGTGATCATCGGGCTTCGCTGAGCTGTCGCACCTGTCATACAAACAACAGTGATACTGTGACTTGGCCGTTCCCGACCTATGCACGGAGTTGTGCTGGTTGTCATGCAGGCGACTATGATCCCGGTGAACGTCGCCATAACGGACTCAGTGCTGATCGCAATTGTGGCGCCAGCGGCTGCCATAGAGTGAGCGACAGGAAGTGGGATTGATATCTGAATAATCCCTCATTGAGCTGGGATTATTCGGGGCTTTTCAGGCGCTACGTTGGCTATTCTTTCGGCCTGATAGGATGGCCTTGTAGCCCTTAAACCAGCGTACATAATTTAGTAACTTTTTTGATTCAACCAGGTGACAGGCGTGCAGCTCAAAGTTCAATCGAGGGTCTATTTTCAGCTGTTGTCACTACTGTTGTTATTACTGACTTCACAGTCTTATGCAGCAACCAGGATTCTCGATCGCATTGAAATCGGTACCGAAGCCGGGGCAAGTATCATTGCTGTTCATTTTAATGTGCCGGTTCGCTATGTGTCCCACCTGATCAATGAGTCAAACACTGAACTCGGTGTGCAGGTCAGGGTAGGGCAGACCACGGACGGTGAACTGGGCGCAGCAACCGAGGGGAACCAGGATGGTGAGCTTGAACAGGAGGACCAGCTGACCTGGAGCCCCTCGGCGGCTATTCCACTGGATAAGGTGGTTTTTCAGGGCAGTCGCCTGGGCACCTCCACCCTGTTGGTCTCTTTCGCTGCAGCTGTTAGGGATGTCAAAATCCGTCAGGGCAGAGACTTCTATAAGATGGAGTTTATCCTTCCGCAACAGGCCGGTCGTAGCTCCGGTTTCGGTCAGTCCAGATTGAAGACGCTGCAGAACCGTGTGCCTGAGATGAAGGCTCCATTGAACGTCAAGTCACTCCCACTGGTCATCTATGTACTTAATCTAGGCGTTCAGTCTGAGCCTGTCGATTATGAAGAGATACCGCCAGTGCCTATTGGTGAAAATCAACTGCTCTATAGTACCAAAGCGGAAATCGATGGCACCCCGATCTACCGTTTGAGACTTGGCTTTTTCCGTACCAAACTGGAAGCCCAACAGCAGTTGTCGGTCATCAAGCGCTTCTACCCAAAAGCTTGGGTCGATACAGCGGATATTGTTGAGCGTCGCCAGGCGTTTTTCGAAAGAGGTCTGGACCCAGGCCTCGACGGTCAGTACATGGAAGAGCCTGAATTGGCCAATGTGGACCCGCGAGTAACCAAGATGATGGATATGATCCGACGCACCATCACCGCAGGAGACTATGCCAAGGCGGTGCGCTTATTAGAGGCCCTGCTGGAAGAGCCTGACAACATCTACACCCAGGAGGCCCTTGAACTCCTGGGTCTCTCTCGGGAGCGAAATGGACAGATTGCCCATGCCAAGGGGGAATACAGGCTCTACTTGGAAAAGTACCCGGAAGGTGAGGATGCCGAGCGGGTGAGGCAGCGTCTGCTGGGTCTTGAGACCGCACCACAGCGCCCCAAGAAGACCCTGCGCAAAAGACCCAAGCCAGGAGAGCCGGGTGCTACCGAAGAGGAGGAGAGTAAGGCTGTTTGGGATGTCTACGGCAGCTTCTCTCAAAACTACCGCCGGGATAAGATCGACAGCCCCTTTGTCGAGGACGAAGACAGTATCTCCCGTTCGGAGATCGAGAGTTTTGTCGATTTCAACGCCCGTCGTCGCAGTGACGACTACGACATGCGCATGAAAGTCACTGGCAGTTATATCTACGATCTGCTGGATGATGGGGAAAACGATACTACCCTCAGTGATGCCTATATCGATGTTGAGCATCTGGACAGTCGAACCAACGCCAAGTTTGGCCGCCAGAGGCTCCGATCAAGCGGTGTCCTGAACCGTTTCGACGGATTGGTATTCGGTTATGAACTCACCCCGGATATCAAACTACGGGCCTCAGCCGGCCTGCCAGTTGAGCGATCCAGGGACACTTTCCTCCATGATCACAAACAATTTGCCGGCATCAGTGGTGACTTCGCCAGCATTTTTGAAAACTGGGATGCCAGCCTGTTCTTTGTCGAACAGCGGGTCGATGGCCTGGTTGACCGCAGAGCCCTGGGAGGTGAGCTTCGCTACTACGATCCGCAAAAGTCCCTGTTCAGCCTGCTCGATTACGATATCTTCCACAAAGAGCTGGGCATCTTTATGCTACAGACCAATTGGCGTCTGGAGAGTAAAACCAGCTTCTATCTGAATCTGGATTATCGCACCAGTCCGATCCTGATGACCTCGAATGCCTTGAGCGGTCAATCCGATCCTGACACCTTCCTGCCGATCGAGTCGGTTGAGGAGTTACAGGATTTCTACAACGATGATGAGATCTATGATCTTGCCTTGGATCGTACAGCAAAATCATCCAGTCTCTCCTTTGGTGTTACCCACCCTTTCTCGGATAGTTTGCAACTGAGTGGTGATTTTACCGCCAGTAAAACCGGTGAAACCCCGGCATCAGGTGGTGTGCTGGCTACAGAAGCCACTGATACAGAGTTTTTCTACTCCTTACAGGTGATCAAAAACGATCTGTTAAAGCAGGGGGATATCGGGGTGTTTACCCTCAGATACTCGGATTCGGATAGCTCAGATACCTACCGGATTGGGGTAAGCAGCCGCTATCCCATAACCAACGCTTGGCGGGTCAATCCTCGTCTGGATCTCTCTTATCGGGAGAACAAGGCAGATGATGGTACCCGTTTCACGGTCAGTCCGTTTCTTCGCATGGACTATCGTCTGCGCAAAGACTTTACCTTTGAACTGGAGGGCGGTCTCAACTGGTTTGAAGAGGACGATGGTACGGAAGTGACCAATTATACCGACTATTTCTTCTATGCGGGCTATCGGTGGGATTTCTAGCAATGCCATCAATCGGGTGAAAAGCGTTGCAAGCAACTCAATATCCTGAGAGGCTGCCACTCCTTTAGCTCGCAATCTGCCCAGTGGCTAGCATAAAAAACCTTTCTCTCGCAAAGGGGGCGCCGTGATCCAGAGTCTATAAATCCCTAATGGTATGGTGAGTAACCGTCATCAATGGTTATAATCCCATCTTTTCCGGCCCTAGGATAGCGGATTGTATCAACTACTCGTAATTGCCAGCGGTGGCGCTGTCGGAGCTCTATTCCGCTTTTGGGTATCCAGTGGCGTGTATGGGGTTTTAGGCCGAGGGTTTCCCTATGGAACCCTGACCGTGAATGTGCTGGGTTCCCTGGTGATGGGATTTCTCTATGTGCTGTTTTTTGAGCGCATGGCCGTGTCTGCCGACTCAATAGAGACCTTAAACCTGCTGGAACAGGCTGAGATATTGAAAGCGGGTATGAATATTCTGATCAGTGTGGTGGCCTGTCTGTTGGCCTGCTGGTTGGGTCTGGTGCTCGGGAGGCAACTATGAAACAGGCCGAAGTTACTATGGTGCGGGTCTATATCACCGAGGGTGATCATCAGCTGAGAAAGCTGCTCGACTTTCTGCATAAAGAAGAGCAGGTGAGGGGGGTCACCGCATTTCGCGGTATTGCCGGTTTCGGACGTTCAGGCCGGGCCCATGAGGTATCGTTGCTCGACATCTCCATGGATCTGCCGTTGGTGGTCGAATTCTTCGATAACCCCGAACGGGTGGAAAAAGTGTTACAAGATTTGAATCAATGGGTAGCGCCTGGTCATGTGGTGAGCTGGTCTGCCCAGGTTAATATGGGTAAATAATCGATGTTGGATCCACGACTGATAAGAAACAATCTGGATGAGGTGGCCGCACAGCTGCGTAGACGTGGCTATGAGTTGGATACCCAGCTCATCGCTGAGCTTGAAGAGAAACGCAAGCGGCTTCAGGTTGAGTCCCAGGAGTTACAGAATGAGCGTAACAGTCGATCGAAATCGATCGGTAAGGCGAAAGCGGCCGGCGAGGATATCCAGCCGCTGTTGGCTGAAGTGGCCGAGCTTGGAGACAGACTGAAAGGCCTGCAAGAGGACCTGAATGGCGTACAGACCGAGCTCTCAGAGATCACCCTGGGCATTCCCAACATCCCTCATGAGTCGGTGCCTGATGGCCGGGATGAAGCGGACAACCGTGAAGAGCGGCGTTGGGGTGAGCCTCGTCAGTTTGACTTCGAGCCCAAGGATCATGTGGATCTTGGCGATGTCAGTGGCTTGCTCGACTTCGAGGCGGCCGCACGGATTACCGGCTCCCGCTTTGCGGTGATGGCCGGGCCACTGGCCCGACTGCATCGCGCCCTGATTCAGTTCATGCTCGACACCCACACCACGGAACATGGTTACACAGAGGCCTACGTGCCCTACATGGTCAACAGAGACAGTCTGCGTGGCACCGGCCAGCTGCCGAAGTTCGAGGAAGATCTGTTCAAGCTCTGCGGTGAATCCGAGTACTACCTGATACCGACTGCAGAAGTGCCGGTTACCAATCTGTTCAGGGATCAGATCATCGATGCGGACTATATGCCGAGGAAATGGGTGGCTCACACTCCCTGTTTTCGTTCAGAGGCGGGTTCTTACGGTAAGGATACTCGCGGCATGATTCGTCAGCATCAGTTTGAAAAGGTCGAGCTGGTACAAGCGGTCAGAGCAAGTGAATCCTTTCAAGCACTGGAAGAGCTGACTGGTCATGCTGAGGCAATTCTGCAGAAGCTGGAGCTACCTTACCGGGTAGTCACTCTGTGCACTGGCGATATCGGCTTTTCGTCCACCAAGACCTATGATCTGGAGGTCTGGCTTCCGGGGCAGAGTAAATACCGGGAGATCTCCTCCTGCTCCAATTTTGTCGATTTTCAGGCTAGGAGATTACAAGCCCGTTGGAGGAATCCGGAGACAGGTAAGCCGGAGCTGGTTCATACCCTGAATGGATCGGGGCTGGCCATTGGCCGCGCTTTAGTTGCTGTCATGGAGAACTACCAGCAGGAAGATGGATCGATACGGATCCCAGAAGCGCTGAAACCCTACATGGGGGGGATTGAGAAGCTCTGAAGCGCTTGGTAGGCTATTCACCCGGTAGCGAACAAGCTACCGGGTGGTCGCTAAACCATCATGATCAATAAAGCCACAAAGCCAACAACAGCGGCCAGTGGCAGAATAGCAGCCATCCAGTCCCCCTGTTGGGCTTTAGGGCTATTATTCAGCCAGTGTTTGGCCCTGGGCCAAAGGAAGATGATCCATCCTACAATGAGGATGGCGGAGAATATTTTCAGCCAATCCATAGTCCTGCCTGTTCTATGAAAAAACCCCGGCAGCGCCGGGGTTCTTCAATCACAACAAATGTAAGAGTTAGTCTTCCCCGCTCAGGGCACCAAGCAGGTGCAGCAAGCTGGTGAAGATATTAAGAATTGCCAGATAGAGGCTTATGGTCGCCATGATGTAGTTGGTTTCGGCGCCATTCACCATCTGACTGGTTTCGAACAGGATGTAGCCCGACATCAACAGAATGACTGCCGCAGAGATGGCCAGTTGCAGTCCTGGAATATCCAGAAACAGGCCAGCAAGGGAGGCGAGCATGACAACCATCATACCAGCGAAGATAAAGCCGCCCATGAAACTGAAATCCCGCTTGGTGGAAAGGGCATAACCCGAAAGACCGAGGAAGATGATGCCGGTGCCGCCAAAAGCCGTTGCAACGATTTGACCGCCATTAGAGAGGGCGATGTAGTAGTTCAGAGTGGGGCCAAGTCCAAAACCAAAAAGACCCGTCACACCGAACACCACCCACAGGCCAGCTGCCGAGTTGGCATAGCGGGGCAGTACAAACATAAGGATCACCATGGCGCCCAGCGAGGTACCCAGGGAGATCATTGGTGGTGGCGCAATGGCCATGGAAATGACGGCCATCAGTGCACTCCAGATCAGAGTGGCGGATAGCAGCATATAAGTGTTTTTTATAAGCGCGTTAGTCGAGAGGGCAGACCCTACCGATTGTGTTGCAGTGAAATCTAGACGATTCATATTGGTGTGATCTCCTGATTTGTTCCCTAAAATCAATCTCTTTGTATATGACAGTGGTTGCCAACAAATGTTCAGCACAGCATACCGTGCCAGCATAAAAGGTCAATAGATATCTAGTGTGGTGCTTTATATAAATTGACGATTATAGAAGCCCGCTCAGGCCAGGAGACAAGGCGCAATGCGCAGAGAATGGTTTGCCCTTTTCAAGCATTGCAACGCAGTCTCCTGGCCTGAGCAGCAGGTACCCTTCGGGCGAGACCCTAAGCGGTCATCCACGTTGTTGCGCGGCTTGGGAAGGGTATGCCATTCCCGGCGGCACGTGCCTAGCGGCTAACCGCTTAGGGTCACGCTATAATCGTCAATTAATTTGAAGCACCACACTAGTTGGGGATAACACTAGCATTTTCAAGGATGGTTCTGTATCCTAGCGCCCCGTCAGGAGAGGTGGCAGAGCGGCCGAATGCGGTGGTCTTGAAAACCATTGAGGGTTAGTAGCCCTCCCAGGGTTCGAATCCCTGCCTCTCCGCCAAATAAAAAGGGGTGCTCATTTGAGCACCCCTTTTTATTTGGCGGAGAGGCAACTCGTAACGTGCGGTAAGAGCATATTATGCGAACCGCATCATTGATCTTCGTGAATTGCCGCACTCTGTTATTGATGCGGTTCGCACAGCTCACCACATCTACGTAATCTCATCTCAGCTCATCGTCGTTCAGCGCCCCGCTGTGAATCACCAGGAGCGAAGTGACGCAGGACACCGCTGCGTAGGTGTCCCGCAGGGCTGGGTGTAGCTCAATCCCCGCTCGTCATCTGTGCTGTCAATTTCCAGACCTATTTGCGGTGAGGCATTCATCAAAAATCGCCTTGCCACATTGGCTGCAGATCGACTTGTCCAGTTTCTGGTAGATGCCCCGTATCGCAGCAGTCTTAGATTGAAAGACATTCCTGGCTCCTGTGGCGTCGAGACAGCCATACTGTTCCAATGAGTGCCACAATCCCTGTTTGACATTGATCATATAGAGGTCACCCTGGTTCTGTTTTCTGACATGGGCCTCTTCGACCAAGGCTTCACCCCCTTGCAGATCTACAAAGTTGATGCCTTGCGCCAGTATTGCCAGATGTTTTTGTTCTGGTGACTCAGCTCGGACACGTTCAAAGGTCTCCTGCACATGGTTGACTGAGCCGAAAAAGAGCGAGCCATCGATGCGTAAAAATTTCAGTTGTGGACACTCAGGAAGTTCGCTGTTGCAGGAGAAGGCCCGCTTGTGAAGCCGCGGATCCGGTGTTCTGGAGGTGATCAGAGGTTTTGAAACCCGCTCCAGGTAGAGCACCAGAGAGAGCAGTACCCCGGCGAAGATCGCAAATTCGAGCTCCAGAAAAAGCGCACTGAAAAAGGTAATCGATAGCACAGCGGTTTCCCGTTTGGAGGTATGGAGGATGTGTTTGATCTCTTTAAAATCGATCAGCCCCCAGGCCACTAAGAAGAGAATTCCGGCCATAGCCGCTTTGGGCAGATATTCTGCCAGTGGGGCGACCAATAGTACGATCAACATCAGAAACAAGCCAGCCGAGATCGCCGCCAGCGGGGTTTTCGCGCCGGCCTGATAGTTGAGGCCACTTCTGTTGAAAGAGCCTGTTGCAACATAGCCAGAGAAGAAAGAACCGGCAATGTTGGAGAGGCCTTGGCCGATAAACTCCTGATTGCCGTTGATGCGATAACCGCCGCGAGCCGCGAGCGAGCGGCCGATGGAGACAGCTTCTGTCAAGGCGAATAGGGTAACCGCCAATGCTGTTGGAGCAAGGTTCTTGATATTTTCCAGAGTGAGATCTGGTGCGGAAAGTGGCGGTAGACTGTCTGGCAAGGCGCCCACTGTAACAATGCCAGTTACTGTTTGACCGAGGAAGGTATTTAAGCCAAACGCCAGCAGGCTGCCTGAAGCCATCGCCAGGATCATGTAGGGGATTTTGGGTATCCAGCGTTTTGCCACAATGCCACTGATCAGGGTAAATAGCGCAACACTGGTGACATAGGGGTTGATTCCGTCGAGCTGTTCAGCGAATTGCAAGATGATATCGTGCAGATGACCGCCGCCTGCCATATCGATACCGAAAAAGTGCTTCAACTGTTTTGCGGCAATCAATATTGCAGCACCTGCTGTAAAGCCGATTACCACCGAGTGGGAGATGAAGTTGACCAGTGCTCCCATGCGCGCCAACCCAAGAGCTAGTTCAAACAGACCGACCATGAAGGTCATGGTCAAAGCCAGGGAGACATAGTCGATGGATCCTGGCTCGGCATAGATCGATAAGGCGGAAAAGAGCACGATCGATGCGGCTGTGGTCGGACCAGAGACCAAATGTTTGGATGAGCCGAAAAGGGCGGCAATAACCGCAGGGATCATTCCGGCGTAGAGTCCGTACTGTGGGGGCATACCGGCGATGGCGGCAAAGGCTACACCTTGGGGAAGCACGACAATGGCCCCTGTCAAGCCGGCGGATAGATCCGCTTTGAGTTCCTTTTGTGAGGTTTTAGGTAGCCAGTGAAGAAAGGGTAGAAACCAGTTCCACCAGAGCTGTTGGGTCGTTGATTGCATAGCATCCTGTTATTAGAGGGTTAATATTGGGCTTGTTGAGAAGCGGTCAGGCGGCCTGTATTCTTGCTCTGAGTGCAGAATGAGCTAGACTCTTCTTACAAAATGTCTTGGTGTCTTGCAGGGTTTGTGCCAACGGTTATGTGTGGCTAAGTTGTTGTTTTTCAATTGGCCATTTTAAGATTCGATTAGGATTGTGTTGCATAGTGCAATAGCATTGAGTTGGCTTACCGGAATTTCCCTTTGATAATGAACGTTTCAATTGGTAACAGGTATTGCAAATTGCAATGCCTGTTTTAAAGCCCTCAGAGGAGGCGCATCGTGACGCTCCGTGGTTCTCTATCGTGTATCGATGTCTGATTGGATGAAACAGCCAGAAAACTCACCATCTAACAACTGTTTTCGAATGTTTTTAGATTGGGATTGAATCTGGTGCACAACAGCCCTGATTCCACAAAGACTCGTAGCAAACTCCGCAAGTCATCTGTAGTGGTGTTTGGTAATCAATCAACACGGTGTGGCTGACGGGTGATGGGCTATCTCATTCTGGCAAATAGATTGCCAAATGAGGAAAATACAGTCTTAAACTCAAATCCCCGGTTTTTTCTGATGGCTAGGTCGTTGTTCAATCGTAGGACGCCATCCGCTTCCAGTGTGCCCAAAACGCCGTCCTCTGTGTTTTTTAAGATCACTGAGGGATTTACATCATTCTGTTTTCTGATGCAGACAAGCTTCCAGCCAAACTTGCCTAATATTTCCAATCCGTGTTGCTGGTGTTCATTGATCACCTGAACCTGAGAATCTGGTACTGGGTTTTTGTCATTCCTTCTATCTTCCATGAATCGAGTCTCCCTAATGCGAAACACCTCAAATTATATTGTTTCACGATAGTCAGTTAAACAGTTACTTGACCTGTTGTCCTGAGAACAAATATACCGTGTTCAGTAGGTTAGGCGTGATTGGTCGGTCACAATTTTACTTTTCTTTTTAGTCCTGATCTGGATGAGGCATGCCGAATCTCTGAACTCGGCCTCAGCAGGTGGATCAGTGGAGGGTGGTTATACTATTTTCTCATTTCACCACAGACATCTGCTTGATCTGAATGGGCAGGGCCGGGGTTCTCATCGGCAGTTACGAATAGAGTCAGTTGGTGAAGTGTTAAGCGACGAAACAATTGTTGCACCATCATTTAACAAAATATTCGTTTAATTTAAATTAACCTAACAGTTAAGCAAGCGTAGAGTTGCTGTAAAACAAAATCTATTTCCGCAAGAAGAATTTCAAACAAGGAATTAAGGAGAGATCCGGTGCCGCTGGTCAACATGAAACAGATGCTCATCCATGCCCATACCAACGGATATGCTGTGGGGGCTTTTGACGTGGTCAACCTGGAGTTCGTCGCAGGTGTTATGTCGGCTGCGGAGCAGTGCGCCTCCCCAGTTATTCTGTCCCTGGCCGAGTCCCATTTTCAGTATTACGACTTTGAGCAGCTGATGAGTGCTGTGGAGACGGCAGCTAGGCGTGCCAAGGTGCCCGTGGCGATCCATCTTGATCATGGTGAGCGTCTAGAGTCGGCTATTGTTGCGATTCGATTTGGCTGTAATGGGGTAATGGTCGACGCCTCCCACGCACCCTTCGAGGAGAATGTGGAAACGACGAGAGAAGTCGTCACAATGGCTCATGCTTGCGGCATCCCTGTGGAAGGTGAGCTCGGATATGTGCCAGGGGTGGAGGGTGAAGCTGCACAGCAGCACCCTGGTGAAATGCGCTTTACCTCTGTGATTGAGGCCCAGCAGTTTGTTGAGTTGACCGGTGTGGATTTTCTTGCAATCTCAATTGGCACGGTTCATGGCCGTATGTTGGGTGAGCCGAATCTCGACTTTGAGCGTTTGCGGCAGATCAATGGGGCTTTAGCACTTCCACTGGTGCTGCATGGTGGCACCGGGCTCTCGGCTGATCAGTACCAAAGACTGATTGAAAATGGGATTGCGAAGATCAACTATTACACAGCTTTGTCTGATACCGCAGGTGCTTGTATATCCAAGAATGCCGATCAAGATCCGTCAGGTATTACTGGTCTGATGCATGGAATCAGCAATGGAATCCGCGAAGAGGTGGCTCGCTGCATGACACTATGGGGGTCTGCAGGTCGTGCCTCAGAGGTATTGGCCCATTGTCAGCCCTGGTTACCTGTTGAGCATCTCATTATCTACAACACCAGTATCGATGATAAGAGGCAGATCAACCATATGATGGAGGAGGGAAGGCGTGTGTTAGGCGCTATTCCAGGTGTACGTAGAGTGTTTACTGGGGATGCTGTGCAGGAGAACGCTGGATATCGCTATACTTGGCTGGTCAAATTCTGTCATCCTGCTGTTATCGACAGCTATCGGGAACACTCCGACCATGTGGCCTTTGCCGATGGTTTTTTTCGCCCTATTGCCGGGGACCGCATCAGTATCGATTACCAGGCTGTAGAAACTGACGGGAAAGCTGTTTCAGTGGATGGTGTGGCAAAGAACTCTGCATGAGAACCGAACCTGTTTCACAGAATTTGAGAGTCAGCAATGAAGCACAGGGTTCAGCTATGAATGACGATCTCAGATCCATGACATGGTTGATGTCATAGGGAACTTCGGTTGAAAATCGATATCAATGATCCCAATATTCAAGAATATTGAATTTCACGGTGAGTCATGACTAATCCCAGATTAAATACAAACAGGGTATAAAACGGATATGATGAGAATCGCGCTCTTTCTTGGCACCAATCTGGCCATTTTGGCCTTGATCAGTGTGACCTTCAGGTTACTCGGTATTGAAGGGTTGCTGATGCAGAATGGGGTTGATCTGAATATCAATGCTTTACTGGTCTACTCGGCGGTAATCGGCTTTTCCGGATCTTTGATCTCGCTGTTTATCTCCAAATGGATGGCCAAGCGAAGCATGGGGGTTCAAGTCATCCAGACGCCGGGCAGCGAAGTGGAGCGCTGGTTGGTTGCCACCGTTGAGTCTCAGGCTCAACGGGCTGGAATCGGTATGCCGGAGGTGGGAATCTTCGATCATGCTTCCCCCAATGCCTTTGCTACGGGATGGAACAAAAACGATGCTCTGGTTGCAGTCAGTAGCGGTCTGATGCAGCAGATGAATCGGGATGAGGTAGAGGCGGTACTCGCCCACGAAGTGAGCCATGTTGCCAATGGGGATATGGTAACGCTTTCGCTGATACAAGGGGTTATTAATACCTTTGTGGTATTTTTATCGCGAATCATCGGGCATACGGTTGACAGAGTGGTGTTCAAGACCGAGCGAGGTTATGGGCCGGCCTTCTATATCGTCTCAATGATCGCAGAATTTGTGCTGGGCATCCTGGCGATGACTATCGTCATGTGGTTCTCCCGATGGCGTGAATTCAGGGCTGATCAAGGTGGTGCGGATCTGGCTGGGAGAGGCAAAATGATTGCCGCGTTAAGACGATTACAGCAGGCCCATCAGCCCGAGCCTATGCCTGAGGAGATGGCTGCTTTTGCCATCAATGCCGGCAAGGTTCAAAAGATGTTTGCCAGCCATCCACCATTAGAGGATCGGATTGCGGCTTTAGAATCTGTCTAGTTAGATCTCTCGATTTTTGATGGCTTCGAGGCTTTTGAGCGGAGCGGTGTAACGGTCCGCTTTGATGATATCCAGCCACTCTGCCTCAATGAATGAGAGGTGGTCATCGGAAAGCCCTCGATTGGCATGCAGATGAAAATGGATGCCTTTTCCTGAATTTTCACTTTCCAATAGGAATGTTAACCACTCGTTCAACCTAAAAAAATCAGTTGACCGCTCCATTCTACTAGCAGATTACTGATTTTAAAGAAAATAGCTTCGATGGTTATGTCACCTGCTGGGTGAATCACGCTACAACGTGAATGGCAGATGCACAAGTGTCGCGGGCACATGGATGTGCGGGAGCGACCCTTGCCCTGCACCACCACAAGCGCACCCTTCACGCTGTCCAACTGATCTTTTTAGGTTCAACGGTTGGTTGGACCAGACTTTGGCATGTCCGAAATCAAAGCAGCAGTGTAGGTAATTGAAATGGTTGTCGATGAGAGCTACAAACGGTAAGTCACCCAGAGGTGAGAGGGGGGGTAAAATTTATGATGCAGCAGATTATAGACCCGTCTACGCCTGAGGTAGCGGGCATGAGAGCGAGCGCAACCAACTCGATTGGTTGATTGGCTATGGAGAACCGAAAACGGCAGGTGTTTCAACCTACCGTTTTCATAAATCTCAGTTGTAAAGCGACAACTTCAGAATTTGGTGCTTACCAGCGACCACCGCCACCACCGCCAGAGTTACGCCGCGGCTTTTCCTGGGCTTCATTAATTCTTAAACTACGGCCTTGGAAATCTTTACCATTCAGCTCAGTAATGGCGCGCTCGGCATCAGCCTGGCCCATTTCAACAAAAGCAAAACCACGGGAACGACGAGTCTCCCGGTCAAGGATAAGATTAGCAGATTGCACCTCACCGATATCGGAAAACAGCTCCCGGATATCATCTTCTGTGGCAGACCAGGCCAGGTTGCCAACATACAATTTAGTCATCGATTTACATTCCTAAACAGAAAATTGATCTTGTTCAGGGTCTGACGGTCCCATGTATAAACCTGCCAGACAGACCTTGAACGCTAAAGCGCTGGCGTTTCGCCTCGCTTGTTAGCTTGGAAACGAAGGATGCCGACTCTCGACCTGAAGATAAATCAAATGAGGAGCGGATATGGGTCTGTTTCTTTGCCTATGCAGAATGATACCCATGTAAATAATAATATGCCAATGCTTTCACTTAGAATATGGCCTGTTTAGATCGTTGCAAAGAGAAGTCCGTAAGCAAACAAGTAGCCTCTCAGTTAAATAAACCTGATGAATCTTGGAAATGTCTGCTTAATCAGTGTGTTAATTGGGGGCGGGGATTTCACCAGTTGTATAAATCAGAATAATAGATTATGAAAACTGTGGTTTTCCTATGCTGGAATGGGTAAATATTGAGTAAAATAATAGTTATGAAAAGAATCTGTTTGGTTATTCTCCTGTTTCTGTTTTATCAGAGTAATATTTGCTCAGCTGAAATGTCTCCTGCGCTTTTGGAAATAAGTGAGCGCTGGGCCATTCTCAAGTTTGATACTGTGCCGGATCAGCGTCGAGAGCCGTTAAAAACATTGGCCGAAGATATTAGTCATATTGTCAGCGAGCAACCTGATAATCCCGTGGCATTGGTCTGGCATGCGGTTGTACTCTCAACCTTGGCCAAAGAGAGTGGCGATATGGCCGGTCTTCGTCTGGCGAAACAGGCGAAACGTCTACTTGAACAGGCGGAATCGATCGATCCCGGAGTGCTGGATGGTTCGATATACACTGTGCTGGGAAGTCTTTACTACCAGGTGCCTGGCTATCCACTTGGATTCGGGGATGATGAAAAAGCTGAACAGCATCTGCTGAAAGCTTTGCAGGTGAATCCGGAGAATATCGACGCTAACTTCTATTATGGCAAGTTTCTGCTTCAGGAAGAGCGCTATCAGTCTGCCATCATGGCATTTGAAAAGGTTTTGGCGCTACCCATTCGAGTGGAAAATCGAGTTGCCGACACCGGTCTGAAAAGGCTTGCAGAAGCGGCGCTTTCAACAGCAAAAGAGCGGCTTCAGGCAAAACCTGTCGAACAACCAGGTTTTCCCCACTCTTTTTGAATCGGGAGATCAGCAAGGTGTTGTCTGATCCTCAGTTTGAGGGTTAGTCACAGCTATTGCTGATTGCAATTAGCCTTGACCTGTTCAAGTAACTGTTCAAGGTAGTTCATTCTTTTGATGGACAGATTCACCTTATCGGCTAATTCAGTATCCTCATCACAGCCATCGATCAGGTGAAAGGTATCTTCAAAAAAGAACACAAAAAAACTGTCCAGGAAATGGATGTCCCGATTGGTATCCATGACCAGGTTGTCTATCCCGAATAGATCAATGACTCTTGGGTTGTTCGAGTTGCGCCATGCTTGTGCCGCTTTGACGAAGCGAGAGAGTTGAATGCGCGACTTCGGGTTGGCGCATAACAGCTTGATGGCTTCTTCTTCGTTCTGTTGATTGGCGATGTTAAACCAGACATTGATCGCCTGAGCCAGCACAAATACACTCGGACGACCATTGATTTTGGTGACAACAAATAGGGCATCCGGGATAATCTCATCAAGGGTATCCTTGAGTTGACGATAGTGACGGGCCAACAGTTTGGTTTCACTCTCTGTATAGTCCGCAAATGGCCATTTGATAACAAACTCGGTATAGGTTGTTTTCAGTTCCCCGTCTACCAGTGCTTCATGACGTTTACTACTGCGCCAAACTTCACAATGGCTGCCAATGGTTGAAATCAGGGTTGCACGAAATCGACTGTGATCGAGACAGGCGATATCCACCACCATCTGATCTGTCTCTTTACCACTGGAATCCGCCATTCAAATACACCATAAAATCATAGAAACCGGTTTGTCCGCTGCACGCAGCTCTGTTGTGATCCATTTAGTGTTGTGAGATTTGCTTCGGCGTGGAGCAAACAGGATGGCAACGGATGACTGTAGATTGTGTCAGTTTGATGATAATTGCAAGTTGCTCTTGTCGATCGACGATTGCTCAGGTTTGAGTTGGTCATCCAGAAATTCAATTATGCGTTGGTCCAGCCAATACTCTGCTTTGAATGGTAAATTGCCCTGGATAAATCCCACATGCCCACCATGTTTGCAGAGCTCCAGGCGGACGCCTGGGCCCAGCTGATCAAGTGTAGGCGTATTGGTCGGGTACATGAATGGATCATCCTCGGCATGGATAATCAAAGTGGGAGTATGGATGCTTTTGAGTTTTGTTCCAGAACTGCACTTACCGTAGTAATCATCCGCGTCGTTAAACCCATTGACCTTTGAGGTGATTTTGTCATCGAATTGATAGATGGTTCGAATGGTAGAGAGGTCAACCGACGCGGTGAAAGCACGTTTTTGAAAAGCCCTGCTCCAGACGTGCTGCAGCATGAGCGAGATTGAATGGTACGGAAACCGCAATCGCTGCTCGAAGCGTGCTGTTGCTACCCAGCTCCGACAAATACTTCAATAGCAGGTTGCCTCCTAAAGAGAAGCCGACAATGGCGTCTGGAAACTGCCCTCTGGCCTGCAGCCGTTGTAGAATCTCACCAAGATCCTCCGTGGCGCCGGAATGATAGCTACGTAACAGTCGATTTGGCTCTAAACTGCAGCCGCGAAGATGCATGAACAGGGTGCTGAATCCAGCTTGGTGCAGTCGCTGCAGGATTGGCGTGACATAGTGGGAGTCGTGGCTGCCCTCTAAACCATGGATCAACATAACCAGTGGCCCGCGACATGCTTGATGCCATGACAGGTCGATGAAGTCACCGTCACTGAGTTCAATGCGCTCCCTGTGAATGTCGAGTTTTATTCTGGCCCTGAACAGGCTTGGCCAAATGGTCTGCAGGTGGGGAGATTTGAGCCACCAGGCAGGTTTAAATGGGCGATATTTCAGGCTTTCCTGGTTGGGAAGTTGCACAATCTCCAAGGCTCCCCGGTAGGATCAGTGTTTCAAGCTGCTGTTTTGCGGATAACTGCTCATTTCCAGTTTTGTGACCAACATTTGAAGTCTTTCACTGAGCGATACCGTTTCGACGATAGACTGCTTGTCCTCATGGGGCAGGGGGAGTGATGTGGCCAGGACATTGACCAGCAGGTCGGTTGGAAGTTTTTTTAGCTGATCGGTGTCTGTCTGCAGGTCATTGGCCAAAAGATAGCGCTCCAGGGAGTTTTCAACCTGTTTCCGCTCTGTGAGTAGCGATGAAGGGGCGCTGTGGTAATCCGATTCAAACCTCGACCATATCGGCGTTATGAGTCGATAACCCCGGGTGGTTTTGAGCTCTTCACCGACATCGAATCGACATACCCCGGTAAGAATGATCTCAATGCGCCCATCCGGCGTTTCGTTGTAGAAGCTTATCCTGCCAGAGCAACCGGTATCAAATACCTTATTCTGACTATTTTTCGCCTCATCCAGGGGTTGTACCATGCCAATCAGATGATCACTTGCCATCGCATCCTCAATCATATTGAGGTAACGGGGTTCAAAGATGTTCAGTGGCAGTTGTGCCCCAGGCATGACAATGGCGCCAGCAAGTGGGAATATCGGGATGGTATCGGGTAACTGTTGAAATTGGGTAATAAATGGATTTGGCATTACACATCCTAATAGCTATTCAATGGTTATGAGTTCAGCAATCTGGCAATTGTTCCATGGCAACACGAATTCTGTCACTGTCTGTGACTCTGATCTAGCGACGTAAGTAGCGCTAGCTCATTGTGGTTGCAGGATTATGCATGGCTGATTGTCTGCTATATTCAATGGCAATTAATCTGGTTGCTCAAGTTCAATAAAGCATACTTTGTTGTCAGGTTAATCAATACCATGTTGAGAGAGGAGTAATGTGGGTTTTCATTAAAGGGGTATCAGAAGCGTGCTCAGCAAGAGAACTGGCTAAGCTGGTCAACCGTATGTTGATGCCTGGCTGGTTATTTTTTGCTGAAAAATCAAAGGGTGTGGACATCACCAGATCAAAGGTGTTGCGCATGAAATTCAATAAGAGCCACAGCTGGGAGATCCATGGGCTCGTCTTTGTCGAGCCATCGGAAGCCGCACATCAGATGATCGGCAGACTCAATGCAGACTCAAAAGTAGGCAAAGGACTTCATGCTCACCCCTTCATTCACCGGCGAGCGACTCGAGATCGACGAAGAGAGGTGCTTAATGGAGCCAACCGGTATCCAGGTGATCGAAGACGGGAAGATCGGCGGCGGATTAGTCTGGCCAGTCAAGTCGTCGATGCCATGAATATAAATCCCGTTACGAAATAATTTAACACTTTTTTAGAATTGACAGCTAAATCAAGGTTTATCAGGCGCTTATAGGGTGTATCTATCAATAGATAGATTGTCTTATATAAGACGAATGCTATGAGCATGTCGAGAGATTTTTATGCTACTGATATCAAGAATCTGGAGGCCTTGTTGGAGCAGGGGAGCACCAAGAAAGGGCGTAAAGCGCTTGAGGATTCCACTGGAATCAGCGGAAAATTGATCCTCAGGTGGGTTAATATGGCCGATCTGTTCAGAGTAAAAGGTGTCGGTGAACAGTATTCTGATCTATTTGAAGCTGCCGGTGTTGATACGGTTCCTGAATTGGCTCAACGAAAACCTGAAAATCTGCACAGTAAAATGGTTGAGGTCAATGAAGCAAAAAATTTGGTTCGCTCCACGCCCAGTCTCCCTTCTGTAGAGAAATGGCTGGCTGAAGCGAAAGGGCTTCCTAGTGTGGTGTCCTACTGATTGATAATCCAGACTATAGCCACTATTGGAGTGTGGTTATAGCCTGCGGGTGGCGTAATTGTAACCCCATAATCTGGGGCCCATCCCCACAGACTCAGTGCTCAAACGCATCAAATTTTAGCCTCTCCTCAAACTTTTCCTACCATTGGCCATCCAATAAATCGAGCTAGCGGACCCTGGGCCGACAGGCTTTTACTTAATTGATCAGCCTGAACAACAATCTCTGAGATCGATATACAGTATGCACTACTTGATTATTCTGGCGCTGTTGCTTCTACTGTTTCTGGGGCCACAATGGTGGGTCAAGCGAACCATGCAAAAGCACAGTCAGCATGATGAAGCCAACTTCCCGGGCAATGGCGGTGAGTTGGCAAGACATCTGCTGGATCGTTTTTCATTGAATGACGTGGGTGTGGAGAGTACTGACCAGGGTGATCATTATGATCCGAATGATAAAGTCGTTCGGCTCTCCCGGGAGAGGTTGGCCGGGAAAACACTTACCGCGATCACCACCGCCGCCCACGAAGTGGGACATGCACTGCAGGATGCCGCCGATGAGCCAATGTTTCGCTGGCGCTCCCGATTGGCAAGATTTGCGCAATTTTCCCAGCGTCTGGGTTCATTTCTGCTGTTTCTAGCACCGCTGGCCTCGCTGATCTCAAGGGCGCCTGCCATCGGCTTGATCAGTGCCTTGGCTGCATTTCTCATTATGGGAACCAATGTCTTGCTGCAGCTGCTGACACTGCCTGTTGAATGGGATGCAAGCTTTAAAAAAGCCATGCCCCTGTTAAAGGACGGCTATCTAACAAGCGAACAGTATCCGGCCGCAGAAAAGATATTACGGGCGGCTGCGTTCACCTATTTGTCTGCTTCACTCGCCAGTTTATTGAATTTCTGGCAATGGCTTCGCGTTCTGCGAAGATAGCCGCCGAGAAAACTGGCGTGTTTCTGTGATTTCTGTTTCAATTTTCCGATAACAGACCGCTGGAGATGTCAATGATAAAAGAAATTCAAGGAACAATCGTGATAAAACCTGTCTTGTTGGCGATGATTCTGCTCTCCCTGCAAGCGACGGCGTGGTCGGAAGAGGTGGTTCAATCCCAGGAGGAGAGGCGCGCCATTGAAGACACTGAAACCCCACCGGCCACAGTCACCTCAGAAGAGGTGGAAGCCGAAGCAGAAGTGTTACTCGATACTCACGGAATCGATGAGTCTCCAGTGCCCGATGCCTATGTTGCCCGGGCGGTATTTACCACTGCGGTGGTAGACAGAGAGCCTGTGGATCAGGTGGTCAGCCTGGATGAGAATGCTACAGAAGTCTCATTCTTTACCGATCTGAGAAATCTGCAGGGTCGTACTGTGATTCATCGGTGGGAGTTTGAAGGTGAAGTGATCAGCGAAGTCAGTATTAAAGTTGGCGGCCCACGCTGGCGTGCCTATTCGGTAAAGAGTCTCAATCCTGGAGAAGAGGGTAAGTGGACTGTTTTTGTGATTGATGAATCGGGGTGGCCTCTACACGCCAGTATCTTTCAGCAGCGCTCCAATGATCTGACGGAGAATTAAATCTTTTGCTTGGACGGGGCGGCATATCGTTAATTCAACTGATTAGAGTAAGGCGATGTTAGACATCTGACGTTGAATGTTAGTGGGGCGTGCTGGGAGTGCTATCAATCGCCCCAGATGTGGCCTCGGCTTCAAATTCAAGTGATAAAGGGAGCGATTCGTTGTCGAGTTCTGGCTGATTGTCAGAAACATCAGAAGTGGTTTGGGGTGGCTCTGAAAACGCTGGACTATCAATGGTGCTTTCAACCAGGCTGCGATTGAACGCTTCCTCTGCCTTTCGCCGCAGGGTCAGCTCTTTCTCAAGTCTCTGCGCCTTTGAGATTGTTATTGCGGTGTTTGTTGGGGTGTTGATGAAGTCTCCTCTGTAGGTCTGCTCATTGTTGAGTAGAGATAGATACTCCCAATGACCATGATGGCCAATAGGATCAAGCTGGCAATGGTGAAGGATGAGAGATTGAAGCCGTTTTTGAAGAACAGTGGTTCTGCTTCAATTCGAAACGGAGGGATCCTGACCTCTTTTGCTTGCTTCTGTTTCTGGTCTACTTGCTCTTTATCTGGAAACAGATGAACTGATCCGGTCTTGTTCTCATTGCTCTGCTTGTCACGTTGTGCTGCTTCAGGTGTCGGTGAAAGCGCGAGTTCAGACTTGTAAAGCTCTTGCAGAAGATCTGTGTCAGATGTTAATTCCGAGTTGGGAATTTCAGTGAGCGAGCTATCCGGTTTGTTGGAGGCTTGTGCTTGCTGATACAGTTTTTCCCGCAGCTCAGTCACTTCTTGCTGCAGTTGATCAGCCTGCATCTTTAGCAGATTGTTGTTTTCTCTGAGACTGGTGACTAACTGGTTGGATTTGAGGCTCTCCAGCTCGGCTTTTTCAGCGCGGCTTTTGAGTTCAACCATTTGACTTTCTAAGCGCTTATTCTCATCTTCAATCAATTGATGAGATTGCCTTAATGCTGTGGTTCGTTGCTCTTCCTCGTCAATCAGTCGCCGATTTTCCCTTTCGGTGACCTCAGTGCGATGGGTTAACTCATCATTTAGCTTCTGTACTTCTGTAAACTTGACTTTGAGTTGTTGGAATTGGCTCTCAACTTCAAACAGCTGTCTGCGCAGATGCTCGGCTTCGGCCGATTCCTGCTTCCAATGTTTGACATCGTTGATCAGTGCACGGTTTTCATCCGTCAGATCCTCAAGCGTTTTTTTGTATTCAGAGAGTTGGCTTGCCTGGGCTTCGAAATCTCTTGTTTGATTGGAATACTTTGCCTTGATCTCTGCAACCTGTTCAGCTGCCAACTGATTGATATCTGTAGAATTATTACCTAATGAGTGAGGTGAGCTTGGTTGCGTGTTGGCGATGATGTTGGATATTTCCGTGCTGTCCGGCATGGATACTGGCGTCAGATTCTCATTACCCTTGTCGACAACTTTATCGCCACCATTCTCAAAGGCGGCCTTGAGGCGTCCCTCTGCAAGTTTCAATAGATCCTGCAGACGGGCTCCCGGCTTGATATCCGGTGCTGATATGCCAATGCTGGCTGTGACGCTTTCATCGGCCTCACCAAGGTAAAACTGTTTTGAGGTCAGATCTTCAAGAATTCTGCGTCCAAGATATTTTGTGCCTATGGCATTCGAGGCCGGGCGTAATATGCAAAAGCATCCGCTACCGAAATAGGCCAGTGTGTCATCAGGATGGATGTGATTTTCAATAATCTCTTTCAGCGCCAACAGGATATGTTCCACGGCAGCTTCACTATAGTGGCTAATGATACGATCGTACTGATCAACCTTTAGCATGGCCAAGGCAAGCTCGTTCTTATTGCGTATTGCGAAGGAGAGCTCCCGGCTGGCGATCTCCATGAATTGGGCCTTATCTGTGGTATTGTCAAGAAAATCTCTCTGCGAAAGCGAGTCTTGCGCTTGTTCTGAGTTCTCTTGGTCGGACTCTGTTGCCAATTCTTCGACAAACTGCCGAATCATTACCGGATCAAAAGGTTTGCTCACCATGCCACAAGCACCTAGACCCTCTAGCTCTTCGACAATGGCATCGGTTACATCATTGCCGGTTACAACGATGAATGGCAAGTTGGATATGTGTTGATTTTTCGAATTTCGGATGTTGGTCAGCAGTGTGCGACCATCGACTTTAGGCATGGAGAGGTCGCTGAAAACCATGTCGATCGATGACGTTTGGCTAATTGCCTGCCAGGCCTGCTCCCCATCCTCAACCTCAATGAGCTGACAGCTT